>CAVHWW010000088.1:0-12772 GCA_963639715.1 Acutalibacteraceae bacterium
AGGGGCCGTTAAGGAGCATTCCGCAGCAGCCTATGGAATGAAGCCCTCTAGCGCAGTTGAGCGAGGACGCGACGCAACGGCCCCTTGGGCGCCCGGCCCTTCGGGATCCGTCAGCTCAACAACGGCGCCCCCGCCCAACCAGGCGGCTATTTGTACTGCGCTCCGCTGCGAATGATTGATTCGCGAATGAGGACGTCCATGGCGTCAAGGCAGATATCGGGCACCTCGTGGTCGCGCTTGACGACGGACAGCTCGGTGCAGGCCAAGATCACGGCGTCGCAGTCATGGCGGATGAACTCACGCATGACGCTGTTGAACTTGTGCATGTCGGCGGGGCGCCCAGCCTTGACGTCGTCGTAGATGATCGACATGACGTCAGCCTGGCGCTCGGGCGAAGGCGTGACACACTCGACGCCGGCGTCCTTGCAGGCCTGCAGGTAGATGCCGGAGCGGATGGTGCCGTCGGTGCCCATGATGCCTACGCGCTTGGCACCGAGGTCGCGCACGGCGCTGGCCACAGCCTCGCGGGGCATGTGGATGATGGGCACCTTGGTGAAGCTCTGGATCTGGTCGTAGAAGTAGTGCGAGGTGTTGCAGGTGATGGCGATGTTGGCGCACCCGAAGGCCTCGAGTGCGGAGACGTCGGCTTTCATGCTCGTCAGCAGCTCATCGTGCTCGCCGGTGAGGATGGCGCGCGTACGGTCGGGCATGGAGGCCTGGCTCACGATCATCATGTCGAGATGGTCTTGGTCACGCTCGGCCACGGTGTGGGCGATGACCTCGCTGTAGAAGTAGGAGGAGGCCTCGGGCCCCATGCCGCCGATGACGCCGAGCTTGTCCAATGTGGCCCCCTTGGCCTTGCGCTTCTCCATCACGCCTGCGCAAACCTGCGCGTGGCTCGTGCTTTACTATACCCTTCGACGTCTGCCGATGCGCTTGCCTTGCGGCGCGAGCCACGTTGCCTGCGCTTAGTGAGGGCCTACGGCAGACGACACGGAGCTGTGAAGCCCCGCGGTTTGGCCGCTGTGGCCAGGCCTTGACCTGCGGCAGGTTTGTTCGAGGGGAGCCAGTGTGGCCCGTAAGGATAGGGTTCAGAAGACCAACGCCATGCGCGAGCTCGAGCGAGGCGGGGTTGCCTACGAGGCCATTACCTTTGAGGAGCCCGACCCCAGTGGCGTGAGGGACCTTGGCGTGCAGATTGCGAACCTGCTTGGCTACGACCCCGACCAGGGCTTCAAGACTCTCGTCTGCACCACACCCTCGGGTGGGCACGTGGTTTGCTGCGTGCCCTCCGGCTGCGAACTCGACCTCAAGAAGGCCGCTACCGCAGCGGGGGAGAAGAGCCTTTCGCTCATGCATGTGAAGGACCTTGAGCCGACGACCGGCTATGTGCGTGGCGGCTGCTCACCCGTTGGCATGAAGAAACAGTTCCCCACCCTCATTGACGAGACCGCGCAGCTTTTTGACGACATCTATATCTCTGGCGGGCGCCTGGGCCTTACGCTCAAGCTTGGCTCGGAGGCGCTCGTTGCCTTCCTTGATGCCACGCTCGCCGACATCTGCCGAGAGGACGCTCGATGAGCGAGAACTCCACGAACGAGAACCTTATAGACGAGGCCGACGCGCGCGAGCCGATTATGCCCGTGTCGCCCGGGGCCGAGGCTGCCGCGAGCGAGCGCGCAAGCCAGGCCGGGGAAGGCCTCGCGGCTAGCGACGCTCCCGAGGCCGCCGTAACGGCCGCTGAGGCTGCCGCCGACGAGGCCACCGAGGCCTCCGTTGGCCGTAGCGCCGCCATGATGAGCGCGCTCGTCATTGCGAGCCGCCTCACGGGCTTCTTCCGCACCTGGGGTCAGGCCTTCGCCCTCGGCACCACGCTGCTCTCCAGCTGCTACACCGTGGCGAACAACCTGCCCAACCAGCTCTACGAGCTCGTTATCGGTGGCATGCTCATCACGGCATTCCTGCCCGTGTACCTCGACGTTCGCGAGCGCAAGGGCAAGCAGGGCGCCAACGACTACATCTCCAACCTGCTCTCGATCCTTTTGGTTTTCCTCGGCATCTGCTTCGTTTTGTGCCTTGTGTTTGCCGCCCCGCTCATCTGGGTGCAGTCGGCGGGCACCGACCAGGCGCAGATGGCCGACGGCGTGCTGCTCTTCCGCTTCTTCGCGATCGAGATTGTGCTCTACTGCCTCTCGAGCGTGGCTTCGGGCATCCTCAATGCCGAGCGCGATTACTTCTGGAGCAACGCCGCCCCCATCTTCAACAACCTCATCACCATTGCCTCGTTCGTGGCCTTTGCCTTCCTGGTGAACACGAACTACCCGTTGGCCTTCCTCATCCTGGCGATCGGTAACCCGCTCGGCGTGGCCGTTCAGGTGATCATGCAACTGCCGAGCCTGCGCCGCCACGGCATCAAGCTCAGCTTCCACATCGACCTGCACGACCCGGCGCTGAGGGAGACCGTGGGCATCGGCGCGCCCACGCTTATCGTCACCGCCTGCGCCTTCGTGACCACCTCGGTCATGACGTCGATGGCGCTCGTTGCCGTGCCCGAGCAGGGCGGCTCCATCCAGTACTACGCGAGGCTTTGGTACACCCTGCCCTACGCGGTACTGGCCGTGCCTATCACGGTGGCCATGTTCACCGAGATGAGCGAGAGCTTTGCCAAGGGCGACCTTCGTGCCTTTGGCCGTCAGGTCACCTCGGGCATGAGCCACCTGATGTTTGCCCTCATCCCCTTCATGATCTACCTGATGGTTTTCTCCAAGCCGCTGATGTCGCTTCTGCGCGTGGGCCAGTTCGACGCCGGCAGCGCCGACCTCACGGCGGCCTACCTCACCACGCTTGCGCTTGCCCTGCCGTGGTATGGCCTGCAGACCTTCTTCCAGAAGGTCTTCTCGTCGATGAGGCGCATGACGCTCTTCGCCGTGGCCAACATCGCCGCCTCGGTGGTGCAGGTGGTCTTCACCGTCGCGATGGTGCCCGTCATCGGCATCCATGCCGTCTCTTTGGGCAGCGCCATCTTCATGCTGATGCTCTGCGTTATCTCCATCACCTTTTTGCGCTACGCCCACATCTCTGTGTCGCTGAGGTCGTTTGCCGCGAGCTGCCTGAAGGCGTTGGTGCTGGGCGCGCTGGGAGGCGCCGTAGGTGCGCTCATCGTGTACCTGCTTGGGGGATTTGGGTCGCTTACGCTGGTCCGCGCCCTTATCGTGGTCGTTGCTGGCGGCATCCCTTCGGTTCTTGTGACCTATGGCATCGCCGTGGCCCTGCACCTGCCCGAGGCTTCTTTTGTGAGCAAGCTGCTGGCGAGGTTCAAGCGCTAGGTGCCAGAAGTTTTAGGTAGGCCGCAGTGAACGTGTTCGTGCGCGCGTCTTGGGCTTTGGGCGGGATTCGTGTGTGAAATTGGCTCCAATCCTGCTGCAAGGGGCACGCAAGCCTGTCTTTGCGCTCACGTAAGCACCACAAACAAAAGAGGGATACTTGCCCTCTGACCTCGAAGGCCTCAAATGAGCGCGCATGCTGCGCCAGTCACGGGATTCCCGATTTGGGCAAGACGCGCCGCGCGGCTATACTTTGGAGCACCCGAAAGGAGAGGGAATGAACTTTAAACGCACCGCCCCCGCCATCGGCAGCCGCATGCTTGTTGCCACCCTTAGCGCGGGGCTCATCTTTGGCTCCATGCCCGT
This sequence comes from Acutalibacteraceae bacterium, assembly GCA_963639715.1. Taxonomy (GTDB): domain Bacteria; phylum Actinomycetota; class Coriobacteriia; order Coriobacteriales; family Atopobiaceae; genus Parolsenella. Next base: position 3,690 of record CAVHWW010000088.1, read on the forward strand.
CACGGCCTTCGCCGCGTCTTCGTCCGACCTCCAGGCTCAGCTCGAGCAGGCCCAGGCAAAGGCCGCCGAGTATGAGGCCCAGGCCGCAGCTGCCTTCCAGGAGTTCGAGCAGCTTCAGGGCAACCTCGAGGACACCAAGGCGCAGATTGCCACCACCCAGGAAGAGATTGAGCAGAAGCAGGCCGAGCTTTCCGAGGCTCAGGACACGCTCGCTAGCCGTGTCGCCTCCAACTACAAGACCGGCGGCGTCTCCATCTTCTCCATCCTGTTCGACTCTGCCAGCTTCGAGGACCTCGTGAGCCGCGTCTACTACGCCAACCGCGTGGCCGATTCCGACGCTGCGGCCATCAGCCAGGTGCAGACCGTCCAGGCCGAGCTCAACACCAAGCAGGGCGAGCTTCAGGCCCAGGAGGCCGAGCAGCAGCAGCTCGTTGACGAGTCGCAGGCAAAGGCCGACGAGGTCCAGGCTGCCCTCTCTGAGCAGCAGTCCTACGTGAGCTCGCTGTCCGAGGAGGTCCAGGAGGCGCTCGCCGCCGAGGAAGCCGCCAAGAAGGCCGCCGCTGAGGAGGCCGCTAGGGCCGCTGCCGAGGCTGCTAACAACAGCTCCTCGAGCTCCAACTCCAGCAGCTCCAATAACTCCAGCTCGAGTTCCAACTCTGGTAGCTCCAGCTCCGGTGGTTCGAGCTCCGGTGGTTCCAGCTCCGGCGGTGGCTCCAGCTCCAGCGACTCTGGCAGCTACGGCTCTGCCATCTCCGCCGCCATGTCCCAGCTCGGCGTCGCCTACTCCTACGCCGGCAACGCCTCGCCCAGCGGCGGCTTCGATTGCTCCGGCCTCGTGTGGTGGTCCTTTAAGGCCGCCGGCATCTCCATTCCGCGTGGTCAGCGCATGAGCAACGGCAGCAACTCCATGATTTGCTGGGTTCTCAACAACAGCCCCGTCTACAGCACGAGCCAGCTTTCCGCGGGCGACCTCGTTTTCTACGGCTCCAACGTCAACAACACCTACCACGTCGCCATCTACATCGGCGGCGGCCAGATCATCCACTCCATCCCCGGCGGCGTGCAGATCAGCAACGTCAACGCCAACTGGGGCGGCAACTTCGTCGTCGGCGGCCCGGTCGTCTAGACACGTTGCGATTGATTGCGAGCGGGGCGTCTTTCGGGGCGTCCCGTTTTCTTATGCTTGTACGTACGGGTAAACCCGAGACAGTGAGGTTCACATGAGCACGTCTTCTGAGCGCAGCTTCGTCCCCGTCCTGCTTGGCACCGAGATTGCTGGCTATGGTATGGCGAGGGCCTTCTATGAGGAGTTTGGCCTCACGAGCGTGGTCTATGGCACCTTTGGTCTCACACCCACGGCTAACTCCAAGTTCATCGAGGTGCGCGTGGTCCCCGACCTGCTCGAGGGCAGCCGTTTGGTCGAGGTGCTGAACGGGGCCGTTTCCGGCTTTGCCGCCACGCCCGTGCTCGTGCCCTGCGGCGACGACTACTCCGTGGCGCTGTCCCACCAGCTCGACGCGCTTGACGAGCGCTACCGCGTGGTGTGCGCCACCGGCGAGCTCGTGGACAAGATGAACGACAAGGAGAGCTTCTACGAGCTGTGCGAGCAGCGCGGCGTGCCGTATCCCAAGACGGCCGTGACCGACGGGCCTGCCGTGCCCGAGCTGCCCTTTGGCTTCCCGGTGGCGCTTAAGCCCGCGGACGCCCCGGCCTACCGCGAGCACCCCTTCGAGGGTCAGAAGAAGGCCTTCGTCCTCGATACGGCCGAGGAGCTTTCCGAGACCCTGCAGCGCATCTATGCCGCGGGCTACCCCGGCCGCATGATCATCCAGGATTTCATTCCCGGCGACGACCGCAACATGCGCGTGGTGAACGGCTACGTGCGCGCCGACGGCACCGTCTCGATGATGTCGCTCGGCCACCCGCTGCTCGAGGACTACTCGCCCATGGCGATCGGCAACTACGCCGCGATCCTCTCGTATTCCGATGACTCTATCTACGACACGGTCGAGAGCCTCATGGCCCACAGCGGCTACCGCGGCTTCTTCAACATCGATATGAAGTACGATCCGCGCGACGGTTCCTACCGTCTGTTCGAGGTGAACCCGCGTGCCGGCCGTAGTAGCTTCTTCTCTACGCTGGCTGGCTACAACCTGGCTCGCTACGCCGTCGACGACGTGATTGACGGCGGCAAGCTTGAGCCGGTGCGTGGCACCAACGAGGTGCTTTGGTACGGCGTGCCCAAGTGCGTGGTGCGCAAGTACGTGGAGGAGGGCCCCGAGAAGAAGCGCGCCCTCGAGCTCATGGCTGCTGGCAAGTGCGGTACCACCGTCTTCGGCGCGCACGACAATGCGCCGGTTCGCGTCTGGAACATGACCAAGCTCTGGGCTCATTACGTGCTCGACTTCCGCAAGTACTTTGGCAAGAGGGACCTGTCCTAATGGCGTCTGGGGAGGCCAACGTGGCACGCGCAAACGAGCCTGAGGCGGCAGCCCGCATTCGCGAGCTGCTTGCCGAGCGTACGAACACGAGGCCTGGCGAATGGCATCTCGTCTTCAAGGCGCGACTCGGCATGAAGGTGGTCTTTGACGTGCTGGCCGAGCGGGCTCAGGCCGCGTCTGAGGGCAACGACGGCGCCGCCCCACCTTCGGGCGAGACGGTGGCCGTGTCCAAGAACGAAGTCGTCACGCAGCTGTTCACCTGCTGCACGGCCGTCGACCCCATTACGGCGGCAGGGCTTGTGCCCGTCTTTGGCGACATCGACCTGAACACTCTGGCGCTCGACGCGCAGCGCCTGCCGGTGGGGGAGTGCACCTGTGCCGTGGTGCTGCAGCACACCTGCGGCCTCATGCCTGCCGAGGATGCGGCCGTTGCCGAGGCCGCGCGCAAGCATGGCGCCCTTGTGCTCGAGGACTGCGCCCATTGCGTCGGGCGCCTTGCGACCGCCTCTGATGGCAGGCCCCTTGCCGACGTCTCCTTCCACTCCTTTGGCGTGGAGAAGATGCTGCCCACGCACTTTGGTGGCGCCGCGTGGGTCTCGCCTGAGTTTGCTGCCACGGATTTGGGCGCGCGCGTCGTGAGCAGGCTCGAGGGCCTGCCGACAATCGACGCCCGCCTTGCCAAGGCCGCACGTTCCTACCTCAACCAGATGCGCCTGCTCAACCACATGCCGGCAAACCTTGCCCATGGCCTGCGCAAACGTCTGACCGACTCGGGCAAGCTTGAGCCTGCCGTGGCCCCCGTTGAGTTGGCGGGTGGCGTCTCGGGCGAGCCTGCCCGTCCAGATGCCTGGGTGTGCGAGACGGCCCTCGGCGCACTTCGCAGCCTCGATGCCAACGAGGGCGTGCGCCGCGAGGCCGTGGCTGCCTATGCGGATGCCTTGCACGGTGTGGCAGGCGTTACGGTGCCCGCGGCGGCGCTGGTAAAAGATGCGGGCTCCTTGCTGCGCTTCCCGGTGTTTGTCGAGGGCGAGACGCGAGCTGATGACGTCGTTGCCGCCGTCTGTGCGGCGGGCCGCTACGCCGTGGCGTGGTACCGCAAGCCGCTCTTCCCTGGCGTCACCGACGCGGCCGCCTATGGCGTGGACGAGGGCTTTGCGAACTGGCCTGCCACCATGCAGGCTTGCGAGGGCGCCGTGAGCCTTCCCACCGACGTCACGCCCGACGAGGCGCGCTCCATCGCCGCGACGGTCGCGGCCTGCCTCGGATAGGCCGCAGACCTGCGCTTTCCAGCGGCACCCTGAGCGCCTTGCATAAACTCATACGTTTGCGTTGCGCGGTTTTGCGCGCTTCTGAAGCCGTTGTCCTGCTTGGGGCATTCGTGCGGCTCATGCCGTCTACCGTAATTATCTAGCCGTTTGCAAAAATAGTTGAATATTTCGTCAGTGTTAAAACGCCGAGCTGTATCGGCCTTACTGAACGTTTGCTTGACTATCGACCGCTAGGATAGGTCTCCAACACAAGCGGGGTAGGCCTTCCCCGCGAGTGCCAAAACACAATCACAGAAGGCCACGCAAAGAGGAGGATGAAAGATGGAGTCCAACCGTTTGACTCGTAGGAACTTCGTGAAGCTGTCTGGTGCTGCGAGCATTCTAGGCGTAGCTGGCCTCGCTGGCTGCGGCAACTCCAGCTCCTCGAGCGCTGGCTCTTCCGAGAGCTCCAGCACCGAGGGCGCTTTTAAGCTCGGCCACATCGGACCGCTGACCGGCGCCGCCGCCCTGTACGGCGAGGCCACCAACAACGGCGCTCAGCTCGCCGTTGACGAGATCAACGCTGCCGGCGGCACCGTCACCTTCGACTTCAACTCGCAGGACGACGAGCACGACGCCGAGAAGTCCGTCAACGCCTACAACAACCTCAAGGACTGGGGCCTGCAGGCTCTCGTCGGCTGCACCACCACCAACCCCTGTGTGGCCGTCTCCGCCGAGACCAACGCCGACAACGTCTTCCAGCTCACCCCGTCCGCGTCTTCCAACGACGTCATCGGTGGCCAGGCTGACGCCGACGGCAACGTGACGACTGCCCGCAAGGACAACGTCTACCAGATGTGCTTCACCGACCCCAACCAGGGCACCGCTTCTGCTCAGTACCTCAAGAGCAAGGGCCTCGCCACCAAGGTTGCTGTCATCTACAACAACTCTGATGCCTACTCCACCGGCATCTACAAGAAGTTCGAGGCTGAGGCTGCCGAGCAGGGCCTGGAGATCGTCTCCGCCACCACCTTCACCGACGACTCCGCCACCGACTTCTCCGTGCAGCTCAACGACGCCAAGAGCGCCGGCGCCGACCTCGTGTTCCTCCCGATCTACTACTCGCCGGCCGCCCTCATCCTCACCCAGGCCCACGACATGGGCTTCGAGCCGAGCTTCTTCGGCTGCGACGGTCTTGACGGCATCCTCACCGTTGAGGGCTTCAATACCGATCTTGCCGAGGGCGTCATGCTGCTGACCCCGTTCGTGGCCACCGCCACCGACGAGAAGACCCAGGCCTTCACCAAGGCTTACAACGAGGCCTACGGCTCCGACCCGATCCAGTTCGCCGCAGACGCCTACGACTGCGTCTACGTCATCAAGGAGCTCCTCGAGAAGACCGAGTGCACCGCTGACATGAGCGCCTCTGACATCGCCGACAAGCTCAAGGCTGCCATCTGCGACGGCTACACCTACTCTGGTCTCACCGGCGAGAACATGACCTGGTCCGACACGGGCGAGGTTTCCAAGGAGCCCAAGGGCATGGTCATCAAGGACGGCGTGTACCAGCCGCTCGACTAGCCTCTCTTTGGCAAGGCGCAAAGCCTGAAGCATTGAACATGAAAGCGGGAGCCATCTTCAAGGTGGCTCCCGCTTGTCGATAGGAATGGATAGTTGCGGGGCGGTGTCTGGCTGATTGCCGGGCGGTTTCTCGCAACGTGACATGAAAGGAGGCGGTATGGCATGGGATTTCTGACGAACCTCATCAACGGTCTTTCGCTCGGTAGCGTGTACGCAATCATCGCCCTGGGCTACACCATGGTGTACGGCATCGCCAAGATGCTGAACTTCGCTCACGGCGACGTCATCATGGTCGGCGGCTACGTGTGCTTCTGCGCCGTGAACTACCTTGGTCTGCCTACGGGTGTGAGCGTGCTTCTCTCCATCGCGGCCTGCACCGTCCTCGGCATCATCATCGAGCGCCTGGCCTACAAGCCGCTGCGCAACGCCCCGTCGCTCGACGTCCTCATCACCGCCATTGGCGTGAGCTACTTCCTGCAGAACGCCGCGCTGCTCATCTGGGGCTCCGACACCAAGTCGTTCCCCTCCGTGGTGAGCCTGCCCTCCGTCTCGCTCTTTGGCGGCCAGCTCGTGGTTAGCGCCATCACCATCGTGACGGTTATCTCGGGCGTCGTTGTCATGGTGGCCCTCACCCTGTTCACGGGCAAGACCCGCCTGGGCAAGGCCATGCGTGCCTGCTCCGAGGACCGTGGCGCCGCCACGCTCATGGGCATCAACGTGAACTCCACCATTTCGCTCACCTTCGCCATCGGCAGCGGCCTGGCCGCTATCGCCGGCGTGCTCATGTGCTCGGCCTACCCGACGCTCGTTCCCACCACGGGCTCGCTGCCGGGCATCAAGGCCTTCACCGCCGCCGTCATCGGTGGCATCGGCTCCATCCCGGGCGCCTTCCTCGGCGGCCTGGTGCTGGGCGTCATCGAGATTTTCGCTAAGGCCTACGTAGGCACCCAGCTGGCCGACGCCATCGTGTTCGCCGTGCTCATCGTGGTGCTCATCGTGAAGCCGACCGGCCTTCTCGGCAAGACCGTCAGGGAGAAGGTGTAGGCACATGGCAGAACAGACTTCCGCTGCGCCCGCTCGCCGCATCAGCAAGCGCCTGCGCTCCAACCTCGTTACGTACGGCATCATCATCGGCTTCTTCGTTGTGATGACCGCCCTCGACGCCGCCGGCATTCTCACCAACTCGCTGGCCGGCCAGCTCGTGCCCATCTGCGCCTACGTATGCATGGCCGTCTCGCTCAACCTCGTCGTCGGCATCTCCGGCGAGCTGTCGCTCGGCCACGCCGGCTTCATGAGCGTCGGCGCCTTCTCCGGCGTCGTGGCCTTCTCCTGCGTGGGCGGTATGGTGGGCAACGGCATTCTCGCCTACGTGATTGCCCTCGTGATTGCTGCGGCTCTCGCCGCCCTCGCTGGTTTTGTCATCGGCATTCCGGTCATGCGCCTGCACGGCGACTACCTCGCCATCGTGACGCTTGCCTTCGGCGAGATCATCAAGAACATCCTGAACAACCTCTACGTTGGTCTGGATGCAACAGGCCTGCACTTCTCGCTCTCTGATGCCAAGGCCCTTGGCATGCAGGGCGGTACGTTGCTCATCAACGGCCCGCAGGGAGCCACCGGCATCACTAAGATGTCGACCTTCGTCATCGGTATTGTGCTCGTGCTCATTACGGTCACCGTGGTGCTCAACCTCGTGAACAGCCGCACCGGCCGCGCCATTATGAGCGTGCGTGACAACCGCATCGCCGCCGAGTCGGTGGGCATTAACGTCACCAAGTACCGCATGATCGCCTTCGTCGTGGCCGCCGCGCTCGCTGGCGCCGCCGGCTGCTTCTACGCGATGGGCTACAGCTCCGTCGTCCCGAAGAAGTTCGACTTCAACACCTCGATCCTCGTGCTTGTCTTCGTGGTGCTGGGCGGCATGGGCAACATCCGCGGCTCCATCATCTCCGCCACCGTCCTTACGGTGCTGCCCGAGATGCTGCGTGCCATCTCCGACTGGCGCATGCTCATCTACGCCGTCGTCCTCATCCTCGTGATGATCGTCTCCAACAACCCCGTGCTGCGTCAGTTCGTTGACCGCATCAAGGCCAAGCTCAGGAGGCCCGTGAAGGTCGCAGAGCTTGCAGAGCAGAAGGGTGGCGAGGCTGATGAATAAGCCCACCGACGCCTTCAAGCGCGCGGCCGAGCAGCGCCGCGAAGAGACCAAGATGGTCCCGCTGCCCACCGACGCCATCGTTCCTGAGCGCGACGTCAACGAGCGTCCCGTTCTTGAGTGCCGCCACCTCGGCATCGACTTCGGCGGCCTGCACGCGGTGGACGACTTTAACTTCACCGTGGGCAAGACCGAGATCGCTGGCCTCATCGGCCCGAACGGTGCTGGCAAGACCACCGTCTTCAACCTGCTCACCAAGGTCTACGACCCCACGCGCGGCATGGTCATGCTCGATGGCCAGGACACCGCTGGCATGGACGCCGCCGCGGCCAGCCGCCTGGGCGTGGCCCGCACCTTCCAGAACATTCGCCTGTTCTCCTCGCTCACCGTTGAGGACAACGTGAAGATTGGCCTGCACAACCAGGTCAAGGAGGGCATGTGGAGCTCCGTGTTCCGCCTGCCGGCCTACTGGAGCGCCGAGAAGAAGATGCACGAGCGCGCCCTTGAGCTGCTCGACGTCTTTGATATGAGCGTCTACGCCAACCACGTCGCCGGCTCGCTGCCCTACGGCGCCCAGCGCAGGCTTGAGATTGTCCGCGCCCTGGCCACCAACCCCAAGCTTCTGCTGCTCGACGAGCCTGCCGCCGGCATGAACCCGTCCGAGACGGCCGAGCTCATGGACAACATCCGCAAGATCCGCGACGAGTTCCAGATCGCCATCATGCTCATCGAGCACGACATGGACCTTGTCATGGGCATCTGTGAAGGCATCGCCGTGCTTAACTACGGCAAGATCATTGCCAAGGGCACGCCCGAGCAGATCCAGAGCAACCCGCAGGTCATCGAGGCCTACCTCGGCAAGCAGGACGACGGCGACGTCGCGCCCGAGCCCGAGGCTGCGCCCGCGAACGACGAGGAGGCCTAGGCATGAGCATTCTTCACGTTGACGACCTCAACGTCTACTACGGCTCCATCCACGCGGTGAAGGGCATCTCCTTCGACGTGGAGGAGGGCGAGATCGTGACCCTGATCGGCGCCAACGGTGCCGGCAAGTCCACGACGCTCAACACCGTCGCCGGTCTTCTTAAGCCGCGCGAGGGCAAGGTCGAGTTTGAGGGCGAGAGCCTGCTTGGCGTGCCGCCCCACACCATCGTGGGCAAGGGCATGGCCCTGTGCCCCGAGGGCAGGCGCGTCTTTTTGCAGATGAGCGTTCGCGAGAACCTCGAGATGGGCGCCTTCACCCGCAAGGACAGCGCCGAGATTGCCGATTCGCTCGAGATGGTCTTCGACCGCTTCCCGCGCCTGAAGGAGCGCGAGGGCCAGAGCGCCGGTACCCTTTCCGGCGGCGAGCAGCAGATGCTGGCCATGGGCCGCGCCCTTATGAGCAAGCCCCGCCTGCTCATGCTCGACGAGCCTTCCATGGGCCTGGCCCCCATCCTGGTGCAGGAGATTTTTGACATCATCAAGAGCCTGCACGAGACGGGCACCACGGTGCTGCTCGTTGAGCAGAACGCGCGCATGGCCCTTTCGGTGGCCGACCGCGCCTACGTGCTCGAGACCGGTCGAGTCTCCATGAGCGGCGACGCTGCCGAACTTGCAAACGACGACCGCGTGAAGCAGGCCTATCTCGGTGGCTGATGCGTCGTAGTTGCGAGCCGC
>CAVHWW010000088.1:12914-24028 GCA_963639715.1 Acutalibacteraceae bacterium
GGGGGAGCCATGACGAGCGGGGGAGTCGTGACAAGCTGGAGCCCGCGCTTTGCGTCCGGGCAAATGTGAAGGCACTTTAGTTTGCTAAAGTGACGGGCGCACCGATACTTTAGTGTGCTAAAGTGAAGCGCGGAAATTGAGACGTAACGGCCAGGCGGTATCCTTTTACCTGTTATTGGCATTTTGGGAGGAACGAACGTGATCATTGGTACGCCGAGAGGTTTTCGAGACATCCTGCCGAAGGAGGCGCGTGCCCGCGAACAGATTCGCGATACCGTTCGTGCCTGCTTCGACGAGCATGGCTACCTGCCGGTAGAAACACCGCTTCTCGAGGACCGCAGCGTGCTCGAGCGTGCCGGCCGCATCAAGGGTTCGCCCTTCCAGCTCTTTGACCTCGACAACCGCCTGCTGATGCTGCGTCCCGACCTCACGCTTCCCATCGCTCGCCTTACGGCGCAGCGCTTGGGCACGGCTGATTTGCCCGCGCGCCTTCGCTACGAGGCGCCGGTGGTGCGCGAGCAGGGCGCGCTTCGCGGTCAGTCGCGCCAGTTCACCCAGCTTGGCGTCGAGCTCATTGGCGGAGAAGACGTGGCTGGCGAGGTGGAGGTCATCTCGCTTCTGGCCGAGTCGCTGCGCCGCCTCGAGGTCCCCAACGTGCGCCTTGTTGCCGGTTCGGTGCGTCCGCTGCTGGCCCTTCTCGAGGCCGATGTAGCCGACGAATCCCTGCGCGAGCAGGTACTCGGCTACGTGCACGCTTCCAACCTCGTGGCACTGGACGAATGCGTGGAGGCTGCCGGGCTGCCCGCACCTATCGCGCGCGCTCTGCACGCCCTGCCGCGCCTGCATGGCGACGCGAGCGTGATCGATAAGGTCGACGAGCTGCTTGAGGCTGCCTGCGTGCCCGCTGGCCAGCGCGGCACCGACGAGCTGCGTCGCCTTGTGGCTGGCCTTGAGGGCACCGACGCCGCCGGCCTGCTCTCCTTCGACTTCAGCATCATCAACAGCTTCGACTACTACACGGGCATCATCTTCAAGGCCTACGTCGATGGCGTGGCGGCGAGCCTCGCCTCGGGCGGCCGCTATGACGCGGTGCTCGCAAACCTTGGCATGCCCGGTGTGGCTGCCTGCGGATTCGCCCTTTCGCTCGAGCGCCTGCAGGAGGTGCTCGGTCGCAGCGGCGACGGCGCCGTGAGCATGCCTGGCGTGCAGCTTGGCAACCGTCCCCTGCGCATCGCCGTGCCCAAGGGATCGCTGTTCAAGGGTACGCTCGAGGCACTCGAGGCCGTGGGCCTTCCCGTGGATGACCTGCGCGACTATGGCCGCAAGCTCATCATCAGCGCCGGTGACGTGGAGTACGTGATCGTGCGTGCCACCGACGCCCCGGCCTTCGTGGCCCACGGCGGCGCCGATTGCGGCATCTGCGGCTCCGATTCGCTTATCGAGGCCGACCTCGACCTGCTCCAGGTGGTCGATTTGGGCTATGGTGCCTGCCGCTTTATCGTGGCCGAGCCCCGCTCCCGCGCCGGCCAGGCCGAGCGTGCCTACGCGTGGCGCGGCTCGATGCGAGTGGCCACCAAGTACCCGCGCATCACCCAGGCCTACTACGACCGCATCGGCCAGCAGGTCGACATCCTCGCCCTGCACGGCAACATCGAGCTTGGCCCTATCGTGGGCATGACCGACCGCATCGTCGACATCACGGCCACCGGAACCACCCTTGCCGAGAACGACCTTGTGATCGTGGACGACGTCATGGAGTGCACGGCCCGCTTCTTCGCTGGCCCTGCCGCCTATCGCTGCGACGCCCGCATCCGCGATCTTGCCGACCGCCTCGCTGCGGTCACTTCCAAGAAGGAGGACTAGATGATCCACGTAGACCTTACCGGTGGGCGCGAGCTCACCGATGCCGACATCCAGCGCTCGGGCGCCCTGCCGCGCGAGGTGATGGAGAGCGCCGAGGCCATCGTCGACGACGTGCGCGCCAACGGCGACGCGGCCGTCCGCGCCTACTGCGAGAAGTTCGACGGCTCGTGCCCAGCTGCCTTCCGTGTGCCCGACGAGCTGCTCGAGGGTGCTCTTGCCATGGTTGACGAGGAGTTCCTTGCCTCGCTCAAGCTCGCTCACAAGCAGATCCGCGAGTTCCACGAGCGTGAGGTTGCCCAGTCCATGTTCACCACTCGCGCCGACGGCACGCTGCTTGGCGTGAAAGTGACGCCGCTTCCCAGCGTGGGCATCTACGTGCCGGGCGGCCGTGCTCAGTACCCCTCTACGGTGCTCATGAACGCCGTGCCCGCCAAGGTGGCTGGCGTGCGCCGCATCGTGATGGTGACGCCGCCGCAGCGTGACGGCTCGCTTTCTGCCTACACGCTGGCCGCCGCCAAGATTGCCGGCGTGGACGAGGTCTACGCCGTGGGCGGCGCCCAGGCCGTGGCCGCGCTTGCCTACGGCACCGAGTCCATCCCGCGTGTGGCCAAGATCACCGGCCCGGGTAACGCCTACGTGGCGGCTGCCAAGCGTTACGTCATGGGTGACGTGGGCATCGACATGGTGGCCGGCCCCAGCGAGGTCTGCGTTTGTGCCGACGCCACGGCCGATGCGGTGGTGGTCGCGGCCGACCTCATGGCCCAGGCCGAGCACGACCCCATGGCCACCTGCTACCTCATCACCGACGCACCCGAGCTTCCCGCCGCCGTCGAGGCTGCCGTTGAGCGTCTTGTGGCTCAGAGCCCGCGAGAGGAGATTACCCGCAAGAGCCTGGAGCACGGCGTCATCGTCACCTGCGACACCCTGGCAGATGCCGTGGCGGCCGTGAACGTGGTGGCGCCCGAGCACCTCGAGCTGCACTGCGCTGACGCCATGAGCCTGCTTGGCTCTATCGAGAACGCCGGCGCCATCTTCGTGGGCCCGTGGAGCTCCGAGCCATTGGGAGACTACGTTGCCGGCCCCAACCACACGCTGCCCACCGGCGGTACCGCCAAGTTCTCCAACCCCTTGGGCGTCTATGACTTCGTGAAGCGCTCGAGCGTCATCTCCTACACCCCGGCCGGCCTTGCGGCCGATGGCCCGGCGGTGCAGGCGGTCGCGCAGTCCGAGGGCCTGTGGGCTCACGCCCTGTCCGTTGGCCTGCGTCTCAAGCTCGTCGAAGAGGCCAGTGAGACCTTCGCTGACGCCGAGGCCGCCTGCGAGGGCGCCAACCGCACGGCCTGGCCGCGCGACCTCGAGACGCCCGGCGTACCATACCTGCCCGGCTACGACGGAAAGGCATAGGAACACATGGCACAGCTTTCCGAGCGCATGCGCGAGCTTGTCCAGCCGCACCTGCGCGACATCGAGACCTATGACCCCAACTTCACGCCCACGCGCGTGAACCTCTCGGCTAACGAGAATACCTACGGCGTGCCGGCCGAGGCCCGAGCCGCCATCGATGCGGCACTCGCTGCCACGCAGACCAACCGCTATCCCGATCCGATGAGCGACGAGCTGCGCGACGAGCTTGCCAGCTGGCACGGCGTGGCGCGCGAGAACGTCATCGTGGGCAACGGCGGCGACGAGCTGCTCTTTAACTTCCTGCTTGCCTTTGGCGGCCCTGGTCGCACGCTCGTGAACGTGCCGCCGGCCTTCTCTGAGTACGCCTTCTTCGCCTCGCTCGTCCAGACCGAGGTCACCGACGTGTGGCGTGACCCAGCAACCCTGCTGCCGCGCGAGGACGAGCTGGTTGAGGCCGCAAAAACGGCCCAGATGGTGGTACTCACCTCGCCTAACAACCCCACTGGCGACCTTACGAGTGCCGATTTGGTTCGCAGACTGTGCGAGACCTGCCCCGGCCTTGTGATGGTGGACGAGGCCTACGTGGAGTTTGCCGCCGAGGGCGCCTCGGTGCAGCCCCTGCTTGCCGAGTACAGCAACCTCGTGGTGCTGCACACCCTCTCGAAGGCCTTTGCCCTTGCCGGCACGCGCTGCGGCTACATCGTCGCCGCGCCTGACGTGGTCGAGGCCCTGGCCGCCGTGCGCCAGATCTACTCCGTCAACGTCTTCACCCAGGCGGCGGCCCTTGCAGCTGTGAAGAACCGCGCGTTCTTTGAGCCGGTGGTGGCCCAGGTGCGCGAGGAACGTGGCCGACTGTACGAGGCCCTGAGCCGCATCGAGGGCGTTCAGCTGTGGCCGAGCGAGGGCAACTTCCTGCTCGCGCGCATGGCTCGCGCCAGCCAGGTTCGCACGCGCTTGCGTGACGAGTTCTCCATCCTCGTGCGTGATTTCAGCTATGCGCCCGGTCTTGCGGACTGCCTGCGCATCACTGTGGGCACGCCCGAGGAGAACGACGCCGTCATCGAGGCGCTTTCCGTGCTCGTCCCCGAGGAGGCCTCCCGTGCTTCCCAGGATGCCAAGGAGAAACAATGACTAGGTCAGCGACTGTCTCGCGCTCAACCGGCGAGACCGACATCACCGTATCCATCGAGCTCGACGGCACCGGCAAGGTCGACGTGAAGACCGGCGTGGGTTTCTTCGACCACATGCTTGCCGCCTTTGGTCGCCACGGTCTGTTTGATCTCACCGTGCGCGCCACGGGCGACTATGAGGTTGACGACCACCACACCGTCGAGGACGTGGGTATTGTGCTGGGCCAGGCCGTGCGCGAGGCGCTCGGCGACAAGGCCGGCATCACGCGTTTCTCTGACGTGGCCATCGCCATGGACGAGAGCCTCGTCCAGGCCGCCATCGACGTCTCGGGCCGCGGCCAGGCCTATGTGGAGCTGCCCGTGCCCACGCAGAAGGTCGGCACCTTCGATACCGAGCTGGCTGAGGAGTTCTTCATTGCCTTCGCTCGTGATGCAGCCCTGACGCTGCATGTTCGCGAGCTGGCCGGCTCCAACTCGCACCACATCATCGAGGCGGCCTTCAAGGCCTTTGGCCGTGCCCTGCGCTTTGCCTGCGAGCTCGACCCGCGTGTGGTCGGCGTGCCCTCCACGAAGGGAACGCTCTAATGGCGGGCGAGGAGAAGGTGATGGACGTAGCCGGCACAACCGAGGGCGGTGTGGCCGCCGAGCCCATCGTGGTCATCGACTACCACAAGGGCAACCTCTCCAGCGTGCGCCGCGGCCTCATGCGTGCCGGCTACAGCAACGTGCTTATCTCTGATGACCCGGCTGCGATCGAGGGGGCTGCTGGCCTGGTGCTGCCGGGTGTGGGCGCCTTTGCCGACGCTATCGCCTTCATGGACGAGAGCGGCCAGAGCGACGCCATCCGTGCGGCTGTTTCGCGCGGCGTGCCGTTCCTCGGCATTTGCCTTGGCCTGCAGCTTCTGTGCGAACGCGGCGACGAGGGCGTTGCGCAGCCTTCCGCCGCTGACGCCGAGCATGCGTGGGCGCGTGGCCTCGGCATCTTCAGCGGCTCGTGCACTCGCTTGGACTCCGCGCGTCTCAAGGTGCCGCACGTGGGATGGGACCAGCTCCACGTGAGCGAGGCCGGCCGTAGCTGTCCCTTGCTTGCCGGCGTGCCCGAGGGTGCCAACGTCTACTTCACCCACTCCTACGCGGTGGGGGAGGACGCCCTTGCCACCGAGGTGGCCGCCGCCACGCATTACACGCGCAGCTTCCCCTGCGTGATGTGGAAGGGCAACGTCTTCGGCTGCCAGTTCCACCCCGAGAAGAGCTCGGCTACGGGCCTCGCCATCCTCAAGAACTTCGTCGCAATCGTTGAAGGCGCCAGCGCCTAGGCGTACCTGCCAAAGAGCCATCGGGGCGCCGTTACCTAGGAGCCCCTGCTAAGGAGCACGTTTATGATTTTGTTCCCAGCTATCGACCTCATTGACGGCAAGGTCGTGCGCCTTGAGCGCGGCGACCGTGCCCACTGCAAGGTCTACTCGGAAGACCCGGCCGCCGTGGCTCGCGAGTTTGCCGCCAAGGGCGCGAAGTGGGTCCACGTCGTTGACCTCTCGAGTGCCTTCGAGGAAGACGAGGCTGCCCGCGCCGCCAATGACGCCGCCATTCGCGCCATCTGCGAGGTGGACGGGCTTTCCGTCGACGTGGGCGGCGGCGTGCGCTCGCTCGGGCGCATCGATGAGCTCAAGGCCATGGGTGCCAAGCGCATCGCCCTGGGCACCGTGCTTGTGACCGAGCCGGCCTTCGCCGAGGTCGTGGCGAAGGGCTTTGGCCGCCTGCTCGTGGCCGACGTCGCAGCCAAGGACGGGCAGGTGAAGGTCAACGGCTGGCGTGAGGGCATCTCGCGCTCGCTCGAGGACGTCGTGGGCCACCTCAGCGACCTGGGCTTCCGCCACCTTGTCTTCACCGACATTGCGCGCGACGGCATGCAGACCGGCATTGATGTCGAGGCCTACCGTCGCGTGGCCGAGCTCGCGGGCTTTCCCGTGGTGGCCAGCGGCGGCATCACGAGCGTCGACGACATCTATGCGCTGGCCGCTGCCGGCGACGACGTCATTGAGGGCGCCATCACGGGCCGTGCCCTCTACGAGGGTAGCTTCACGCTTGAGGAAGCCCTTGCTGCGGCCCGTGAGGGTTCGGCCGAGGCTGCTGCCAAGGCCGCCGTGCAAGGGGAGGGGGCCTCATGCTAACCAAGCGCGTCATTCCCTGCCTCGACGTCAAGGACGGCCGCGTGGTCAAGGGCGTGAACTTCGTTGACCTGCGCGATGCCGGTGACCCCGTCGAGCTTGCCGCCGCTTATGACGCCGAGGGCGCCGACGAGGTGGTCTTCCTCGACATCACGGCCACGAGCGACGACCGTGCCACCACCATCGACATGGCGGCCCGCGCGGCTGGCGAGCTGGCCATTCCCTATACGGTGGGCGGAGGCTTCCGCGACCTGGCGGGCATGCGCACCATGGTGGCGGCCGGTGCCGACAAGGTGTCGCTGAACTCCGCGGCGATCAAGAACCCCGAGCTCATCACCCAAGCGGCCACTGCGTTTGGTAGCCAGGCCGTGATCTGCGCCATCGACGCCAAGCGCGTGGGCACGGCCGACAAGTGGGAGGTCTACGTGGCGGGCGGACGCAAGGCCACCGGCATCGACGCCATTGCCTGGGCCGAGGAGGCCGCGCGCCGCGGTGCCGGTGAGATCCTGCTCACGAGCATGGACCGCGATGGCACCAAGGAAGGCTTTGACCTGGCCCTCACGCGTGCCGTGGCCCGCGCCGTGCCCATTCCTGTTATCGCGAGCGGTGGCGTGGGCACCCTCGAGCACTTTGCCGAGGGCATCATCGAGGGCGAGGCCGACGCCGTGCTCGCCGCCAGTGTCTTCCACTTTGGCACCTACAGCATTCGTCAGGTGAAGGAGTACATGGCAAGCCAGGGCATTCCTGTGAGACTGGATTTCTGAGGTAGACATGACTGACATCAAGACGAACGTGACGCCGACGGAGCTGAAGTACGACGCGAAGGGGCTTATCCCCTGCGTGGTGCAGCAGTTCGACACCGGCGAGGTGCTTATGGTGGCGTGGATGAACGAGGAGAGCGTGGGACTCACGCTTGAGCGCGGCACCACCTGGTTTTGGAGCCGCAGCCGCCAGGAGCTGTGGAACAAGGGCGCTACCAGCGGCAACATGCAGCAGGTCAAGGAGCTCTGGGCCGACTGCGACAACGACACCTTGCTGTGCAAGGTCGACTCGCCGGGCCCTGCCTGCCACACCGGCAACCGTACCTGCTTCTTCAAAGCCGTTACGCAGGACTAGGCTGCCTGGGCGGTCTATCTTGGGCCAGCTCCGCAGGGCTACGCCGCCTGGATCGACCTGCCTGAGCTGGCCCGCCGCGGTGTGAGTCACGCCTGCCTCTTCGAGGTGCCTTCGGGGCTTTGCGCCGAAACTACTTGCATCTTACGTATATAGGGAGATAACCATGGGAGTTCGTACCGCTAACGTCCAGCCCGGCAACATTGGGGAGACCCTCACGAGCCTGGCCGCCACCATCCACGGCCGTCGTGACGCTTCGCCCGAGCAGAGCTACACGGCTCGACTGCTCACCGATGTGGAGGACGAGCTGCTCAAGAAGATTGCCGAGGAGGCCAGCGAGGTCATCATGGCCGCCAAGGATGACGACCACGATCATTTGCGCTACGAGGCCGGCGACCTGGTCTACCACCTGCTTGTTGTCCTCGAGCGCTACGGCGTCACCCTCGACGAACTTGCCGGCGAGCTCAACGCAAGAATGAAGTAGGCCTTTAGACGCCTCTGATGGGCGAGGCCTAAAACCTATTGATAAAACCGGGGCTGGCAGTTCAAAACTGTCGGCCCCGACTTGTCGAGGCTAGTGCGCAATCAAACTACGTGGTCCGTGTCTGCTTTTGGGATATCTATAACAAATCAGCAGGTATTTCTATCCAAATGAGACTATAGTAAATAAGTTGGACTAGTCTGATTTTGCCCTTATGGGGCTGTGAATAGGGGATGCCCATATGAGTAACGTCAATGCCGTTGCAAAGAGGCCTGTTTCTGGCTTTGGGGCCAAGAATTCCAACTGCGTCGCATGCTTGCGCAAGGGCCGTGTGTTTGGCGCTCTGCTTGTTGCACTTGCGGCCGCCGTCTTTGCTGTTGGCCTTGTCTCTTTCCCGGGTAGCGCCCTTGCCGAGGAAAGCGTCAAGACGCTCACCCAGAGCGACTTCGATAACGCCAGCAAAAAGGGCATCTACTCCATTGACGGTGGCGGCAGCTACAGGCTCGGTAGTGACATTACCGGAGCTATCGACGTCGTGAGTCTTTCGAGCGAGCTGACCATCGACCTCAACGGCAAGACGCTTACGTGCAGCACGGACATAGAGCAAAACGCTGCCATCCAAATCTCGGTTTATGGCACGGACCATCCGGCAGTCACCATCAAGAACGGCACGATTGTCCAGGAGCGGGATGGCGGGGACGGCGTCGATATATGGCGCACGCGCACATCCGTTACGCTCGAGGATCTCAGCGTGAGCGTGACCAACGGCTTTTGTGTCGATGCGAACGCATATGGTTCCTCTCTCACGATTAGGCGAGGCAACTACAAGGTCACCAAATCAAACCCTGACGCCGACTTTGTGTCGGCGGTTGTCGCGCATTTGGGTGCCGTAACCGTCGATCAGTACGACGCGACCTTCACCATCGATGGCGGCGATAACGTCGTAATGACAAACGGCGGCACGATCAGCCTCAAGGGCGGCAAGTTTAACAAGTTCCCCTCGCAGGCGTCGATCTATGGCGGCTACGCCATGGCCAAGACTGATTCCGCGGACGCAACTTGGGACGTCAAGGAAGAGGAGGCCGCGCGCAACAGCGTTCTCAATGGAGGCGCATCCGCGGGCTATGCAGTTGCCGTGGACGGCTTTGGCACGGTGTACTTCAGCTCCGAGGATGAGGCGAAGGCATTTGCCGAGGACAAGGGCACTGAGGTGACCACCGCAGCCGTGGCCAAGGTGGGGGAGACCTACTACTCGAGCCTTAAGGCCGCCGTGAATGCCGCAGCTTCCGATAGCACGGTCGAGCTGCTCCAGGATACCGAGGACAACGTTACGGTTGACGGCAAGTCGCTCACGATTGACCTTGGCGGGCGCACCCTCACTTCTCCCGACACCAGGGAAGCCATCACGAAGAAGGGCGCCGGCACGCTCAACGTCTGCAACGGCACCATCTCCACCAAGCTGGCCTGCGTGTCCAGCACGTCGTCGAACGTGACGCTAACGAACGTCAAGGCCACCTCTTCTTCTAGGTACGCGGTGGATGCCTCCGGTTCTGGCAGCGTGACCATCGAGAGTGGCGAGTTTGCTTCGGTTGACGATGACTATGAAGCCGTGCGAGTGAGCGGCAGCGCGCTCCTTACCATCAACGGTGGCTCTTTCTCGGGCGCCAGAGGCGTCGACATCTACTGCCAGAGCAGCAAGACGCCTTCTGTTAGCGGCGGTGACTTTAGCAACACCAAGCCCATCACCTACCTTGCCGACGGCCATTCCATGCAGTACCAGGACGGCCGCTACTACGTGGTGGACACGAGCGACAACGACAAGGCTGCTGCGGTTAAGGCGCAGTCGGGTTGGGCGCTGGTTGCGAAGGATGGCCAGAGGGTCTATTACTCGAGCTCGGATAAGTCGCAGGCCGAGGGCGACCAGGCTGGGCTTTCTGGCTCTGCGCTCAAGCAAATCTTCCGCGTGACGTTTAACGACTACGAGGGCGAAGAGGTCGCGACCCAGTCCTACGTGGACGGTGAGACGATTACCACTCTGCCCGATGCCGGTGAGCGTAGCGGCTATACGTTCCTGGGTTGGTATAACGGTGAGGCCAAGGCTGACACCGACACGACGGTGAGCGCCGACGTCACCTATACCGCCAAGTGGGAGCTCAGCGCAGTGGCCCAGATTGGCTCCAATTACTACGACAGCCTTCAGGACGCCGTGAACGCTGCCAACGCCGGCGACACCGTGCTGCTTCTCAAGGAAACGACAGAAAACGTCACCGTCAACAAGAGCTGCGACGAGTTCACCATCGACTTGAACGACAACACGCTCAGCACAAACTCCATCTATGGCAATGCCCTTACAATCAACGGCTCGTCAAAGGTCGTTATAAAGAATGGCAACATCACGAACTCTGGTGCCTGCGTTGGATTTGCGAATGGGTCTCAGGGAGCGAGGGCGACTCTTTGCGACGGCTTGCGCCTGACAACCTCGGGCGGACATGGCAAATGCGCTGTTAGTACAGCCGGAGGGAACAGCAACACCGTTGTTATCGAAGGTGGCACGTATACATGCGACGGCGGTATGGGCGTTTGGTGTGTCGGCACGAGCAACTCCGTCGAGATAAAAGGCGGAGAGTTCAGGGCCGCTGTTGCCGCTCTTATCAGTTGGGGTAAAGCGAAGATATCCGGCGGCCAGTTTTCGGGCGGTATTGCTGTCTACAACTCTGCGAACCTAACCATCACCGGTGGACGGTTCATGAACGACTTCGATATCCGCGGCGTTCCGAGCATTGCCATCAGCGGTGGCAACTTTAGCAGCCAGAATTTGTTGCGCTATGTCATAGACGGTTACGTTATGCAACCCTCCGAAGAGGCGGGGCACTATGAAGTCGTTAGGGACTCGACGCCTCCGGTTATTAGCGGCATTGCCGCTGGCGCAACCTACGAGGGCACCAAGACCTTCAC
>CAVHWW010000089.1:0-30416 GCA_963639715.1 Acutalibacteraceae bacterium
TCGACAAGACCCTGAACAGCCGCGTCCAGCTCGTCAAGGCCGACGCCGGGACCGGCTCGACGGTGCCGCCGTCCTCGTCGGCGACGGAGAGCTCGTAGACGTTCCTCGTCAGGGCGACGACGTTGCCGAACTCGTCGTAAGTCGGGCAGACCTTGTCGGTGGCGGCTTTAATCATCCAGCCGAGGCAACAATGCGCTTTCGACTGTGGTCGCATCGCCCCGGAGCGCCTGGTCGACTTCCTGCAGAGAGGCGCGGCCCTGGACGACCGCACGCTGCTCGAGGCCTTCGTGTGGCAGGCGATCGTCTGCGAGAACTCGGCGGTGGCCATCCTCAACTACCGCTCAAAAAAACGGAGAACCCGCTAGGCCAGAGGCCCAGCGGGTTCGCGGAATGTTGGAATGGTGGGCCCAGCAGGATTCGAACCTGCAACCCAGGGATTATGAGTCCCCTGCGCTAACCGTTGCGCCATGAGCCCGTATGAAAAAAAGCGACGACCGAAGCCGCCGCTTAAATTAACATGGTGGAGAATAGGGGGTTCGAACCCCTGACCTCGTGACTGCCAGTCACGCGCTCTCCCAACTGAGCTAATTCCCCGAATTGGTGCGAGAGAGATATTACCAAAACCGATACTGCACGCAAGCGAGAATTTTGAATTTATCGAAATTAATTTGCTCGCCCGAGTTCATGAACCTCTTGAATACCACGTTTAGCTGCACTTTCATCAAGGTAACGACCGTGACGATAATCGAGATTCTCGCCGTTGAAAATTTTAACGTCCCATACGCGGGGCACGCCGGTGGGCACATTTACGTCAATAATGTCCTTAGCGCCAATTCCCTCAAGGCTCATCATGATGGCTCGCAGAACGGAGCCGTGCGTGACGACGAGGACGCTCCTGCCGGCCCTTAGCTCCCTCTCAACGTTGTCTTCCCACCATGGCGCGAGCCTTGCGCGAACGTCCTGAAGCGACTCCGAGCGTATCTGCGAGGGCATGGGGCCGCCGTATCCGTCGTCTACTTGGTAGCGAGGATCTTTGGCTTGCGAGAAGGCGTCGTCAGCCTCGATGGCAGGCGGCCTGACGTCATAGGAGCGCCTGTAGCGAGCGAAGAGCTTCTCGCCTACACAAGACTTCACCTCGGGGCGCGTGCGGCCCTGGAAGGCCCCGTAATGGCGCTCGTTGAGTCTCCAGGTCCTCTTTACGTCCATGCCGTCAAGGCCAGCGGAGCGCATGACGATGTCTGCCGTCTCTATTGACCTTCCGAGCACGCTGGTAAAGCAGACGGTGGGAGCCATGCCCGCCTCTGCGATGAGCTCGCCTGCCTTTGAAGCCTGAGCTCTCCCCTTCTCGGTGAGCGGGATATCGACCCAGCCCGCGAACTTGTTCTGGGCGGGGTCTGTCCACAGGCTTTGCCCGTGGCGCATGACGATGAGGGAAGGGCAGCTAGTCACGAAGCTCGCCCACAAATGTGGCAAGTCTGTCGAGGCCGAGCTTTAGGTCGGCGTCACTCACGCAATAGGAAAGACGCACGTAGCCCTCTGCGCCAAAGCAGGTGCCAGGAACGAGCGCAACGCCGGCTTGTTTGATGGCGCGCTCGCAGAACTCCTCAGAACCCAGCTCAAGGTGCTTGACGCTCGGGAAGGCATAGAAGGCGCCCGCAGGCTTGACGAGCGCAAGCCCCATCTTCTCCAGGGCGTCACAGACCAGCTCGCGCCTGCGCTTGTAGGTGGCTTGCATCTCGGAGATGTCGCACCTGAGCGCCACAACGGCCGCGTCTTGGACAAAGGCCGGCACGCTCGAGACGAGGTATTGGTGCATCTTCTGAATCTCGGCCTTAAGCGATGGGGCGGCGGCGAGCCAACCCAGGCGCCAGCCGGTCATGGCCCAAGGCTTGGAGAACGAGTCGACGACGACGGTTTGTTCGCGAAGCTCAGGGTGGCGGATGGCAAAGCGCTCGTAGCCCTCTTCGTAGCAGAGGCGGTTGTAGACGTCATCGCAGATGACGAAAAGCCCGTGCTTTGCAGCAACCTCGGCGACGGCGTCAAGTGACTCAGGCGTGTAGACGCAGCCAGTGGGGTTGTTGGGACTTGTGATGACAATGGCCTTGGAACGAGGCGATACGACACCCTCAAGGGCTTCACTCGAGATTTGGAAGCCATTGGAAGAGGTGTCGAATGCGACAAGCTTGCCATGAGCCGCCCGCACGATGGTCTCGTAGAGGCCAAAGGCCGGCGTGGGAACGATGACCTCGTCGCCTGGGTCGAGCAAGCTCATGAGCGTGGCGCTGAGAGCCTCTGTGGCTCCACTGGTGACGATGATTTCATCCGCTGAGTAGGAGAGGCCCTGGCTTCCCATGTAGTCGCTCAGGGCGCCGAGTAGCTCGGGCCTGCCGTTGTTGGGCGGATAGTGCGTAAGCCCGCGGGAAAGCGACTCCCCCACCGCCTCGCAAATGGCGGCGGGGGTGTTGAACTCGGGCTCGCCAAGGGTGAGCTTTACGCAGCCTGGCTTCTCGTTGGCCATGGCCGTGAAGCGCCGGATGCCGCTCGTGGCGAGAGAGGCGAGGTCTTTGTTAGTCGCGGGCGTCATATGTTCCCCTAAGCGCGCTGGGCAAGCACGAGTTCGGCCACCTTGGCGGCAGCCTCGCTGAGAGGCAGCTCGGAGCGCTCGCCGGTGGCACGGATCTTGAGCTCGCAGTTGCCCTCCTTGACGGCGCGCTTGCCGAAGACGAGCTGGAACGGGAAGCCCATGAGGTCGTTGTCGGCGAACTTCACGCCGGGACGCTCCTTGCGGTCGTCCATGACGACCTCGATGCCAGCAGCGGCAAGCTCGTCCACCACTGCGCTCGCAGCGGGCCAGACCAGGTCGTCGTTGACGTCGAGCGGCACGACGGCGACCTCGTAGGGGGCCACGGAGACGGGCCAGATGATGCCGTTCTCGTCGTTGTGCTGCTCCACGATGGCGGCAAGCGTGCGGGAGACGCCCACGCCGTAGCAGCCCATCTCGAGCGGCTTCTCCTTGCCGTCCTCGTCCATGAAGGTGGCGCCCATGGCCTCGGAGTACTTGGTGCCGAGCTGGAAGACCTGCGAGACCTCGATGCCGCGAGCGGCCTTGAGGGCAACGCCGCAGTGCGGGCAGGGGTCGCCGGCCACGACGGTAACGAGGTCGGCCCATTCGTCAGCCTCAAAGTCGCGACCAGGCTCGATGCCGGTGTAGTGGTAGCCGACCTCGTTGGCGCCGCACAGCCAGGCGTGCGTGCCCTCAAGGGAGGCGTCGCAGACAACACGGACACCCTCAGGAAGGCCAACGGGGCCGATGAAGCCCTTGTGCAGGCCAGCGGCGACAAGCTCGTCCTCGTCCATGAGGTGCCAGTCGCCGAAGGCGTGGTCGGCCTTGCAGTCATTGAGTTCGTGATCGCCGGGTACGAGAGCGAGCACGTTGCGGCCTTCACCGTCAACGAGGCACAGCGACTTGACGGTGGTGTTCTGCTCCACGCCGAAGAAGGCGGCAACGGCCTCGATGGTGGAGCAGTTGGGCGTCTCGACCTTGGTGAGGGTGCCGTCACCGGGGCCGGCAGCAACGTTGACCTTGGTGGACGCAGCCTCGTCGTCGGCAGCAAAGCCGCAGTCATCGCAGTAGACGAGGCTGGCCTCGCCGGCATCGGCAAGCGCCATGAACTCAACGGAGGTGTCGCCGCCGATCTCGCCGGAGTCGGCCACGACGGGAAGGGCCTTCACGCCACAGCGGGTACAGATGTTGGCGTAGGCCTCCTTCATCTTGTCGTACTCCTCCTGCAGGCTCTCCTTGTTGGCGGAGAAGCTGTAGGCGTCCTTCATAATGAACTCGCGACCGCGCATGAGGCCGTAGCGCGGACGGAACTCGTCGCGGAACTTGTCCTGGATGTGGTAGAGGTTCACGGGGAGCTGCTTGTAGCTCTTGAGCTCGTTGCGGACCAGGTCGGTGACGGTCTCCTCGTGGGTGGGGCCGAGGACGAACTCACGCTCGTGACGGTCGTTGAAACGAACGAGCTCCTTGCCATAGGCATCGATGCGGCCGCTCTGACGCCAGAGGTCGGCGTCGACCATGATGGGCATCATGAGCTCCTGGGCGTCGTGGCTGTCCATCTCGTCACGCACGATGTTCTCGATCTTCATGATGGAGCGCCAGGCAAGCGGCAGGTAGGTGTAGAG
Source organism: Acutalibacteraceae bacterium (assembly GCA_963639715.1). Lineage (GTDB taxonomy): Bacteria > Actinomycetota > Coriobacteriia > Coriobacteriales > Atopobiaceae > Parolsenella. The sequence goes on from CAVHWW010000089.1 coordinate 4,186, forward strand.
ACCGGCCGCCTCCTTGCGGATCATGCCCGCGCGCAGCAGAAGGCGGTGGCTCGCGAGCTCGGCGTCGGCCGGATCCTCCTTGAGCGTGGGGGCGTACAGGCGGCTCATCATCATCGGCTTCATGGATGTCCTTTCTTCTCGCGGCGCGGGGCCGCGGTATGTCTTGCTCGCGGGGCTGCCGCGTTCGTAGATGAGTTCGCGGACAAGCCGCGCTCATGCGAGTACAGAATTCTAGCGTTATGCGGCCTGCTGCGAGGTTCGCACGATGACCTGCGTAACGACTTGGCTACTCAAACCTGCTTGCAATTTCGTCAAAGAGCTCGTCGACGATTCTGTCTTCGGGGACCTTGCGAAGGGTCTCGCCACCTGCGATGAGCAGGCCGGAACCCTGGCCGCAGGCAACGCCGATGTCGGCGCCGCGAGCCTCTCCGGGGCCGTTGACGACGCAGCCCATGACGGCGACCGAGATGGGGGCCTGCACCCTCTGCAGGCGCTGTTCCACCTCGTTGGCGATGTCGATGAGGTTCACCTGGCAACGTCCGCAGGTGGGGCAGCTCACGAGCTCAGGCGTGCGCCTTCTCATGCCAAGCACCTGGAGAAGCTCCCAGGCAACCGGGACCTCCTCGGTGGGAGGCGCCGTAAGCGACAGGCGCATGGTGTCGCCGATGCCCTCGCTCAAAAGGACGCTCAAGGCGCTCACGTTCTTAACCGTGCCCTGGCGAATCGTGCCGGCCTCTGTGACGCCCAGGTGCAGCGGCACGTGGGGAAGCAGGCGGCTAAGCTCGCGGTTCGTGAGGATGGTGGCGGCAACGTCGTGCACCTTTGCAGAAAGCACGATGTTCGTGAATCCTCGCTCCTCGAAGTGGTTCACGAATGAAACGGCGCTCTGCACGAGCTTCTGGGGCTGGGTGAGGTCTTCTCGGGCGTCGATCTTCTTGTCGAGCGAGCCGGCGTTTACGCCGATTCTGATGGGGATGTTCGCCTCCCCCGCCGCATCGATGACGGCATCGACCTTGTCCATCGAGCCGATGTTGCCGGGGTTGATGCGGATGCCGGCGGCGCCCCTGCGGGCGGCCTCGATGGCGTAGCGGTGGTCAAAGTGGACGTCGGCTACGATAGGGATGGGAGACTCTGCGCAAATGGCACCAAAACCCTCGATGGCATCGGCATGGGGAATGGCGACGCGAACGATCTCACAGCCGAGTTCGGCGAGGTCGCGGATCTGAGCAAGCGTGGCGGCCGGGTCGGTCGTGGGCGTGGTGCACATGGACTGCACCGAAACCGGCGCTCCGCCTCCAACAGCCACGTTGCCCACCATGACCTGGTGGGTTAGCTCACGCGGCAGGGGCTTGACCTGCTCGGTTTCAAGACGAAGGTCTACCACGGCTAGCCTCCAAATACGAATCTCGTGATGTCTTGGTGCAGCACGACGACAAAGAGCAAAAGGGCAAGGGCGAGGCCGACGTATGAGAGTCCGTTCTGCACCTTCATGGGCACGCGCCTTCTGCTGACGAGCTGGACGAGCTCAATGAGCAGCTTGCCGCCGTCGAGCGGCGGGATCGGGATGAGGTTCATAAGGCCGAGCGACAGAGAGATTCCCGCCATGAGGAAGAGGAAGTCCTCGGCTCCGGTCGAGGCAGCTTGGCTGGCCATGACCGAGATGCCGACCACCGAGGTCGACTGCGAGACGACCTCGGCCGTGGTGGCGGGGACGAAGAGCTTCACGATGTAGGACACCGTATAGCTGAGGTACCTCCAAGAGAGGGCCGCCGATTGGGCAAGGTTGGGGTGGTATGTGGTGAGCGAGGCGTTGACGCCGAAGAGGGAGGACGGTGAGTCGGCCGAGCTCGGGTCAACCTCAAGCTGCATCTGCTGCCCGTCACGGGTAAGGGTGAGCTCAAAGCTCTGCCCTGTTTCAATGGCGCTATGCAGTGCCTCTCCCATATCTTCCCAGGTAGAGACTGTGACATCCCCCACCGATACGATGGTGTCTCCAGCCTCTACGCCAGCAGCCTGAGCTAGTGACCCTTCTTCCACCGAACCTACTATGGGCAGGTTGACGACGGTTTGAATTCCACCGACGGAGAAGCAGCCCACAAGAAGGGCGATGCCGCAGACGATGTTCACGGCCGGGCCCGCTACGAGTGTCACGATGCGTGCGACAAAACCCTTGCCAAGGTAGGTGTGCGAGGACTCCTGGTCAAGGAACTCCTGGGCAGAACCCTTCCACGCAAAAGGCTCCCCCGCCTGCGTGGAGCCGGGAAGCTCAAAGTCGTGGCCAGAATCAAAGGCGGTGAGACCGTTGGCGTCTCGGGCGACCGTTTGTGCTGCGGCCGGCCATACGTCTTGTCCGGGACGCTCGCCCTTGGCCTCATCGTAGTAGGGCTCAAGCGAGGCCCAGTCATAGAGGACCTTGAGCTCTTCGTAGGCTTCGAGCTCTTCCATGCCAAGGTCGCGCGCCATGGCTGCCACCTCGACCCTGCCGCGTTCGCAGACATAGGCCAAGATGTCGGCCGCACGGCTTCCGGGAAGGCCGTCCATGCCGCAAATGCGGTTATAGCCACCAAGCAAAACGGGCGTGACGCCCACTTCGGTGCCATGGCTTTTGCTCTTGCGCGAGATGCGCCACTTGCAGGGCATGCCGAGGAAGAACTCGGTGACGCGCATGCCAAAGGCGCGCGCAGACAGGTAATGGCCGCCCTCGTGGATAAAAACGAGGACGGAGAGCAAAAGGCAGCCCCAGAAGACGGCCTTAAGTGCCGCTACGAGCGTGCTCATGAGCGGCTCCGAAGAGCCTCTTCAGCCCGCATGCGAGCGAGGGCGTCGACCTCGGCGACCTGAGCAAAAGACGTGAGCGGCTCGACGTTGGTTGCGTTCATGACAGTCTCGACGACGCCATCGATGTCCCAGAATCCGCACTGACCCTTGCGGAAGGCTTCGTTGGCGACCTCATTGGCGGCGTTCATCGCGCACGGCAGGGTTCCGCCGGTGCGGCCGGCCTCAAGCGCAAGTTCGAGGCAGCGGAAGGCATCCGTATCAGGAGCGGCGAAGGTGAGCGGATCGGAAGTGCGCCAGTCCACGTGGGTGGCCGGGCTCTCCCAACGCTCGGGGTAGCTCAGGGCGTACTGGATGGCCACGCGCATGTCAGAGGGACCAAGCTGCGCCTTCACCGAACCGTCGGAAAACTCCACGGCGGAGTGGATCTTGCTCTGCCTGTGCACGAGCACGTTGACGTCATCGATGGGGACATCAAAGAGGTGGTGCGCCTCGATGACCTCGAGCCCCTTGTTCATGAGGGTTGCGCAGTCGATGGTGATTTTGGCGCCCATCTTCCAGGTGGGGTGCGCGAGCGCCATGGCAGCCGTGACGTCTTTGAGCTCATCGCGGCTGCGGCCAAAGAAGGGGCCGCCCGAGCATGTGAGCCAAATCTTGGAGACGTCTTCGCGCCTCTCCCCCACCAGGCACTGGTAGATGGCGTTGTGCTCAGAATCCACCGGCAACACGCGGCCGGGCTTTGCCATGGGCATAAGCAGCTCGCCGCCGATGACGAGGGCCTCCTTGTTCGCCGGGGCCCAAATCTTGTTTGCGCGCAGAGCCTCGGCGCTTGCCCAGATGCCTGCCTCGCCCACGACGGCCACAAGCACGACGTCGACGTCTTCAAGGCTGGCGAGCCTCGTCACGCTGTCCTGGCCAAAGCCGAGCTCGCAATCTTCGGGAAGCTCGCTGAGCTCCGGCGTATGCTTAAGATCCTCGTCGCAGAGAACCGCGTGCTTGACGCTGAACTCTCGGGCGATGGAGACGAGTTGCTTGGCAGAGGAGTTGGCAGCAACGGCCACAAGCTGCACCTTATCGAGATGCATACGGCAGACGTCGAGGGTCTGGGTGCCGATGGAACCGGTGCAACCAAGAAGCGCCAAGCGCACGGGGCGCTGGCGCTGCTGGCTCGAGCAATTTGCTTCAAAGATGTTCACAGAAGTCCTCCGAAGTGAAGAACGAAGTAAGCCGTCATCGTGGCAAACAGCATGGAGTCCGAGCGGTCGAGCATGCCACCGTGACCGGGGATGAGGTTGCCGGTGTCCTTGACGCCCACGGCACGCTTGAGGCGGCTCTCGAAGAGGTCTCCGGCAACACCCGCGACGCCGCAAAGAAGACCTGCGACCACGGCCAGGGGCCACTGAATCTGTCTGACGCCAAGCGCCACGAGGATGAGCCAGATAAGGCACGAACCAAGCAGGCCGCCGGCGAAGCCCTCCCAGCTCTTGTTGGGCGAGATCCTCGGAGCGAGCTTGTGCTTGCCGAACTTCGAACCAAAGATATAGGCGAAGGCGTCGTTGATCCACACCGAACCCATGATGCCAAGCGTGAGCAGGGCGCCGTCAAGGCCTGGGTCGCAGGCGCGCACGGTAACGATCGAGGAGTACAGCATACCGGTGTAGATGGCGCCGAAGACCGTTATGGCAGCGTCTGAGATGCTCGCCCTTGGCGTGAGCACGTACCAGGTGCCGATGGCAAGCATGAGCAGCAGCGTCACGGCCGTTTGTGCTTCGGGCTTATAGAGCGCCGCGAGCGGGTAAAGCGCGGCTGCGGTAAGGCCTACAAGCTCGTTGGGCATCCTGCCGCCCAGGCGAGACATGCGAAAGAACTCCGAGCAGCACAGCCATGACATGGCGCAGACGAGCACCATAGTGGGAACGCGGCCCCAGAACAGGCAGACGAGGATGACGCCGGCGTAGACAAGGCCGGAAAGGCTGCGCGTGAGGAACTTCTCGGTCCAGCTGCGGGCCTTTTGGCTACGGGTGCTCTCGGGCTCGCGGGTAGAAGAGCGGGCCTCGCGCTTGCGCTCGAAGCTGTCAGAGGCGGTGTCGAGGTTCTTGGGCGACTTCTGCGTGCGCGTAGACGAAGAATCTTGGGCCATTTATGCCTTCACCCCGCCAAAGCGCCTGTCTCGGCTCTGGAAGGAGCGGATGGCACGCAAAAGCTCCCAGCGGTCAAAGTCGGGCCACAGGGTATCGGTGACGTAGAACTCGCTGTAGGCGAGCTGCCAGAGCAGGTAGTTGGAGAGTCGGAGCTCACCGGAGGTGCGAATGAGCAGGTCGGGGTCACCGATATCATTCGTGTAGAGATGCGAGGAGAGCAGCGTCTCGTCGACGTCATCTGCGGCGAGCTTGCCGGCCGCGACATCAGCCGCAATAAGGCGAGCGGCGCGGGTGAGCTCGGCGCGGGCGCCATAGTTCACGGCCAAAGCAAGCACCATGCCATCATGATCGGCGGTCTCAGCAAGGCCCCGCTCGAAGACCTCGCGGGTCTTCTCGGGGAGTGCTTCGATGTCGCCAAGGAACTCAAGGCGCACATTCTCCTGGTGGAAGAGCGGAAGCTCTGCCAGAAGCGTGGTGGCAAAGAGGTGCATGAGAAGATCGACCTCTTTTTGGGGCCTCTTCCAGTTCTCTGTTGAGAAAGCGTAGGCGCTTAGGGCGTCGATGCCCAGGCGCACGCAGGTTGTGATGGTCTCACGCAGGCTCGAGATGCCGGCGATGTGACCCTCTCCCCTCTCCTTGCCCTGGCGGGTGGCCCAGCGGCCGTTGCCGTCCATGATGATGGAGATATGGCTGGGCAGACGCCCGAGGTCGATGTCGGTAAGCGACACATCCTCGGGCGCCTGGGAAAAGTACTCGACTAGCTTTTGCTCATCGCGTTGCACGTAAGTCTCCTGAAAGCGCAGTTATCTAGGGTGTTCCTAGATCTCCATGACCTCGGCCTCTTTGGCCTTGGTAGCCTCGTCGATCTTGGCGACGAACTCATCGGTGAGCTTCTGAATCTTGCCCTGCTCACGACGCACGTCGTCCTCGGAGAGCTCCTCGTCGCGCTCGAGCTTTGCGTTGGCCTCGCGGCGGACGTTGCGGACGGCCACGCGGGCCTCCTCGGCAAAGCCACGGCACTCCTTAGCAAGCTCCTTGCGTCGCTCGCCGGTGGGCTTGGGGAACGGCAGGCGGATAACGGCGCCGTCGTTGGAAGGCGTAATGCCGAGGTCGGACTGGGAGATGGCCTTTTCGATGGCGTTCAGGCTCGACTTGTCCCAGGGCTCGACGACGAGCATGCTGGCCTCGGGCACCTTGACACCAGCGAGCTGGGTCACGGGCGTGGCCTGGCCGTAGTAATCGACCATGATGGCATCAAGAACGTGCGGGTTGGCGCGGCCGGTGCGGACCCTCGCAAAGTTGGCCTTGAGCGAATCAAGGCACTTGTCCATACGTACACGCGCGTTATCGGTAATCTCGCTCATTAGTTGGTCTCCTCCCCAACGACGGTGGTGCCGACCGGCAGTCCCTTGAGGGCGTCGGCGAAAACGCCCGGCTGGTCGATGTTGAAGACAATCATAGACATGTTGTTGTCGCTGCACAGGGCAGTAGCGGTGGTGTCCATGACCTTGAGGTCGCGAGTGATGACCTCGCGGTAGGTGATGGTGTCGAACTTCTTGGCCTCGGGGTTCTTCTTCGGGTCAGAGTCGTAGATGCCGTCGACCTTGGTGGCCTTCATGAGGCAGTCGGCGTCAATCTCGCAGGCACGAAGGGCCGCGGCGGTGTCGGTGGTGAAGTAGGGGTTGCCGGAGCCGGCAGCGAAGATCGTGATATAGCCCTTCTCGAGGTGCTTGATGGCACGACGACGAATGTAGGGCTCGGCGACCTCGTCCATCTTGATGGCGCTCATGACGCGGGTGGTCATGCCGTGACGCTCGAAGCTGTCCTGCAGGGCAAGGGCGTTCATGACGGTAGCGAGCATGCCCATGTAGTCTGCCTGGGCGCGATCCATGCCGCCGGCAGCGCCAGCGACGCCGCGGAAGATGTTGCCGCCGCCCACGACGATACCAATCTCGATGCCGGCATCGTGGATGACCTTGATTTCGTCAGCAAGGTGGTCGACCACCTTGGGGTCGACGCCATAGACGCCGCCGCCCATGAGGGCCTCGCCAGAGAGCTTGAGCAAAACGCGCTTGTACTTGTAGTCCGTCAACGGAACTCCCCTTCCTCGGGTTCGCATTCTTAGAAATTCTAGCAGAGGGCTTGAGCCGGCCTGCCACAAACGCATCGTTGCCACAGGGCATGCAAAGATGAGCTTGAGATATGGGGTCCCCCGTGCATGAAAAAGCCCGGCACCAAAAGGTACCGGGCTGTTGATGGCGCTAAATGCCTTGGCTACTCGCCGAAGGTGAAGCGATCGAAGGCGATGACCTCGATGGTGTCACCGAGCTCCTTGGCGACCTTGTCGGCGTACTGACGGATGGTCATGTCGCCGTCCTTGATGAAGGCCTGCTCGGAGAGGACGGACTCGCCGTAGAACTTGTTGAGGCGACCCTCAGCGATCTTGACCTGGATGGCCTCGGGCTTGCCGGACTCGGCGGCCTGAGCCTTGTAGATGCTCATCTCGTGCTCGACGACCTCAGCCGGGACGTCCTCACGACGAGCGGAGATGGCGCCGGCGGCGGCAGCCTGCATGGCGACGTCGTGGGCGAAGGTCTGGAAAGCCTCGGCCTTGGCGGTCTCGGGGTTGCCGACCTTGAACTCGACGATGGTGGCAAGCTTGCCGTTGGAGTGGGTGTAGGAGCCGAAGGCCACGCCCTCGCCAGCACGACGGGCGAAACGGGTGATCTTCATGTTCTCGCCCATGGTGTGGATCATCTCGGTGAGGGCGGCATCAACGGTCTCACCCTCAGAGAAGTCAGCGGCCTTGAGGGCCTCGACGTCGGCCGGGTTCTCCTTGGCGACGACGGCAGCGACATTCTTGGCAAAGCCGGTGAACTTGGGGTTGCCACCGACGAAGTCGGTCTCGCAAGTGACCTCGACGAGGGCGGCAGCGCAGCCACACTCGCTGACGAAGGCAGCGCAGGTGCCCTCGTTGGTCTCGCGGCCGGCCTTCTTGACGGCCTTGGCCATGCCCATCTTACGAAGGACGTCAACGGCCTTCTCGAGGTCGCCGTCGGCCTCGACGAGGGCCTTCTTGCACTCCATCATCGGGGAGTCGGTCATCTCGCGGAGCTCCTTGACGAGCGCGGCGGTGATCTGAGCCATGTGAGCCTCTCTCTCGTGTTATGCGCGTGGGCGCTTTACTTACATACGGGCGCCGCCTGCTTATCAGACGGCGCCCACCATTACTAGTTCGAAATGCCGAAGGATTTACTCGGCGGCCTCGACGGCGGGGGTGGTGGCGCCAGCGGCCATCTCCTCAGCGGTGATCTGCTCCTTGCCGGTGCCGGCCAGGACAGCGTCGGCGACGAGCTCGGTCATGAGGGCGACGGAGCGGATGGCGTCGTCGTTGGCGGGGATGCCGTAATCGACCACGTCGGGGTCAGAGTTGGTGTCGAGCAGGGCGACGACCGGGATGTGCAGGCGGTTGGCCTCGCGGATGGCGAGCTCCTCACGCTTGGAGTCGATGACGAAGAGGGCAGCCGGGAGCTGCTTCATGTCGCGGACACCACCGAGGTTGCGCTGAAGCTTCTCGAGCTCCTTGGTGAGGACGCTCTGCTCCTTCTTGCCGCGGGCAGCCATGCGGCCGTCCTCGACCATGGCCTCGAGCTCCTCCATACGCTCAACGCGGGAACGCATGGTGACGAAGTTGGTGAGAACACCGCCGAGCCAGCGCTGGTTGATGTAGGGCATCTCGCAGCGAGCGGCCTGGGTGGCGACGGGCTCCTGAGCCTGCTTCTTGGTGCCGACGAAGAGGACCTTGCCGCCCTTGGCAGCGGTCTCCTTCAGGAAGGTGTAGGCCTTGTCGGCGTCAAGGATGGTCTGCTTGAGGTCGAGGATGTAGATGCCGTTGCGCTCACCGAAGATGTAGGACTTCATCTTGGGGTTCCAGCGACGGGTCTGGTGACCGTAGTGGCAACCGGCCTCGAGCAGGGTGTTCAGGTTAATCTTTACTGCCATGGTGCTACCTTTCTTGGTTTGGCCTCCGCGCCGGTCATCCCCTTGGGCCACCCGCAATGCGGGCACCGTGGCCATCGGGTCGCGACGCGTGTGATGTAGTGCTGTGCGGTTGCACAACGAGTTGCAAGTTTAGCAGCGCATAGATGGGCATGCAAGCTCGAAGTTTGTCTCCATAACTCAATTTCCCGAGCGGGGGTGGGCCTGCAACGAGGCCTGCTTAAGCCGCTCGACCGAGAGATGGGTGTAGATCTGGGTCGTGGAGAGGCTCTCGTGGCCGAGCAACTCCTGGACGCTCCTGAGGTCAGCCCCGCCGTCGAGCAGCTCGGTGGCGAAGGTGTGGCGCACGGCGTGCGGGGTGAGCCCCGGGTCAAGCCCTGCCAGCTCCACAAGCTTCTCGAAGCGCACGCGCAGGGCGTCCGCGCTCATGCGATTTCCCCTGGTTGACAAGAAGAGGGCGTCGGTCGGCTGTTTTGTCGCCGATACGAGCTTTGGTCTCCCATACTTGAGGTAAGTCGCCACGGCCTCTGCACAGCGCGCGTAGATGGGGACGATTCTTTCTTTGGAACCCTTGCCGAAGAGGCGCACCTGCCTTTGGGCCAGGTCGACATCGCCAATGTCGAGGCCGCTTGCCTCCGAGATGCGGGCTCCGGTGGCGTAGAGCACCTCAACCATGGCGGCATCACGAAGACCTGCTGCGTCTGAGCCACAGACGTCAAGGAGCGAGCGGACGTCATCGTCGCCCATCGTCTTGGGGAGCCTGCGCGCGAGCTTGGGACTCAAGACGGCTGCCACGGCGTCCTCTTCGGTGACCCCCGTGCTTACGAGCCAGCGATAAAGGCTTCTGACGGCAGAGAGATGACGGTTCTGGGTTGTGGCGGCATAGCCCGCGGCTGCAAGCTCGGCCACCCATGAGCGGATTTGCCGGTGCTCTACGTGCAGGGGGTTTATCGCCTCGCGTCGACACCACGAAAGGTAGGTCTCAAGGTCGGCCTCGTAGGCCCGAATGGTGTTGGGCGAGAGGTTCTTGACGTCTGTGAGATAGGTGATGAAGTGCCCTACCTGCCCTTCGAACTCATCAAGCTCGGCTTCACGGGAGCGTGCTTGTTTGGTCACGTTCCCTTCAGCTTCGCCGGAGCGTTCCTGGGCGGCCTCTCCCCCTTCTGGTGCGCTAGGCAAAGAGGTCATGACGCGTCTCTATATAGGCCGTAAGGTCGGCGATGGCGCGGTCGGCGTAGCGTCCGTAGCGGTCGCGCTTCTTAAGCCTGGGGCCCTCGAGCGGCGGCACGATGCCAAAGTTTACGTGCATGGGCTGGTAGGGGCTCGTCTCGGGGTTGGTGGCGTAGGCAACAAGCGAGCCAAGCGCTCCCGTTTTGGGGAGGCTTACCTGCTCAAGTTGCATGATGTCGGCATAAGTGTTGAGCGCGGCAAGCAGGCCCGATGCGATGGCCTCGGTATACCCTTCCGTGCCGCAGATTTGTCCCGCGAGGCGCACCTGCGTGCCGGGAACGGCGAAGGTGTGGTCGAGCACGTGCGGAGCGTCAACGAACGAGTTGCGGTGCATGACGCCATAGCGGAAAAACTCGGCGTTCTCGAGACCGGGAATCATGCGGAAGACGCGCTTCTGCTCGCCCCAGGTGAGGTTCGTCTGGAACCCTACGAGGTTGTAGGCGGTCTTCTCGGCGTTCTCGGGCCTCAGCTGTACGACGGCCCAGGGACGACGGCCAGTTCGGGGGTCCGTGAGGCCAACGGGCTTCATGGCTCCGTAGCGCGCGGAATCTATGCCCGCACGAGCCACCTCTTCCACCGGCTGGCAGGCACAGAAGAGATCTTTCTGCTCAAAGTCCTTGGCAACAACTCGGGAAGCTCCGAGGAGCGCCTCGATGAAGGCCTCGTACTCTTCCTTGTTCATCGGGCAGTTGAGATAGTCGCCGACGCCGTCATCCTCGTAGCGAGACTGCGAGAAAACGATTGAGCGATCGATGGTGAGCGCGTCGACTATGGGCGCGGCAGCGTCAAAGAAGGAGAGCGACTCAGATCCCACCAGTTTGCCCAAAGAGCTAGCCAGGGAGTCCGAGCAAAGCGGGCCGGCCGCAATAACGCAGCGGCCTTCGGAGACTTCGGTCACCTCACCACGGACAACCTCAATGAGCGGGTTCCCCTCAACAAGTGACCCGACGAGGGCAGAGAAGGTCTCCCTGTCGACCGCGAGGGCCCCTCCAGCCGGGACGCTTGCCTGCTTGGCGCAGGCGAGCAGCTCGCTTCCCATCATCTCGAGTTCGGTCTTGAGAAGGCCGGCCGCTGAATCTCGCCTCGTGCTCTTGAGGGAGTTGGAACAGACGAGCTCGGCCATGCCGTCAGTGTGGTGCGCCGCCGTTGAGGCAATGGGCCTCTGTTCGCAAAGGCGTACCCTCACTCCCCTCTTGGCAAGCTGAAGGGCGCATTCGCAGCCGGCAAGACCGGCGCCGACGACCGTGACCATTTCCATCTCCATGTGAAACCTATCTAACGAGCGTAATCAACGACGTTCATTTTGCCCCAGCAACCCCTTTTGTGCCGCCGTGAATCTGCCGTCGATGATTCTTGCGACAAGCCCCGCCGTCTCGTATTCCGCAAGGGTGCAAAGCGCCTCGGGAATAGTCACGCCAAGAAGGTTTGCGACTTCTTCGCATGACATGGGGCTCGCAACTAAGGCATCAAGCAGCGGGCCTTGGGATTGTCTCGAGCGTTCTGACACCATACGGAGCCTGTTGTAGTCGAGCGAGATGAGCGCCTCGAGCGATTCTTCGTCGCAGACGATGGAAGCCCCGTTCTCAATTAGCCAGTTCGTTCCACTCGAATTTTGGGAGAAAATCGAACCTGGGACCGCATAGACGTTGCGCCCGAGCTCGGCGGCTTGGGTGGCAGTGCTGAACGTGCCGGATGGTTTGCTGGCCTCGCAAACCACAAGCGACTTTGAGAGCGCGGCAATGATTCGGTTTCTCCTCACGAAGGTATGGCGAAGGGGCGGGCATCCCCACGTCTCGATGGAGACGACGCATCCGGACCCGGTGGCCGCGCGTACGAATAGCTCGTTGCTAGACGTCGGGTAGACGATGTCGGCTCCGCATCCAGGAATCACGACCGTTTTGCCGCCTGCATCTACTGCGGCCCTTCCTGCGATTTGGTCGCAGCCGATAGCTCCTCCGGAAACGACCGCGATGCCGCATTCAGCCGCGAGTCTGCCGGCGATCTTTGCGCAGGTCTTGCCGTAGGGCGTTGCTCGCCTGGCGCCAATGACGGACAAGCACTCGCCAGATAAGACGCTCATGTCGCCGTATCCCCTTAAGACGGGCGCCTCGCCTCCAAGCTCAAGAATAGACTTGGGGTAGCCCTCGTCTTTCGGGCGAAGCTCCCAGCGCTCAAGCGTCGCGATGACGTCGGCATATTTCATCGCCCCCGTTTTCCTAGGCATTGGAGCCACCTGCTTCAAAGCGGCTTCTAAAGGCACATGCTTCGGCAACGTGCTCGCGCTTCACCGTTTCGCTACTGTCCAGGTCGGCTATGGTTCTGGCCACCCTGGCGCATCTCGTGATTGCCCTACCGCCGAGGCACAGCGATTCTGCCATACGCTCCAATAGCGCGGCCGCCTCATCGGTGAGCTCGCACGCGCGTACGTCCTTTTCGGTTGCTTGGGCTCCCCTTCTGCGCCAGCTCGCGAAGCTCCTCGCTTCCATGACCTGGGAAAGCATAGTTTTGGAGTCGAGGCCCGTGGCGCCGTTGATAACGCTGTTGGCGGCAGGACGCCTTACGTCCACAAACACATCGATGCGGTCCATGATGGCACCACCGACATGCCCCTGGTACCTCGCTATCTCTTGAGGTGTGCAGTGGCAGGGATGGCCACGGTCCCCGGCATGGCCGCAGGGGCAGGGATTTGCTGCCGCCACAAGCTGAAACGAACTCGGGAAATTAAAGGCGCCATCAGCTCGCACGAGCCTTACCACCTGGTCTTCCATAGGTTGGCGCAGGGCCTGAAGCACCGACGAGCCAAATTCGGGCAGCTCGTCCAGGAACAGAACTCCCCTATGCGCAAGCGATACTTCGCCTGGCCTTATGGGGTTTGAGCCGCCGACAAGGCCAGCGCGTGTGGTTGAGTGGTGGGGAGCCCTAAACGGCCTATGGCCTGCGATTACATCGCCCATGCTCTCCTGACAAACGGAGTGAATGAGCAGGGACTCGAGCCTTTCCTCTTCAGAGAGGGGCGGCAGTATGGTCGGCATTCTTCTTGCAAGCATCGTCTTGCCCGATCCGGGAGGACCCACCATAAGCAGGCCGTGGCCGCCAGCGGCGGCAATGACGAAGGCACGTTTTGCGCTGTCTTGGTCTACAACGTCCTTGTAATCAAGGGGCTCGTCCGCAGCCGGTTGCTCCTCAGCGTTCGTCGATGCGAGCGGTAGTCTTTCAATGCCCTGGCGCAAGGTTGCCAAGGACGATATCTCGTAGGCGTCGACGCCACATGCGGCCGAGGCCTCTCTCACGAACCTCGGTGCGCCGATAAGCTTAAGGCCGAGGTCGCGGGCAAGAAGCGCGTAGGCAATGGCTCCCCTAACGGGCCTTACCATGCCGGAGAGACCCAGTTCGCCTACGAACAAGCAATCGTCGAGCCCTTGCTTTGGAATCTGGCCGCTCTCTGCAAGAGTAGCGACGGCAATGGCAAGATCGAGCCCTGTACCAGTCTTTTTCAGAGATGCCGGTGCGAGGTTGACCGTGACGTTAAGCCTTGGAAGGTCATAGCCCGACTCCTTGAAGCTGCATCTAATGCGATGCTTGGACTCGAGCAACGAGTTGTCGGGCATGCCAACGATGGTTATGCCGGGTATGCCGCCGGAAAGGTCCACTTCGACGCTAACGTGCTCGGCGGCAACGCCACGTAATGTGGCAGCATGCACAGTGAAGGCGCTCATTAGCTGTCCATCCAAACGCCCTTGACATAGTGCATGTGGGCAAACCCGTCGCCCTCAATCGTTACACCCGCCACATCGAGCCTTACATGGCTGGCTTGGGGATGCTGGGCCATGTAGAGCTCAGCCATGCTCTTATATTTCAGAAGCTTGTCGGCGTTTACGGCCGTCTCCGGCATGAGGTCCGAGCCCGTGCGTGTGGCCCTGGTCTTCACTTCTATGAAAACGAGCTCATCATCTTCTGAGGCGATGATATCTGCTTCGCCAAACTTGCAGCGCCAGTTCTGCTCGAGCACCTCAAAGCCGTGGGCCTCGAGCCATACGCAGCAAATATGCTCGCCCAAGCGTCCGACCTCGTGAGGAGTCAGCTCCTCGAATGCTACCTCTGCCACGCCCATGCGGCTCCTTCCCTCAAAACCTACTTTGAGGAAGTCTTGCGCATGGACCTGACAAGTTTGGGTGCTGCGTCAAACACAGACCTGACACTCGAGCTAGAAGAGGCGCTCGGTCTCCAAGAAATTCTGGCAGAAGCTCGCGCGGTGAACGGGACTGAGTCCCTTCTCACGAATCGCCTCGATATGCTCGGGCGATGCGTAGCCCTTAGATTCGGCGAGGTGATAGCCAGGGTATTGGGAGTCGAGTTCCACCATCAAATCGTCACGGGTGACCTTCGCGACGATGCTGGCTGCGGCGATGCAGGCTATGCGCGCGTCGCCCTTCACAAGAGTCTTCTCCTTGGGGTGAATGTGTAGCGGGTTGCCGTCGATAAGCACGCAGGCAGGGTCAACGTTGGCGTCAGCAATCGCGCCAAGCATTGCCTCGCGCAGGGCCTTTGACATGCCCACTTCGTCAATCCTTGCGGGAGGAACGTGGCAGATGCCAATGGCGGTGGCAACGGAGCGGATCTTCTCGGCCAGCTCGCGCCTTCTCTGGGGGCTCAGCTGCTTGGAGTCGTTGACGCCCCACACCACTGGCTCGTCGGGCAGGCTGATTGCGCAAACCGTCACGGGTCCCGCAACGGAGCCCCTACCGACCTCGTCAAGGCCGAGCACAATACCGTCGCCGCCCATCTCGCGCATGAGGGAATACATACCTTCCACGCGCTCGCGCTCGGCTTGCTGCTTGGCTACGCGCCGCTCCGCGACGCCACAAGCGCGTCGCACCTGGGCTCTTGGGTCATCGGAATAGCGCTCAAGCAGGTCTGCGAGCTCAGACTCCGTGGCCTCGTTCAAGGTCGCGCTAATCTCTGCGGCAGTCGCGGGATATGTGGAGCGTTTTGCCATGTGGTCTCCCCTAACAAGAAAAGGGCCGCCCCGCAAAGCGGAACGGCCCTCCCAAGCAGACTAATACTAGTCGCGCTTCTCGCGGATGCGGGCGGCCTTGCCGACGCGATCGCGGAGGTAGTAAAGCTTGGAGCGGTGCACGTCACCGTGACGCACGACCTCGAGCTTGGCGATCTTGGGCGAGTGAAGCGGGAAGGTGCGCTCAACGCCGACGCCGAAGGAGATCTTGCGGACGGTGAAGGTCTCGCGGGAAGAGCCGCCGGAGAGACGGATGACGTCGCCCTGGAAGACCTGGATGCGCTCGCGGTCGCCTTCCTTAATGCGGTAGTGCACCTTGACGTTGTCGCCGATGAGAACCGTGGGGATGTCCTCACGAATCTGCTGACGCTCAATAGCGCGAATGTAGTCCATCATGTTCCTTTTCTCTTGTTCCCAGAGGTACGACGCCCTTTGCGAGGTACGTGGGGTTTACACACAAGCGAGAAGTATAGCGAAGGTGTTCAGGTGGAGCAATAAGATTTCTAGCGTCTCCATGCGCGCGGGATAAAGTGTGACTGGTAGTCGCGGATGGCATAGCGGTCTGTCATGCCGGAGATGTAATCCGCGACTTGTACCTGGGGCTTGTCCGTGTCGTGGACACGATACTCGCGTGGTACTTCGTCCAGGTGGCCGATGTAGTACATGAAGAGCGCCTCCACGAGGCCGTTGGCCTTGGGCTCCTCGACCTTGGCGTCGCTTTGCGTGTAGACGTTTGTATAGAGCCACGAGCGCAGCTCCATCATGGCCTCCCACACCGGCTCGCTCATCATGATGTCACCGGCCTCGGCGCTTGTGGACACAAGGTCGCGCACCATGGTAGAGATGCGATCCGACACCGTCTGCCCGAGGCAGGCCCTGGCATCGGCGGGCAGGTCCTCTTCTTGCAGCAGCCCCGCGCGCTCGGCGTCTTGTACGTCATGGCTCACGTAGGCTATGCGGTCGGCGATGGCGACAATGCGGCCCTCGAGCGTTGCGGCTCGTTGGCTTCCGGTATGGCAGATGATGCCGTCGACCACCTCGCGAGTGAGGTTAAGCCCCTCCCCCTCCTTTTCGAGAAGGTCCACAACACGCGCGCTTTGCTCGTTGTGGCGAAAGAGCGCCTTGCCTTCCTCTGACTCGGGGTCTATGCCGCCCCACAGCGACAGCGCCCTCGAAAGCGCCCCTTCTCCGGTATGCCCGAAGGGGGTGTGGCCCAGGTCATGACCCAAGGCGACGGCCTCGGTGAGGTCTTCGTTAAGGCCCAAGGAACGCGCAATGCTTCGCGAGATTTGAGAGACCTCGAGCGTGTGCGTGAGGCGCGTGCGATAGTGGTCACCCTCTGGCGCAAGGAAGACCTGCGTCTTATGCGAGAGACGCCTGAACGCCTTGCAGTGGATGATGCGGTCGCGGTCCCTTTGGTAGCACGTGCGCAAGGGGTCGGGCTCTTCGGGCTTGAGCCTGCCGCACGAGGAGTCGGAAAAGGCCGCGAGCGGCGAGAGCAACTCGTGCTCGCGCCGCTCGGCGTCCAATCTCGAAATGATGGAATTCGAGGGGGTCATCTATTCGCTCTCGATCCTCGAGATGATGTCGCTGGAAAGCTCCTCGATCGTAAGCTCGCTGGTCTTGAGGCATTCGCAGCACAGTTCCTCGATCTTGGCCGCGGCGTAGGCCTGCTCGTTCTCGACTCGCTCGAGAAGGTCGCCGTCCTGCACTTCGCTTGAGCGCAGGCGGGCCTTCACGATGCCGTCATCGGAGTTCATGAGGCCAAAGACGCGGCTCTTGGGAACGCTCGCGAGCTCGGCGGGAACCTCGGCACCAGGGTCGAGCGAGATGCAGGCGACCTTGTAGCCCAGGAAGCTGAGCTTCATGGCAAGCGGGCTCTTCGCCGAGCCGGTGATGCCAAGGAGCACCACGTCCGCCTGCGGGAGGTCCTGCGGGTTCTTGCCGTCGTCGTGGGCCATGAAGAAGTCCATGGCTTCCATGCGGCGCAGGTAGCGACTGTCGACCACGTGGTGGGCGCGAGCCTTGTTCTTCGGCTTCTCCTCGGTGAGACCGGCCAAAAGCTGAACGACGGGACCCAGGATATCGACGGAAAGCACGCCGCGGGCGTTCAGGTTGTTCCTGACGTCCTTGCGCAGCGTCGGGTCGACGATGGAGTGGAAGACGGCCGTGGAGACAAACTCATCGTCGTGCTCGTTGAGGTAGTTCTCGACCTCCTCGGCGCTCTCGATCTGGGAAAGCCTCACGACGCGCACGGCGCCGTCGCTGAACTGAGCGGCAGCAGAAAGCACGACGTTGTTGGCAGACTCGCCGAGCGAGTCGGAAACGACGAAAACGGTGGCGTGGTCCTCACGAAGACCCTCGCCAAATTGGTCAAACGTAACCTTCACGTGAACCCCCAAACAACGGTGACGTCTTACTTATCCTAGGCAACGCGCCGCCCGTGATGCGGGGCGCATCGGCGGGCGGCGCTGTGGCAAGTACTACTTACGGGCAAGCTCTCCGATGTTGGCAACTCCGGAGAACAGGCCGACAAGGGCGTTCAGCAGGCGCAGGCGGTTCTCGCGCAGCGCCATGTCCTCGTCCATGACCATGACGTCGGCAAAGAAGGCGTCGATGGTCTCGCGGAGGGCGGCGAGCTCGCCGATGACCGCATCCATGTCCTTGGCCTCGAGAGCCGCAGACACCTTCTCCTCGGCCTTGACGACGGCGTCGTGGAGGGACTTCTCGGTGTCGCCCATGAGCTCGGGGTTAGCCTCGTTGCCAAGGTCGGCCTGGGCGAGGTGAGCAGCGCGGGCGTAGGCCACGGCAAGGTTGTCGAAGGTCTCGGGGTCGTTGGCGCGGGCGTTCTCGAGGGCGTGAGCGAGGGCGAAGAAGTCGTCGGGCGCGGTAACGTTGCCGGCGCTGACGGCAGCCACGACGTCGGCGGAAACACCGTCGTCGCGCACCATCTGCTGCATGCGGCCAAGGATAAAGGCGCAGATGTCAGCCTTGGTCTTCTCGGCGTCGAACTCGATGCCCTGGTCGGCGAGGGCCTCGAGGGCGCTTGCTACGAGAGGCTCGTAGGAAACGTGCAGGCGGTCGCGCAGGATGGTCACGACGCCAATGGCGGCGCGGCGAAGCGCGTAGGGGTCCTTGGAGCCGGTGGGCGGCTCGCCGATGGCAAACATGCCGGCGATGGTGTCGAGCTTGTCGGCCACGGCCACGACGCAACCGCAGGTTCCCTCGGGCAGCTCGTCGCCAGCGAAGCGCGGACGGTAGTGGTCGCGGATGCCCTCGGCCACGTCCTCGCCCTCACCGGCGGCCAGGGCGTAGTAGCCGCCCATGACGCCCTGCTGGCTTGTGAATTCGACGACGGCCGAGCTCACGAGGTCGGCCTTGCACAGGTGGGCAGCGCGGGCGCTGGCTGCGGCCATCTTGGCGCCAATCCTCGCCTCGCTGGTGATGGCCAGAGCAAGCGACTCGATGCGCTCGGACTTCTGCAGCACGCTGCCGAGCTTCTGCTGGAAGGCAACGACAGAGAGGCGCTCGCGGAAGGTGTCGAGCGAAACCTTGAGGTCCTCCTCGTAGAAGAACTTGGCGTCGTCAAGGCGCGGACGCACGACGCGCTCGTTGCCGGCGACAACGGTGTCGCTGACCTTCGGGTCGGCGTTGGAGACGATGACGAACTCACGGGTGAGCTTGCCGTCAGCGTCGAAGATCGGGAAGTAGCGCTGGTTGGAGAGCATGGACTCGCAGATGATCTCGTGCGGGACCTTGAGGAACTCCTCGTCGAAGGTGCCGACAAGCACGGTAGGCCACTCGCAGAGGTTCACGACCTCGTCGAAGGTCTTCTTGGGGGTGTCGACGTGGCTGCCGGGGCGCTCGGCCTCGATCTTGGCGATGCCCTCGCGAATGACCTGCTCGCGGCGCTCGGCGCCGAGCACAAAGGCATTCTCGAGCACCTGCTCGTAAGCATCGGGGGTGGCAACGACGTGCTCGCCGGGAGCGAGGACGCGGTGGCCGCGCGTGGTGTTGGAGCTCGTGACGTCGGCGTAGCTTACGGGCACAACCTCGTCGCCAAGCAGCGCGCAGATCCAGCGGATGGGGCGCACGAAGCCCTCGTGCTCAGAACCCCAACGCTGCGAGCGGTAGTTGGGCCACTCGATCTTGGCGATGACGTCGTGGCAAAGCTCGGAGAGGATGGGCATGGCGGGCTT
Organism: Acutalibacteraceae bacterium; assembly: GCA_963639715.1. GTDB lineage: Bacteria > Actinomycetota > Coriobacteriia > Coriobacteriales > Atopobiaceae > Parolsenella. The sequence goes on from CAVHWW010000089.1 coordinate 23,544, forward strand.
GGACTCAACGTTGCGCTCGGCGAAGACGTACTCGTTGCCGTCCTCGGCGACCTTGCGGGTGAGCTCGCAGGCCGCGACGTCATTCTTGCGAGCAAAGCCCTCGGCAGCCTTGGTGGGTTTGCCGTCGGCGTCGAAGGCGATCTGGGCCTTGGGGCCGCGGAGCTGCTCGTGGATGGCCTCGGTGGCGCAGGCCACGCCATCAACGATGGCGGTAAGGCGACGCGGGGAGCTGATGACTCGAACCTCGCCGTGGGCAAGGCCGGCCTCGTCAAGGGCGCTCGTCACAAGCTTGGGAAGCTGCTTGGCGGCGTTGGAGAGAGGCGCGGAAGGCATCTCCTCGCAGCCAATCTCGAACAGGAAGTTCTTGGAGTCTGCCATTTAGGCCACCTCCCCCTTCGTGGAATAGCTGTCCTTCTTGCCAGCGACCTCGGCGAGGTAGCTCTCGCAGCAGGCCTTGGCGACGGCGCGGACGCGCAGGATGTAGTTGGCGCGCTCGGTGGCCGAGATGGCGCCGCGGGCGTCGAGGATGTTGAAGGCGTGGCTGCACTTCATCACGCAGTCATAGGCCGGCAGCGGAAGCTTGCGGTCGAGGCAGGAGTGGCACTCAGCCTCGTACTCGTCGAACTTGCGGCGCATGAGATCGATGTCGGCAACCTCGAAGTTGTAGGTCGAGAACTCGACCTCGTTCTCGTGGAAGACGTCGCCGTAGGTCATGGGCGTGCCGTCGGGCAGGTAGCTCCACACGAGGTCATAGACCGAGTCAACACCCTGCGCATACATGGCGATGCGCTCCAGGCCATAGGTAATCTCGACCGGGACCGGGTCAACCTCGATGCCACCGACCTGCTGGAAGTAGGTGTACTGGGTGACCTCCATGCCATCCATCCACACTTCCCAGCCAAGGCCCCAGGCACCCAGGGTCGGGCTCTCCCAGTCGTCCTCGACGAAGCGCACGTCGTGCTCGGCCGGGTCGAGGCCGATGGCCTTGAGCGAGCCGAGGTAGAGCTCCTGGGAGTCAACCGGGCAGGGCTTCAGGATGACCTGGAACTGGTAGTAGTGCTGCATGCGGTTGGGGTTCTCGCCATAGCGGCCGTCAGCCGGACGACGGCAGGGCTGCGGGTAGCAGGTGCGCCAGGCGTTGGGGCCGAGGCTGCGCAGGGTGGTCGCCGTATGGAACGTACCGGCGCCGACCTCGGAGTCATAGGGCTGCATGACGGTGCAGCCGTGGCCCGCCCAGTAGTGCTCGAGGGCGAAGATCATGTCTTGGAATGTGAGGGCGTTTTCTTTCATGGACGCTTCTACCTTCCTAGTTATTCCATGGGGCGAAGCCCCGCGTGCATGCGTGTGGGGCTTAAAGGGCCCCGATGTGCTCGGGCGGCCAGAAAACAAAGACCGCCTTTGAGGTCACGTTTGCGATAGGAACCGCGCCAAAGTAGCGCGAGTCCTGCGAGTTTGTGCGGTTATCCCCCATGACCCAGATGCAGCCGTCAGGGACCGTGTAGGGATACGAGATATTGTCGGCAAGCAGCGAGGAGTGCGAGTCGAGCGGGTAGCTTGGCTTGCCATCGGTGTAGGGCTCGTCAAGCTCGGCGCCGTCAACGTAGACCTTGCCATCGATGAGCTCGACGGTCTGTCCGGCAGTGGCGATGACGCGCTTGATGAGGGTAAGCGATGAGTCCTCGGGGTCGATGAAGGTGGCGATGTCGCCAACCGTAGGATCGCTTGAGCGGTAGGTGAGCTTCTCACCAATGAGGCGATCGCCAATCTCGAGCGTGTCGGTCATGGAAGCCGACGGGATGATGAAGGGCTCCGCCACGAAGAAGCGCACGCCAAGGGCAACGGCGACCGCAAGGGCGGCAAAGCCGATGAATTCGAGAAAATCCCTCATTTAAGCTTCACTCCCCTCGCCGCACGAACCCGCGGTGCCCATAGCTTGCGAAACCTCGGGGCCAACGAACGATGCAGCGTAGATGAGCTCCTCGTCGCTCAAGTTGGCACTAGCGAGCAAGTCGGGACGCAGGCGAGCCGTTCGCTCGATGGCGTTTCTGCGCCTCCATGCGTCGACCTTCGCATGGTCGCCCGAGAGAAGGACGGAGGGTACGCTCATGCCCTCGTAATCGGCGGGCCTCGTGTACTGCTCGTATTCGAGCAGCCCCTCGCTGGAGAACGACTCGTCGACGGGGCTCATCTCGTCGCCAAGGGCTCCAGGGAGCAAGCGAACCACCGCGTCAGTCACAACCATGGCCGGAAGCTCGCCGCCGGTAAGGACGTAGTCGCCCAAGCTCAGGCATTCGTCTGCCAGGCTGTAGGCTCGCTCGTCTATGCCCTCGTAGCGCCCGCAGACGAACAGCAGGCGCTCGCAGGTGGAAAGACGCTCGGCGACACGCTGGGTAAAAGGCGTTCCGGTGGGCGTGAAAAAGACGATATAAGGCTTGCGCTCGTCACGCGCACGAATGTCGCGTACGGCCTCGAAGATGGGGGCGGGCTTCATGAGCATGCCCTGGCCCCCGCCAAAGGGCGCGTCATCGACCGTGCGATGACGGTCGTGCGTCCAATCGCGCAGGTCATGAGCGCAAAACTCAAATATGCCCTTTTGCTGGGCCCTGCCCATGATGGATGCGTCAAGGTAGGGAGCGAAGACGTCCGGAAAGACGCTGAGAGTCTCTACGAGCATCTATTCGTCCTCCCCGCCGTTGTCCCACGGGGCAAGGCCAACGGGAATGTTGGTAACAACGGGGCCGTCTTCGGTCTTAAGACCAAGAACGATGTCGTCTACGACAGGCACGAGGGTCTCTCCCCTCTCGCCACGAACGACCCAGACGTCATTGGCGGGCCCCACCATAACCTCTTCGATGGAGCCGAGAAGACCAAGCCTCTCGTCTTCCACCTCGAGGCCGATGAGGAACTCCATGTCATGCATGGAAAGCCCCTCAGGAAGGTCAGCCTCAGCAGCAAGCAGCCACTTTCCGGCAATTTCGCGGGCAGAACCCAAATCGTTAATCCCCGAAAGCGAGACAAGCTGACCTGCGGGCGAAGACTCTACGTCGCGAACCTCGTGCCAACGGCTGCCCTTGAGGGCAGGCGGCACGACGGCCACGCGTAGGCCTTCGTCCAAAACAGGGGGAAGGCCGCCTGCGGGAACCGCAACGACCTCCCCCTTCGTCCCGTGGGTTTTTACCACACGGGCTATGAGCCTATATCCGGCTGCCACGATCTTAGCCAAGCACCTCGACGTCTACGGACGTACCGACGCGCTGCCCGAGGGCGCGCGCAATGGTACGGATAGCCTTGATCTGGCGACCGTGCCTACCAATAACCTTGCCTGCGTCATCAGCGGCGCACTCAATCTCGATAAGCGTGCCGTCCTCACGGTCGGTCACGTCAAGCGAGACGCTGTCCTCATCGTCTACAAGACCGCAGACGATGAGCTCAACAAGGTCGGCGATGCGGTCGCTCGGCAGCTCCTCGGACGTCTGCTCGACGTCTTCGGAGGGCAGAGTCTCGGCATCCATGCGCTACTCGGCGCTCTCGGCCTCAGCGGCGGCGGCAGCAGCGGCCTCAGCAGCAGCCTCGGCGGCAGCGGCGTCCTTGGCGATCTGCTTCTTGGACTTCTTGACCTTCTTCTCGGGCGCGGGGGCGTCGCCGGCGCGGACGATGTCGATGAGGTGGGAGACAGCGCTGGAGGGCTGGGCACCCTTGGCGAGCCACTCGTCGACCTTCTCGAGGTCGAGGGAGATGGTCTTCGGGGTGGTCAGCGGGTTGTAGCGGCCAACCTCCTCGATGTGACGACCGTCACGGGGCATACGGCTGTCGGCGACGACAACACGGTAATACGGACGCTTCTTGGACCCGAAGCGGGCCAGGCGGATCTTGACTGCCAAAGGTAACTCCTCCATTCGTGCGACGCGAGCATGAGTTGGCGTGGCGCCGCAAAACCAAAACAGCAGTTGCTCATATTACGACAACGTTTGAAAAGTTTGAAGAGCAAACGCAGGAATCTCGCAGCTTCTCGAGCTACACACAGCAAAACAGCCAATGCGAGGCGCGAAACATGGCGATAGAGTGTGCAAAGCCGGCGTTTTCAGGAACCTTCAGGCGCGGTTCAGGGGCAACCGTAGAATTTTGCCCAAGAACTCGAGAAAGGGAGACCTTAATGAACATTCTAGTTGTTGAGGACGAGCGCAACCTCGCCGACGCAATTTGCCACATGCTTGAGGCCGATGGCTACAACACCGAAGCCGCCTACGACGGCAAGGCCGGCCTCGCCTACGCCCAAAGTGGCATGTACGACGCGGCTGTGCTCGACGTCATGCTGCCGGGCATGGACGGCTTTTCTATCGTCCGCGAGCTTCGTCATGCTGGCAGCGAGCTGCCCGTTATGATGCTCACCGCCAAGACTTCCACCTCCGACAAGGTCGAGGGCCTCGACTGCGGCGCTGACGACTATATGACCAAGCCCTTTGAGCAGGCCGAGCTTCTCGCCCGCATCCGCGCGCTTACGAGGCGCAAGGGCGAGGTCATGATCGACGAGCTGACCTTTGGCGACCTCAAGCTCGACCTCAACACGCATGACTTGTCTTGCGGCGACGCCCACGTGCATCTCTCCCAGAAGGAGTTCGAGGTTATGCGCATGCTTATGAGCAGCCCGGGGCGCATCGTCTCCAAGCAGGACCTTCTCACCCGCGTTTGGGGCACCGACGGCGAGGCCAGCGAGAACTCCGCTGAGGCCTACGTGAGCTTCCTTCGCAAGAAGATCAACCACGTGAAGAGCAAGGTTCAGATTACGACGCTTCGCATGTTGGGCTATCGTCTGGAGCAGATGGACTAGGGCGCAGCCGCGCCCCCGCAGACGGGAGTGCCTTGCTTAAGAAACTACGCATAAGGCTTGTTGCCATCATCACCGCCATGGTTGGAGTTGTCTTGCTCGCCATGGCGGGTTTTGGTTTTGTCAGCGCTCAAAACTCGTTTGACGCGCTGGTTGACCGCTCGCTTGAGCGCGCCCTCGAGGACAGGAACACTCTGCCAGCCGGAGACCAGGGCAGCGAGACCATGGGCATGGAGCACCTTCCGGTGCTTTGGGTCGACGTGAGCTACGACGGCACGACCATCGGCTCCAACCAAAGCCAGTTCAGCGTTGATTCCGACACCCTTACCGAGGCGCTTACGCTTGCCTGCACCTCCTCGGATACCTACGGCCGTTACTCCTCTAAGCACGTGACGTGGAAAAAGCAGCAAAGTGCCTTTGGTTGGAGGATTGCGCTTGCTGACACCACGAGCGTCGATGCCGAGAAGGCTCACCAGCTCGTTGTGAGCGCAGGCCTTGCTTTAGGGGGCGTCGCAGCAGCATTCTGCATCGCCATGCTGCTTTCCAAATGGGCGCTCAGGCCCGTGCAGAAGGCCTGGGACCAGCAGCACCAGTTTGTCGCCGACGCCTCCCACGAGCTTAAGACGCCCCTTGCCGTCATCCTCGCCAACTCGCAGATTCTGCAACAAAGCGAGTCCGAGATGCCCGAGGACTGCAAGCGTTGGGTTGAGGGGACGGCCGAGGAGGCCGAAAGGATGCGTGGCCTCGTCGAGAGCTTGTTGGAGCTCGCGCGTACCGAGGAAGGCGCCGGTAGCGCTCGTAGGAATGTTGACGTTGACCTCTCCTCCACCGTTGAGGGCGAGGCTTTGCAGTTCGACGCCGTGGCCTTTGAGAAGGGCTGCCTTATCGAGACTAGGGTGGAGCCTGACGTACACGTCATGGGTGACCCCGAGCAGCTCGCGCGCCTCACCAAGACGCTTGTGGACAACGCTTGCAAGTACGCCAACAAAGACTCCCAGGTGACGGTGGCGCTTTCGCGCCACAACGGTACTGCGCAACTTAGCGTCAACAATCTCGGAGAGCCGATTCCTGAAGAGGACCTCCCCCACGTCTTTGACCGCTTCTATCGCTCCGATAAGGCGCGCACGAGGCAAACCGGCGGCTTTGGCCTGGGCCTTGCCATCGCGCGCGGGATTGCCGAGGGGCATGGTGGAAAGATATCCGTCACGAGCACACAGCAGGACGGCACGACCTTTAGCGTCCGCCTTCCTGCCACTTCCAGCAAGTGACGGACACGCTACATACCAGCAGGCAGGAGGGCCAGGGTGGCCCGGACAACACTTCCCTTGGTGTTGGCTGGGAAGGACCCGCCATAGGCCTTCTCGATCTCGATGCCTTCTTCGCGAGCGTCGAGCAGCTCGACCATCTCGAATGGCGAGGAAAGCCGCTAATCGTCGGAGGAGATGCAGAGAGGCGTGGCGTGGTCTCAACCGCCTCATACGAGGCGCGCAAGTTCGGCGTGCATAGCGCAATGCCGGCGGCTCAGGCCAAGCGCCTTTGCCCCGACGCAATCTGGACGCATGGCCACTTCGATCGCTATCGCGAGCTTAGCTCGCGCGTTATGGCCATCCTTGTTGATGAGACGCCATTGGTTGAGCAGGTCTCTATCGACGAGGCATTCTTTGACGTGACGCCAGGGCGTTACTCAAAGGAGAGCCCTGTCGATATCTGCAGGCGCATCCAAACGAGGGTCGCCGCCCTTGGCATTACCTGCTCAATTGGCCTCGGCGTCTGCAAAAGCGTTGCCAAGATTGCCTCGGAAGCCGAAAAGCCGCGTGGCCTTACCGTCGTCATGCCCGGCACGGAGCGAAGCTTCCTAGATCCGCTGCCCATCAAGGCCCTAAGCGGCGTTGGCCAATCTACCGAGATGAAGCTCAAGCGCCTGGGCATCCACACGTTGGGCCAGCTCGCTCGAGCCGACACGAGGCTGCTTGAGAGGGAGCTGGGAGTTGCGGGGCCAACGCTTCAGGCTCGCGCTGCCGCGTCCGAGAGACGCCCTGTTGCTGCCT
>CAVHWW010000090.1:0-9091 GCA_963639715.1 Acutalibacteraceae bacterium
TTGCAGCTCCGTGCGACGTCTTCGTTGTCTCGTGCGGTTGCATTTGCGGAGTTTGCAACTCCGTGCAACAACTTTTGCGTGGAAGTCGAGGCTTAATTATTACAAAATGCCTGGTAAACGCTTTATAGGTCCCTAGCATTGAATCTTTGTAGGTCTTAGGGTTGTCACGTTCTGTTGCGTTTTCGGAATTTGCATCTCCGTGCGACAACTTCGTTGTCACGTTCTGTTGCGTTTTCGGTGTTTGCAACTCCGTGCAGCAACTTCAATGCTGCATTTGGCCGCAATTGCGCGAATGGCATCCGTGCGAGCGGTTCCGTGTGGCGGCTCCGGGTCACCAGGGCCATGAGTGTTTGCGAGCGGTTCCGCGTGGCGGCTCCGGGTCACCAGGGTCACGAGTGCTTGCGAGTGCTCTCGTGTAGCGCCGACGGGTCACCAGGGCCACGAGTGTTTGCGAGCGGCCTCGTGTTGCGCCTCCGGGTCGCCAGGGCCGTGAGCGCTCGATTTGAACCCTTGTTGCGCTCACTGCCTGTCGAGCGCCGGGCTTACTCCGCGATTTCGTGGCGTCGGTGGTCTTCGGCGAGCTCGGCGGCGCGGATCTCCATCCAGGGGATCATGGCCTCTTCCACAGCGTGGACCACCTCGGCTATGAGTGGGTTGGTGGCGCCGATTTGGCAGGCGGCAAGTACGTAGAGCTTGGCGGCCGGGGTGCGGAAGCGCAGGGCCTGCACGTCGGCTGCGGCGGAGCGGGAAAGCAAGCCCTTGGGCAGGATGATCGCGCGCTCGCCGCAGTTGAGCTCCATGAGCATGGCATTTCTGTCCGAGACGAAGTGAATCTGCGGCTCGAGCTCCAGCTCCTCGAAGATGCGCACGGCCTGCAGCATGCCGCGGCCTTCGCCTTCGAGCAGGGTTACGCCACGCTTCATGAGGACCTTCTTGAGGCATTCGCGCGTGTCCTCGAGCTTGTCGGGCGTGCGCACGGCCAAGATGAGCTCCTCCTCGTACAGACATCGCGACTCGAGGCGTGCGGGCCCCGTTCCTCTTTGCTTGGCGAGGTTGGGCTGCTGGTGCAGGAAGAAGGCGAGGTCGAGCTTGCCTTCGTCGAGGGAGTGGAGCACCGTGTCGTACTCGGCCGATTGGAAGTCGGCGTGAAGCTCGGGACGAGTGGTGCGCAGCTCCATGACGCGATTGGTCACGGCGTTTCTCAAAAAGTCGCTGCCGAGCACACGCATGTCAAAGCCGATGTGGATCGACTCGTTTTGCGTCGGCGCCGCAAGGCCGCCTTGCGCGATGGCGGGCAGGGCATCAACATGGCCGAGAACCTCGCGGGCCTCGGCGAGCAGGGCCTTGCCCTCGCTCGTGAGCTTGGTTTGGCGGCGGTTGCGCTCAAAGAGCTTGCAGCCAAGCTCCTCCTCCAAGGCAGAGATTTGCTGCGAGAGCGTCGACTGCGAGATATAGAGCGTCTCGGCAGCGCGCGTAAAGCTCAAGGTCTCGGCAAGCGCCACAAAGTAGCGCAGGTGTCTAAGTTCCATGGTCCTCCCGTTGCGGTTGGAGGCGCGCTCAAGTGCAGTCCGAATGGCGGGCAAGACTCGAGGGGTGGCATCTGTGCCATGTTCGAGCGGGATGCCAAACGTTCGCCTCCGTATTCCATTGTGGGGGAGCGGGGATGGCGGGCCTTTAAGGGTTCTGCATGCATCCGTGAACGGTCGTGCCCGCGTGGCTGAAATGCTTTGCCTCGCGCGCCCCGTACATGTGTCGCTATCGTGTGGGGGAGGCGCGGCGTTGGTGATGGATAGAAGGCCGTTTTGGACGCATAATCGCTACCTCACCTGCGCTACCTGCAATTATATGAGGTGACCTAACACAAAGTTTTGCTTGCGCCTGAACCCTCGCGTCATATAATCCCCTAGACCTTTAAGCACGGTACGGGATACCTGCAAGGCAAAACGGCCTGACCTGGCGCTGGACAAGCTGGGTTTACGTTGGGCCAAAGGGCGCGCGGCGGATGCGCGCTCGTCTTGTGGGGACGCCCCGGCAAAAGGCGGGCGTCCAGTTTGTGGGCGCCGTGGCCATCTTGCCAGGCGTCTTTTTCATGCCGCGCGAACCCAACAGAAAGGGGAACGCGTGAACCCACTGCTCGCAAAGGGTGCCAAGAAGGCGCTGCTCGCGCTGGAAGACGGCACCACCTTCGAGGGCCTCTCGGCGGGAGCCGACGGCGAGACCTTCGGTGAGCTCGTCTTCAACACCTCTATGTCCGGCTACCAGGAGGTGATCTCGGACCCGTCCTACGCAGGACAGGTCGTGGCGTTCACCTACCCCCAGATCGGCAACTACGGCGTCTGCGCCGAGGACATGCAATCTGACGGGGTCGACCTGGCCGGCGTCGTTGTCTGCGACATGTGCCACACGCCCAGCAACTGGCGTAGCGAAGGCACCCTGCCCGATTTCCTCGCCGAGCACGGCATCGTGGCCATCGAGAGCGTCGACACCCGTGAGCTCACCCTTCGTGTGCGCGAGGCCGGCACCATGCGCTGCGCCATCTCCACCGAGGACCTCGACCCGACGAGCCTTGTGGAGCGCGTGAAGGCCGCCCCCTCCATCTCCGAGACCAACTGGGTCGCCAAGGTCTCTACGCCTGAGGCCTACGACGTGGCCGCCAAGGTCAACCTCGACCGTCCGCGCCGCCGCCTGCGCGTCACCGCGCTCGATTGCGGCGAGAAGTACGGCATCCTGCGCGGCCTTGTGGGCGCTGGCCTCGACGTGCGCGTGGTACCCTGGGACACCCCCGCGCAGGAGATCCTGGCCACCAACCCCGACGGCGTCTTCCTCTCCAACGGCCCTGGCGACCCGCGCGAGCTGCCCGAGCCGGCCGCCTGCGCCGCCGAGCTGCTCGGCAAGGTGCCGGTCTTCGGCATCTGCCTGGGTCACCAGATGATCTGCCAGGCCGCGGGCGCCCAGATCGAGAAGCTGCCCTACGGTCACCACGGCGGCAACCAGCCCGTGATGAACCTGCTCTCCGGCATGACCGAGGTCACGGCCCAGAACCACAACTACGGCCTGGTCTTCCCGAGCCTGGGCGAGCTTGACGTGGAGCTTTCCGGCGGCCAGGAGGTCGTCGACGCGTGGCACGCCGCCAACACGAGCGACCTGCGCTTCTGGAGTGAGCGCCGCATTGCGCCGGTGGCCACCACCGAGCGCTTCGGCCGCATCCGCCTCACGCACGTCAACCTCAACGACGGTACCCCCGAGGGCATCCAGTTCCTCGACATCCCGGCCTTCAGCGTCCAGTACCACCCCGAGGCGTCGCCCGGCCCGCATGACGCGGTCTACCTCTTCGAGGCCTTCAGGCGCCTCATGGAGGGCGACAACACCTACCTGGCCATCGACGTCCGTGAGGGGAGGCGCTTCTAGTGCCGAAGCGCAACGACATCAAGAAGATCCTGGTCATCGGCTCCGGCCCGATCGTCATTGGCCAGGCCTGCGAGTTTGACTACTCCGGCACCCAGGCTTGCGAGAGCCTCAAGGAGCTGGGCTACGAGGTCGTGCTGGTGAACTCCAACCCGGCCACCATCATGACCGACCCCAACATCGCCGACCGCACCTACGTGGAGCCCATCACGGCCGAGGCGGTCGCCAAGGTCATCGAGCGCGAGCGCCCCGACGCCCTGCTGCCCAACATGGGCGGCCAGACGGGCCTCAACTGCGCCATCGAGCTCGACGAGGCCGGCGTGCTGGCCAAGTACGACGTTGAGGTCATCGGCTGCAACGTCGAGTCCATCCGCGTGGGCGAGGACCGCAAGCTCTTCGCCGAGGCCATGGAGGAGATCGGCCTGCACATCTGCCGCAGCGGCTTTGCCTATTCGGTGGCCGATGCCGAGAAGATCGTCTCCAACCTGGGCTTTCCCGTCATCATCCGCCCGAGCTTCACGCTCGGCGGCGCCGGCGGCGGCATCGCCTACGACATGGACGACCTGCGCCGCATCGTGGCCCAGGGCATCGACCTTTCGCCCGAGGGCGAGGTACTGGTTGAGGAGTCCATCCAGGGCTGGAAAGAGATCGAGATGGAGGTCATGCGCGACGCGGCCGGCAACGGCATCGTGATCTGCTCCATCGAGAACCTCGACCCCATGGGCGTCCACACCGGCGACTCCATCACCGTGGCGCCGGCCCAGACGCTGGCCGACTGGGAGCTGCAGCGCCTGCGCGACTACTCGCTGGCCATTCTCGAGAAGGTCGGCGTGGCTACCGGCGGCTCCAACGTGCAGTTCGCCGTGAACCCCGAGGACGGTCGCGTCATCGTCATCGAGATGAACCCGCGCGTGAGCCGCTCCTCGGCGCTGGCCTCCAAGGCTACCGGCTTCCCGATCGCCAAGGTCGCCGCGCGCCTGGCCGTGGGCCTCACCCTCGACGAGGTCAAGAACGACATCACCCTGGCTACGCCCGCATGCTTCGAGCCTTCCATCGACTACTGCGTGGTGAAGGTCCCGCGCTTCGCCTTCGAGAAGTTCAAGGGCACCGACACCACCCTGTCCACCCGCATGAAGGCGGTGGGCGAGGTCATGGCCATCGGCCGCACCTTCGAGGAGAGCTTCAACAAGGCTATGCGCTCGCTTGAGGCTGGCCAGTCCATGCTCGGCGCCGACGACCCCGAGCTCTACGACGTGCCCGACTTCCGCCAGCGCGTCTCGGTGCCCACCGCCCAGCGCATCTACTACGTGGTGGAGGCCCTGCGCCGCGGTTGGGACATCGAGGACCTCTACGGCCTCACCGGCATCGACCCGTGGTACCTCGAGCACATCGGCAACATCGTGGCCGGCGAGAAGTGGCTCTCCGAGCGCAAGCTCACCGACATCAGCGGCCGCGACATGCGCTCCATCAAGCAGCTCGGCTTCTCCGACGAGCAGATCGCTCACTTCACCGGCTCCACCGAGCTCGAGGTCCGCGCCTGGCGCAAGGCCAAGGGCGTAACGCCGGTCATCAAGACGGTTGATACCTGCGGTGGCGAGTTCCCGGCGCGCACGAGCTACCACTACAAGACCTACGAGTGGGGCGCCACCGAGCGCCGCGAGGCCGACCGTCCCCGCGCCATGATCCTCTCGGCCGGCCCCAACCGCATCGGCCAGGGCATCGAGTTCGACTACTGCTGCTGCCACGCCGCCTACGCCCTGCACGACAAGGGCTACGAGACGGTCATGGTCAACTGCAACCCCGAGACGGTCTCCACCGACTACGACACCTCCGACCGCCTCTACTTTGAGCCGCTCACCTTCGAGGACGTCATGGACATCGTCGACGTCGAGCAGCCCGAGGGCGTCATCTGCACCCTCGGCGGCCAGACGCCCATCAACCTGGCCGCGCGCCTGAAGGCCGCCGGCGTGCCCATCATGGGCACCCAGCCCGACGCCCTCGACCTGGCTGAGGACCGCGAGCGCTTCAGTGCGCTTCTCGACGAGCTTGGCGTGGCCTACCCGGTCTCTGGCGTGGCCGAGACCTACGAAGAGGCCGTCGAGGTCGCGCACCGCATCGGCTTCCCGCTGCTTGTACGCCCCAGCTACGTGCTGGGCGGCCGCGGCATGGTCATCGCCTACGACGAGCGCCACCTCAAGAGCTACATGGAGGCCGCCACGCGCGTCTCCAAGGACCACCCCATCTACCTCGACGCCTTCCTCGATTCCGCGGTTGAGCTCGATGTGGACGCCCTGGCCGACGGCGAGCAGTGCTACGTGGGCAGCGTGCTCGAGCAGATCGAGGAGGCTGGCATCCACTCCGGCGACTCGGCCTGCTGCATGCCGCCCTACTCGCTGGCCGACTCCATGGTGGCCCAGATTCGCGAGACCACGCACAAGCTGGCGCTGGCCTGCCACGTCGTGGGCGCGCTCAACGTGCAGTACGCCGTGCACAACGGCCAGCTCTACGTCATCGAGCTGAACCCGCGCGCGAGCCGTACCGTGCCCTTCTCGTCCAAGTCCACCGGCGTGCCGCTGGCGCGCATGGCTGCCCTCATCATGGCTGGCGAGAAGATTGCCGACCTCAACCTGCCGCCCGAGGACCGCAGCTTTGGCTACTTTGCCTGCAAGGAGGCCGTGCTGCCCTTCGACCGCTTCCCCGGTGCCGACATGACGCTCGGCCCCGAGATGAAGTCCACCGGCGAGGTCATGGGCGTGGCGCCGACCTTCCCGGCTGCCTACGCCAAGACGCAGCTGGCCATTAGCTACGGCCTGCCCACCAAGGGTTGCGTGTTCGTCTCTGTGAGGGACCGCGATAAGCGCGCCATCATCGGCGTGGCCCGCGACCTGGTGAGCATGGGCTTTTCGCTCGTGGGTACCACCGGTACGGCCAAGGCGCTTCGCGCGGCCGGTATCGAGTGCAAGACCGTGAGGCGTACGAGCGAGATGCGCCCCAACATCGGCACCATGATCGGCGGCGGCGACATCCAGCTCATCATCAACACGCCCGGTGGCCAGGACACGCGTGACGACTTCTACATGCTGCGCCAGATTTCGGTGCACCATCACGTCACCAACGTCACGACGCTTCCCGGCGCCCAGGCGATGGTGGAGGCCATCCGTACCGCCCGCGATGGCAAGCTCGACGTCGTCGCCCTGCAGGACCTGTAGGGGAGTGCGGGCTCAGCGCCCGACATAGCAAGCCCAAGGGCCGCCTCCGCACCGCGCGGGGGCGGCCCGTTTTGTCTGGCGCTCGCGGCTGGCCTAGCTGGAGCTTGTGAAGTTGGCAGGCGGGCCCGACGCGGAGGCTAGTAAGCGAGGCCGACGCTGAGATCGGAGGGCCTTACGGGATGGCCGCCCAGCCGCGTCAAGCCTGGCATAGCAAGCCTAAGGTCCGCCTCCGCACCGTGCGGGGGCGGTCCTTTCTCGTTTGGCAGTTCTCGACTGAACGGCAATTTCGCGGGCACGTGTGCTTGAAGAGCCGGGTCCGGTTTGATGGGCCGCGGGGCCGTGTTCCTCTAATAGAGGGGTCCCAGCCACTGAGCGGCGAGCCTGAGAGAGGTCCCAGCCACTGAGCGGCGAGCCTGTTGGCGGGAGGCATTCATTGAGTCGCTGGTCCCTTGTTCGGCAGCACCCGCGCCGCGCCTCTCGAATAAGGGATTTCGGCGAGCCCAGACGCCCCTGGTGGCACGTCCTTCTCGTCCGCAGAGGCTGCACCTGACATAAAACCTTTTCGAGAATGTTATCGAATGGCAATTTTGGCGATTCGTTCGAGCGAAAGGGCTATCGTGTGTCCTTACCGCTTGGCTGCATCTTATGCACCACGGCAGACCGGAAACGCAAGGTAAGGAGTTACGCAATGGCAGTTGCGAAGAAGGATCTGGACTGGGGCAACCTCAGCTTTGCCTACCAGCCCACCGACTACAGCTACGAGTGCAGGTACGTCGACGGCGTTTGGGGCAAGGGCGGCCTTACCACCGATCACTCCATTTCGCTTTCCGAGTGTGCCGGCATTTTCCACTATTGCCAGGAGGTCTTCGAGGGCCTCAAGGCCTACACCACCAAGGACGGCGACATCGTCTGCTTCCGTCCCGACGCCAACGCCGAGCGCATGTATGACTCCGCCCACCGTCTCGTCATGCCCTCCTTCGACAAGGAGAAGTTCGTCGAGGCTGTTGACGAGGTCGTCAAGGCCAACGCCGCCTGGGTTCCGCCCTTCGGCTCCGGCGCTTCTCTCTACATCCGCCCGTTCATGATCGGCTCCGGCGAGGTCATCGGCGTTGCCCCGGCTCCCGAGTACCTCTTCCGTATCCTGGTCACCCCGGTCGGCCCGTACTTCAAGGGCGGCCTCAAGCCCATCAAGATCTGCATCTCCGAGTACGACCGCGCCGCGCCCCACGGCACCGGCAACACCAAGTGCGGCCTCAACTACGCCATGAGCCTCAAGGCCTGCATGAAGGCCCACGCCAACGGCTACGCCGAGAACCTCTACCTCGACCCGGGCACCCGCACCTACGTTGAGGAGACCGGCGGCGCCAACGTGCTGTTCGTCGCCAAGGACGGCGCCCTGGTGGTCCCGAAGTCCTACACCGACTCCATCCTGCCTTCCATCACCCGTCGCTCGCTCGTCCAGGTTGCCGAGGACCTCGGCATGAAGGTCGACCAGCGCCCCGTGACCTGGGAAGAGGTCAAGAGCGGCGAGTTCGTCGAGTGCGGCCTGTGCGGCACCGCCGCCGTCATCTCGCCGGTGGGCGAGATCCACGAGGGTGACCTTGTCGTCGAGTTCCCCGAGGGCCACGACGAGATGGGCCCCGTGATGACCAAGCTCCGCGAGACCCTCACCGGCATTCAGTCCGGCGCTCTCGAGGACAAGCACGGCTGGGTCCACAAGATCTGCTAGGCTTCCACTGCCTTGCATGTCGGCGCGGCGCCGGCACGGCCTAGCCCTGTCGAGTCGTTGGCTTCCCGTGTAGGGGGCGGCGGGCCAGCCACCCCACTCCATAGCAAGCCCAAGGGCGCTCGCACTTCGCGGGCGCCCTTTTTTGATGGGGTTGCTGCGTGCGGTGGAGGATTTGCTGCATACGGTTGCGAATCGCGCAAACGCATCTTTTTGCGACATCCCCCACGCGGTTGTAAGGCTCTGTGATTTATCGTTAAGCAATCTAGCTGCGATTATGAGATGCTTGCCGATGTGGCTTTCAAATTGATTGTTATATGCGGTTGCGAATTACGCAAACGCAACCGTACGCGACAATGACAACCTCGCATATGGCTACAAATGACGCAAACGTATCCATATGCGACATCCCCAACCTCACGTATGGCTACGTTTGACGCAAACGTATCCGCCTGCGACGCCCTCAACCTCGCATATGGCTACTGATGACACAAGCGTAGCCATATGCGAGGTTCGTCGTTCATTGGGCGAGTGCCTGGAAAGTTGGCATGCTCATCTACCTGCGGTTATATGACCGTTGTTGACAGAGGTCCTAAATCGGACCTCACATATAGCTACGAATGACGCAAACGTATCCGCCTGCGACGTCCCCAACCTCGCGCATAGCTACGAAAGGCACAAACGTATCTCCCTGTGACGTCCTCAACCTCGCATGTGGCTACAAATGACGCAAACGTAGTCGCCTGTGAGG
>CAVHWW010000091.1:0-6230 GCA_963639715.1 Acutalibacteraceae bacterium
CGTCAGTCCATGGTCTATTGCGCGAACGATGGTCTAGTATCAATCTTTTTTGTGAATAGATGCATGATATTAACTAGCTGAATGACCAAACCTCTCCAGAGGCCTCATTTCTGGTCATATACGTGGAATCGGGGCGCGACTGCCGTTGGAAACCCGAGTTGTGCAGACCAAATAGGGATAATAACGGACTGTCTCAATTTGGTTGCTTTTGAAAA
This sequence comes from Acutalibacteraceae bacterium, assembly GCA_963639715.1. Lineage (GTDB taxonomy): Bacteria > Actinomycetota > Coriobacteriia > Coriobacteriales > Atopobiaceae > Parolsenella. The sequence goes on from CAVHWW010000091.1 coordinate 216, forward strand.
CGCCTGGTAAACGGTCTAATCAATTTTACAACTATTCTTATTGGCCTCTCAGCTCGTGCACAACTCGGGTTTCCAACGATTCTTTGAGCGTTTGTTTACATAGGGCGCGCATTCTAGGCGGGTTGTCCTGCGCTGTCTTTTCAAGCCTGCCCCTAAAGCCTTCCCATGCGTTGCAAGGTCGCCAGCGTCTGACTGGGTATGCAGGCCTGCGGCGTCTGAGTGCCGTATGCAGCGGAGCCATCGGTGCTGGTGTTGGGCGCGCAGATATACAGCGCTTGTAGGACGCCCCGTGCGTGACGGTGCCGTCGGTACTGGTGCTGAGGCTACACTAGGGAGCGTTGACTTGCGACCGAAGGAGCACCTATGTCCCTTACTGAAGACCTCGCCGCGCTCGATAAGCTGCAGGCGCACCTATTCGCCCATCGCCACGCCGCGACTTCCATCATGTTCGCCGGCGAGACGACCGACCCGTCAGGAGCCGGCGCCGCACGCGCCGAGGCGCTGGCTACGCTCGAGGAAGAGGCCCACGAGCTTGTGTGCTGCGCGGCCACCGGCGAGCTGCTCGAGCGCCTCAACGCGGCCGCGGATGCCGGCAAGCTTGACGACACCCGCGTGGCCCAGGTGCGCGTGCTTTCCCGTGAGCGTGCCGACCAGGTGGACGTTCCGGCCGAGATGGCCGCGAGCTTCGCGCGCCTCACCAGCGAGGCGCAGGAGACGTGGGTGCGCGCCAAGAATGCCAACGACTGGAATGCCTTCGAGCCCTACCTCGACCGCCTCGTCGCTGCCCGCCGTGAGATGGCGCTTCTGCGTAAGCCCGACCAGGACCCCTACGAGACCCTGCTCGACGAGTACGAGCGCGGCACCTCCAAGGCTTTCTACGACGAGTTCTTCTCGCAGGTGAAGGACTGCGTGGTGCCGCTGGTGGCCGCCATGCAGAAGAAGGGCTGGCAGCCGAGCCGCGCTTGCATCGAGGGCCATTTCGACCACGAAGGCCAGATGGCGCTTGCCCGTGAGCTCATGGTGGTTGAGGGCCTCAACATGGACGCCCTCTCCTTGGCCGAGACCGAGCATCCCTTCACCGACGCCGTCTGCAGCAGCCACGCCTACATCGCCACTCACGTCTACGAGGGCGACGTCATCAGCAACGTCTACTCGATGCTGCACGAGGGCGGCCACGCCATGTACGAGCAGAACATCGATCCCGCCTACGACTACACCGTGCTGAACGGCGGCGTCTCGAGCGGCGTGCACGAGAGCCAGAGCCGTTTCTTCGAGAACTACGTTGGCCGCAGCGAGGCCTTTGCGCCGGTGCTGCTTGAGCAGCTGCGCAAGCACTTCCCGGGCCGCTTTGAGGGCGTGGAGCCTCGCGAGCTCTACCTCGCCGTGAACCGCGCCGAGCCGGGCTTTGTCCGTACCGAGGCCGACGAGCTCACCTATCCGCTCCACGTCATCATCCGCTACGAGATCGAGCAGCTGCTCATGAGCGGCGAGGCCAGCGCGGCCGACGTCCCGCGCCTGTGGAACGAGCGTTACAAGGGCTACCTCGGCCTCGATGTGCCTACCGACACGTTGGGCTGCCTGCAGGACGTCCACTGGTCGTGCGGCGACTTTGGCTACTTCCCGACCTACGCGCTCGGCGGGGCCTACGGCGCCCAGCTGCTCGAGGCCATGCGCGCCGGCGGCATGGACTTCGAGGCCGTGGTGGCAAGCGGCGACCTCGAGCCCATTCGTGCCTGGCTGCGCGAGCGCATCTGGCGTCACGGCATGGACACCGACCCGATGCCGCTCATCGAGGCCGCCTGCGGCGCGCCCTTCGACGCCGCGCCCTACACCCGCTACCTCACTGAGAAGTTCACCGACATCTACGGACTGTAGCGGGCCGGAGCTGCCGGTCGGCTGGCGGAGCTTGTGCTTTGCGGTTGGTTTGCCTACCGGGCCTTGCGTCCCGCGCCTAGCCGACCGGTTAGGCTTGCGCCTCGTACCCGGTCGACCGGCGGAGCTTGTGTGTCGCGCCTGTCCTGCCTGCCGGAGTGCACGCCCTTTGCCTAGCCGGCCGGTGGCCTTGCGTCCCGTGCCTGGCCGACCGGCGGCCTTGTGCCCTGTGTCTGGCCGACTCGTCGCGGCCCTCGCTCCGCATTCGTCTGGGCTCGCGTTCCGTTCACGGCGGTACCGGCGCCGTGCTAAACGTGGGGACGCCGTGCTCCATATCTGCCGCTCGCGTGGCTATGAGATGGAGAGGCACGGCTCTGTTGCATAATTGAGGGGCTGTGCTTTGCTGGCGCTTGCCGCTTGTTTGCGGAATGGCGCGCCGCGGCAGCACGTACACGATTGGAATGACCTGAGCTGTGCCCAGAGCACGGCCGGGCCTTACGAGATTTGGGACAGCCCGTCCGGCTATGTGCGGCACGGGACGTAAAAGGGGAGAGCGCATGAAGTACTTCGGCACCGACGGCTTTCGTGGCCGCGCCAACGAGGGCCTGACCGTCGACCACGCATTCGCCATCGGCCGCTTCGTCGGCTGGTACTACGGCCTGCGTCAGGGTCGTAAGGCCAAGGTCGTCATCGGCAAGGACACGCGTCGCTCCAGCTACATGTTCGAGTACGCGCTGGGCGCGGGCATCGTCGCCAGCGGCGCCGACGCCTACCTGCTCCACGTCACCACCACGCCGTCGGTGAGTTACGTGGTTCGTACCGACGACTTCGACTGCGGCATCATGATCACCGCCAGCCACAACCCCTACACCGACAACGGAATCAAGCTCATCAACTCAGGCGGCTACAAGATGGAGCCCGAGGTTCTCGAGATGGTCGAGGACTACATCGACGGTAAGACCGAGGTGCCGCTGGCCACCGGCGAGGACATCGGCCGCACCATCGACTACGTCGAGGGCCGCAACCGCTACATCGGCTTCCTCATCAGCTCCGCGAGCTTCTCGCTGCATGGCCTGCGCATTGGTCTGGACTGCGCCAACGGTGCCTCTACGCCCATCGCCAAGGGCGTGTTCGACGCGCTGGGCGCCAAGACCTACGTGGTCTCCAACGAGCCCAACGGCTTCAACATCAACCGTGGCTGCGGCTCCACCCACATCGAGCAGCTGCAGAACCTCGTGGCCGAGAAGGGCCTCGACGTGGGCTTTGCCTATGACGGTGACGCCGACCGCTGCATCGCAGTTGACGAGCACGGCAACGTGGCCGACGGCGACCTCATCATGTACGCCTGTGGTTCCTACATGCACTCGCAGGGTCAGCTCGCTAAGGACACCGTGGTCACCACCGTCATGAGCAATTTGGGCCTGTACAAGGCCTTCGAGCGCGCGGGCATCGCCTACGAGCAGACCGCGGTGGGCGACAAGTACGTCTCGGCTTGCATGGCCGAGCACGGCTATTCGCTGGGCGGCGAGCAGAGCGGCCACGTGATCTTCTCCAAGTACAGCGCCACGGGCGACGGCATCAACACGAGCCTGCGCGTGCTCGAGGCGATGCTGGGCTCCAAGAAGACCCTGGCCGAGCTCACCGAGCCGGTGAAGATTTACCCGCAGCTGCTCAAGAACGTCGTGGTGGCCGACAAGGACGCCGTCATGGCCGACGAGCGCGTGAAGGCCGCCGTGGCTGGCGTCGAGACCGCGCTTGAGGGCGAGGGCCGCGCGCTTGTGCGCGCGAGCGGCACCGAGCCGATGGTGCGCGTGATGGTCGAGGCCGCCACGCCCGCCATCTGCGAGCAGTACGTAAACCAGGTCGTCGAGGTCATCGAGAGCCTGTAGCAAACGTGAGCCCGCCGACCCTGCGCCGGCGGGCTTTTTGGGCGGGCGCGATGGCGGCGCGGTGCTGCGACGGCACCGGCGCACGCCGATGCGACGGCCGGCCGGCTTTGGACTTCGTGTCGGCTGGCGGCCGTTTGACGCCTGGTGACTGCGCGCCGGTGCGGCGAGCGACTGGCGCGGCGGCGTGGAGGGCTGACGGGCGGCCTAGCGACTGTGCGCCGGCGTAGCGATTGGTTGACGTGACGGCGTATCGACCGATTGGCACGGCGGCGTGGAGTCTGGCTGGCGGGCGGCCTAGCGCTCAGGTGGCGGCTCGGCCTGCTCGCCGACGCAGCGGCCGATCTGTGACGTGTCGGTCGGCTGGCCGGCTTTGGTTTGCGCCGGCCCGTGCATCGTTGGTATATCTCGAGGTAGAGGGGTACAAGATGAGGCTGATTCTCTCCGACGTTGACCGCACGATTATGCCGTGGGGCTGCCAAGTGGTGCCCGAGCGCATTCATGAGGCGTTCCGCTTTGCGCGCGAGCAGGGCTGTGCGGTGGGCCTCTCCACCGGCCGCAGCTACGCCTGGGCGGCCACGCTCTTCGAGGATGACGAGGCCTGCTATGCCACGTCGGTCACCACCAACGGCCTTGAGATTTATCACGACGGCAAGCTCATCATTGAGAATCGCATCCCCATCGAGCTGTGCCATCGCATTTCCGAGCTGGTGCGCGAGATCGATCATGCAGGCTTTGTCTGGTTCGACGGAAAGCAGCCGATGATTGCGGAGGGCACGCAGGAGGATCTGCTCGTGGCCTTCCCGCGCTACGGCAAGATTTGCATGGAGGCTCCGCTGCCTAGCCATGACGTGCTGAAGGTCAACCCCTTCGTGGGCGGTGACCTCGCGGCCACCCAGGCGCTCAAGGATCGCCTGGAAGAGGCGATGCCCGAGCTGGACTTCGATGTGCCCCAGGCGGGCTTCATCAACACCATGCCCAAGGGCTGGAACAAGGGTTCCGCCGTGCTTTACCTGCGCGATTACCTCGGTGTGGACGAGGACGACGTCTTCGTTTTCGGCGATGCGGAAAATGACCTCACCATGCTTGAGGCCGTGAAAAACTCGGTGGCTGTGGCGAACGCCACACCCGCTGCCGCTACCGCCGCCCGCTGGCACATTGGCGCTTGCGACGACTTTGCCGTGGCCGACTCCGTCGAGGCCCTCGCCCGAGGCGAGTTTCCCTTTACCGAGTAGATCCGTCCTACGACAGCTGAAGACTCCGCGCGACGGCTGGCGGCCCGCGCCGCGACGACTGGAGCCTCGCGCGGTGGCCGGTGATTCGCGCCGCGATGGTTGTGACCTCGTGCGAAGGTTGGTATAAACCCGCTATTTTCCGGCGCGGAGTAAGAAATACGGGGTAGGCCCAAGTGATGGCTGGCATGACCCCGCCATCCATCGTCATGGCACATAGCTTGTGGTGGTAACCCCCCCCACGCGACTGCCAGAACCTGCGCGACGGCCGGCGGCCCGCACCGCGACGGCTGACGATTCGCTCTGCGATGGTTGGGACCTGTGCGACGGTTGGCATAAGTCCACTGTTTGCCGGCAGTAGGTCCTACGCAACGACCGGCGTTTTGCGCTGTAGGGGCCTGGGTCGGAGTTCAACTCATATATCAAGCAAACTACGCGCTGGGACAGGAGGAAGTCTCCTTTCCGGCACGCTTCTCGTATCGCTTTCTTGTCCATATAGCCCCCAATTGGGGTGTCGGACAGGGCGCTAAACAAGTTCGTTCAACTTATGGGGCGCAAATTCGGAACCTGCCAAGTAGACACCCATTTCGGTCATTCGCCAACTGGGGTTTTGTGGGCAAAATGCCCGGTCTACTTTGGCCGTCGGAGATTTGCGCCCCATAAGTTGAACGAACAATTAAAGGGTAGAGCGTTTTGCTGAATTAATGAGCTTCGCTATGGGCCAAACCAGCTTGAAACTCCGGACCAGCTGCTGCTCGGGCGAATCCATCACAGAAAGAGGGGCCGTCGCTAGCGTGAGCTAGCGACGTCCCCTCTTCGTACTTGTTGTGTGCGCTTGCTAGGAGTCTCTCGTCAGGTTGTTAGGCGCTCCTGCCAGGCACGCTCCCGGTGTTTGCCAGGAGTGCCTGCCGCGCTTTTTTGCCCGATTGCTGGGTGTTTCTGCTGCGCGCTTTTGCCTGCATACTGGACGCTTATGACTGCGTGACGGGAGCTCCTGCCAGTTTGCTGGGGCGCCACCGTCAGGT
>CAVHWW010000092.1:0-4508 GCA_963639715.1 Acutalibacteraceae bacterium
TCGCCTACACCTACGAGGACGGCGTGAACGCTGTCAAGGTGCACGTGCGGGAGTAGGGGAGCGCGCGGCTTACGGGACAGTTTTTGCCCGTAAGCCCCGCGTTTTTCGTTGCGCTTCTGCGACTGCTATCTCAGCTCGCAGATGGCACGACCAATGGCGTGCGGCACGCCGACCACTAGGGCGTTGCCCATGCAGAAGGCACGGTTGCCGTCGCTCATGCCGGCGTCCGTCCAGCCCCTGGGGAAGCCCTGGAGCTGGTCGAGCTCGTCGGGGACGAGGCGTCGGTAGCGGCCGTCCTCGCACTGGATCACGTGCTTGAACCTGCTCGCGCCGCTGCCCCCCTCGCCGGTGAGGATGGTGCGAGAGGGCCTGTCGGTCGCGTCGGGGAAGGACATCTGGCCCTCCGAGTACCAGTAGGTGAAGCCCGTCTGCTTGTTGGTGCGCTGCTCGCGCTTGGCTCCCTTGAGGTACTCCCACTTGGCGAGCTTCTCGGCCTCGATGAAGAACTGCTCAGGCACCTCGGACTCGGGGACGAGGACGTCGCCGAGGGTCATGCGCGGCCCGTCGTAGGCCTCGACGGCGTCGCAGGTGCGGACCTCGTGGCCGACCATGCAGCCCGCCGCGAGGAACGGCGACGCCTTGCCGCCCAGGTTGAAGCCCGTGGATGCGTCGTAGGGGTCGTCCGGGACGGAGAGAGTGCGCACGCCGTCCTTGTCGGGCGTGGCCATGGGGAAGGCCCTCGACATGACGCCGTCGGTGAGGCGCGCGGCAGCGTCCCACGAGGCGTTTCGCTCGGCGTAGACGTAGACGCGCTTTCGGCGCTGGGGGAAGCCGTACTCGGCGCTGTTCACGACGCGCCACTCGACCGAGTAGCCGAGGCTCGCCAGGCACGACAGGATGATCGCGAAGTCGCGCCCGCGCTGCGAGGCCGGGCTCTTGAGCAGGCGGTCGACGTTCTCGAAGAGGCAGTAGCGGCAGTTCTGCCCGCCGCGCTCGACCTGCATGTGGAGGAAGCGGTAGATCTCCCACCAAAGGACGCCTTTCTTGCCCTCGATGCCGTGCGCCTGCGAGAGCGGGCGGGCAACGGAGTAGTCCTGGCAGGGGAAGCCGCCCACGACCATGTCCACGTCGGGGATGGCGGCCTCGCCGCGCTCCGCCTTGTCGAGCACCTGCGCGATGTCCTCGTTCACGACGGAGCCCTCGCCGAAGCGAGCCTCGTAGCAGCGGGCGGCGAACTGGCGCCCGGCCGTCCCGGGCGGCTCCCACTGGTTGGCCCAGACGGTCTTGTAGGGGCCTGCCGCAGGCATGCTGAACTCGGGCTTGCTTGGGTCGGAGTAGCCCTCGAGGCCAAGCCTGAACCCGCCGACGCCCGCGAAGAGCTCGGCCACCTTGATTTCGTTGGACACGTTTCTCCAATCGCTGCTGTGTCCTATGTGGTTCGAAAGAACTAGCTTACTCGATCGAGCGGAAAAGATCAAGATCCAATTGCTCTGGTTAGGAATTGGACTCCAAGAAGGCTATTGAACTTTGCGGACAATAATTACTTTCCAAGGACCCTGGTTAGCTCTTCCGCCATATAGCTCTGATTGAACCAGAAGCACTTCTTCGTGACCGGCTCGCCATGAGGCTGGGGCTTGGTGTCTGCGGCATTGGCTGCGTGCGGGCGAACATGGCAGCAGCGGTTTTCGCTCGACTTTACGGAAATGTCGGCGCGACCGCTTCTCACGTTCTCCCGCATCTGCTCGTAGCAGCGCTTGGCCTCGTCATAGTCGGGCTCAGGCATCTGCCAAAAGCAGACATCTGCAAGCCTATAGACATTCTTTTCGGCCTCTTTGTAGATGACGAAGAAGTAGAGCTGCTCAATTTGCGCGCGGAAGTCTGACTCTTCAAACGGCGTGGCCTCAAGCTCAAAGTAGTCGATGGCGGGGAAGGAGATTGCCTCCTTGGGGCGCCCGTTAGCCTTGAGCCTGATGGTCTTTGGCTTGGCTCCGGCTTTGTCTAGCTCAGCCGCATTCTTTCCTTTGCTGATGCCGAGGATCTGGTTCGTAATTCGAGCGCAAGAGTTCTTTGAGTTACTGACCTCGAACTTATTCATCAGCTCATCTTGGCTCATGCCGAAATAGGGTTCAAAGCGCCTGCGGATGAGCTCGAGTACACCAAGCCCCTCTTCGCCCTTCTCGCGCCTAATGGCCTGCGACTCGTTGAGCAGCTGGCGTTCAATGCCGGTCATGTAAGAGGCCTTAAGAGCCCAGGCCCTCGGTTTTGCGGGAACGTCGGAGAACGGCTGCTTGCGCCTTACCGTGCTGTCCTTCGCCTTGGTGCAGGCCTCGAGGTAGACCGTGTCGCTGCCAGAGATATCTTCGGCATGACCCTCGCGTACCTTGTCAACGACGGTTTCCCAATCCCTCTTGATCTGCGGCATATCGGCCTCGGGAATCTGCCAGCGCTCCGCAAACTGAATCGGGTAATCGACGGGGTTCTTGTCCTTGTCGTAAAGGTAGGTGACCAAGAGCATGTCGCTGATCTTGCTGAGAAGGTGCGAGGTCTCAAAGCGCTCCTGGGGCACCTCCATGAAGTCAATCATCGTGAGAACAAGGCGCTCCTTGGCGACAAACTCCCCTTTTGCATTCTTCTTCATGGGGGTAGCTTTGAGCTCGAGCCCGGCTTCGGAAAAGTCGGGGGCAGAGTCGCTATTGATGGAGTAGCGGAAGTAGTACTCCTCAAGGGCATTGCCAAAGGAGCCGCGGCGCACGTGCGGGTCGGGTAGGTCCGGCGCGTCGCTCATCTCACGCAGCGTCTTGCCTTCGAGCCTCTTTGCGTAGCGAACGATGGATTCAGCGTTGCTTGCGTCGTAGGCTGGGGTCCCGTCTTTTTCTGACATGAAGAGCCTTTCGGTCAACTTGTTCCGCCCTTTGTTGCCAGCGCTCTACGCTAAGCGCTCAGACAACAATTCGAGTACCACGCGCTGGGCATAGAGGCCTTCTCGTCGATCAGATACTGCTGTCCATCGATGGCAAGCTCAACATCGACCCCTTCAAGCTGGGTCTTAGCGTCTGTCTTTCTGTCAAAGGCGGCGTTCGGAATCTCCTTGCAGAGCTTCTTGTAGAAGCATCGATCCAGGTATTGCGCGAGTGCTCTCTCGGCCTTCATATCTGCGTTTCTGCGCGACTCCACCATGCCGTCTTCTTTCCCGGTCGACTGTTTTGTGCTGGCCGCCTTCTATTTTCTGGCATGCAGGCTACTAATCGCAAATGACGCTCGCGGGCCAGCCGGCTTGAGCGTGGCTATATCCGCACGGGCTGACGCCTTACCGGCCGCTGTGGCTGCGTTCAGGTGACGGGGTGTACCATCTAGTTAAAAATTTGAAAGGTCGCCGCATGAATGAACTCCGCAAATCGCATCCCGTTGCCTATGCCGTCCTCGCCGTTGCGCTTGGTATGGTGCTTATGCTCCTTTTGAGCTGGCTTTCCGACTTGGCCGAGGCTGCGGGACTTCCGGCTCTGCTCGTTGTGCTGAGCGCCATCGTGGTGAAGCTCGTGCCCGTTATCGTCGCCGTCGTCCTGCTGGCCGGGACCGGCAAGGTGGAACTCATCCGCCTTCGCCTCGACGGCTTTGGGCGAGGCCTGGCTTGCGGCGCGGTTCTGCTGGCCCTCTTTTGCGTCATGGGCTTCTACGCCGTCGCCAATGTGGTCATGGGCGAGGCCCAGGTGAACGTGCCAATCATCATCAAGGCGCTGATCTACTTCCTGATTGTGGGCGTCGGCGAGGAGTTCCTGGCGCGAGCCGTGGCCGGCGAGACCCTGCTCGAGCACTTTGGGCTCACCCATGGGGGCGTCATCAAGGCCTGCGCTGCCTCGGGCGTGATCTTTGGCGTCATGCACATCGTGAACGTGTTCTCGGGCGTCGGCATCCAGGACGTGGCAATGCAGATAGTGTCCACCACGGGCCTCGGCATGCTCTTTGGCGCGATTTACTTCCGCTGCGGCAACATCTGGGCGCCCGTGGTGCTGCACATGCTCTGGGACGCGTCTCTCTTTGCGGCCACGACTTCCGCCGACTTCGCCGAGAAGGCCGCAGCCTCGTCGTCGGTCGGCGGTGGCAACCCCGTGGGCGGCATCATCTTCTTTGCCTTTGTGGTGGGGCTTTCCTTCTTCCTCCTGCGCAAGGGTAAGGCTGCTCAGGTCCAGGAAGCTTGGGCGGGCCTAATCGAGCCGCCCACAACCACCTCGGGCGATAACTAGGGGGTTGGCGGGCGTTGCCGCTCACTGAGCCCCTGTTGCCGTTTGTTCGGCTCCCTAATCTATCCGCTAGTTCCTCAATTTCTCCACTTCTACGGCGGATAATTGCGTCGGTGCGTAATTGCGTGCCGCAAAGATGGCAAGTGGGGACTTGCCACATAACTCTGTGGAGAGGGGCAACAATGAAGGCAGCACTTTGGTACAAGGCGGGGGACATCCGCGTCGAGGACGTTCCGGAGTGTCAGATCGACGACGAGTACGACGTCAAGG
>CAVHWW010000093.1:0-45343 GCA_963639715.1 Acutalibacteraceae bacterium
TCGACCTCAAGAAGGCCCAGGCCCGCGCCCACATCCTCGAGGGCTACCTCATGGCTCTCGATCACATCGACGAGGTTATCTCCATCATTCGTTCGAGCCAGACCGACTCCGAGGCCTCCGAGCGCCTCATCGAGCGCTTTGGCTTCTCGCCCGAGCAGACCCAGGCCATCCTCGAGATGCGCCTGCGCCGCCTCACCGGCCTCTCCCGCGACCAGATCCAGGAAGAGCTCGACGGTCTGCGTAAGGCCATCGCCTACTACGAGGACCTTCTTGCTAACCCCGAGAAGATTCTGGCCGTCATCAAGGACGAGATGCGCGAGATTGAGCGCAAGTTCGCCGACAAGCGCCGCACCAGGATTAACGTTGAGGGCACCAAGGAGCTCAACGTCGAGGACCTCATCGCCGAGGAGGACATGGTCGTCACCGTCACGCACGCCGGCTACGTCAAGCGCACCCCGGTCGACACCTACCGCGCCCAGAAGCGCGGCGGCAAGGGCGTCCAGGGCGTGAACCTCAAGGACGAGGATTTTGTCGAGGACCTCTTCGTGGCGAGCACCCACGACTACGTCCTGTTCTTCTCGAACAAGGGCAAGGTCTACCGCATGAAGGTCCACGAGCTTCCCATTGGTCAGCGCACCGCCCGCGGCACGGCCATCGTGAACCTCGTGCCCTTTGCCGAGGGCGAGCATGCCACGGCCGTCATCACCTGCCGCACCTTCCCGGCCGACGAGTACCTGATGTTTGCAACCGCCAACGGCGTCGTGAAGAAGACGGCCATGAGTGCCTACGACCGCACGCGCCACGACGGCATCATTGCCATCAACCTGCGTGACGGCGACGAGCTCGTGAACGTGCGCCGCGTGCGCGAGGGTGACAAGGTCATGCTCGTGGCCACCGACGGCAAGACCATCATGTTCCCCGAGACCGACGTCCGCCCGATGGGTCGTGACACCTCCGGCGTCCGCGGCATCACCCTCAAGGACGACGCGCGCATGCTCGGCATGGAGATTACGAACGGCGAGGGCGACCTGTTCGTCATCACCGAGAAGGGCTACGGCAAGCGTACGCCCGTCTCCGAGTACCCCGAGCACAAGCGCGGCGGCCAGGGTGTGTTCACCATCACGATGACCGAGAAGAAGGGCAACCTCGTGGCCTGCCGCGTCGTTGGTCCCGACCAGGAGCTCATGATCGTCTCCACCGACGGCATCGTGATCCGCGTGAAGGTCGAGGACATCTCCAAGCTCGGCCGCTCCACCCAAGGAGTCAAGATTATGAGCGTCTCCGAAGGCGACTCCGTCTGCGCCCTTGCCCGTATGGACTCCTCCGACAAGGACGAGGACCCCGCCGAGGGCGAGACCGAGGCCACGGACGAAGAGGCCACTTCCGATGAGCCTGAGGCCGGCGAAGCCGAGAATTCGGACGAGGAATAATCCTCACTAACCAATCGGGCGCCCTTTTGTTTAAACATTGGGCGGCGGCTACCAACCTGGTGGCCGCCGCCCTTTCTCTACAGGTAGTCACCCACGTGATAGTTCTAGAGAACCCCCAGGAGTTCATGTCACGACTTTGATTGAGTAGGTCGGATGGGGGACCGTCCCTGTAGGCGAGGCTGAGGGGGATTTGCGAAGCAAATCTGTCCGAGCCGAAGGGACGGTCCCCCATCCGACCGGACAGCAGCGCTAATCTCGCGGGACCTTGAAGTCCTCCGGCGAGAGGTTCTCGACGAACTCGTGGAACTTTTGGGATTCGCGATTCTGCTCGTCGGCGGCAATGGCCTCGAAGTCGGGAAGGCCGGCGCAGGTGAGGACGTCTTCGTTGGCGAAAATGTCCACCTCGGCGCGCATGGCCACGGCAATGGCGTCCGACGGACGGGCGTCGATGTGGTGCATGGCACCCTCGGCATCTCGCACGTCGAGCGTGGCAAAGAAGGTCGCGCCCTCGACGCGCGTGAGGCTAACGCTCACCAGGGTGGAGCCCAGCGCACAGATGGAGTTGAGCAGCAGCTCGTGGGTATCGGGGCGAGTCCTCTCGGATGCATCGACGCTGCGGGCGATGCAGGCCGCCTCAAACATACCGAGGCTGATGGGCAAGACGTCGGTGGGGGCCTTGTCCAAAAACTCGGAGGCGTTGCCGTCACGCTCGACCGTGACCTCGGGCTTGTCCTGGCCCTCCTTCAAGGGGGCGAGGATGATTGCCGAGGGCAGGGGAGGGGCACCGACGATGACGTTGTGTAAGACCATGCGAATCATGTCTGGACCCCCAATCCGTGACGAGCGCCGTTACAGCGCATAAAGTAGTTGCTAATCCTAACGATTTGGCCACCAAGAAGGTGCTCAAAAAAATTTTTCAAATCTTGTTGACCTTCTCGTTTGGATTGGGTTATTATACCCAAGCGCGTTGTGGCGAACACATCGCATGTGGGCCCGTAGCTCAGTTGGTCAGAGCGTCCGGCTGATAACCGGGAGGTCACAAGTTCGAACCTTGTCGGGCCCACCACCTTTTCGCCAATAAACGCCCCAGCGTGAGCGAGTCGCCGCTGGGGCGTTTATTACTAACTAGGCGATTTGGTTGGCGAGCGAACATGAACGGCACGCCGTATCATGTTCACCACAAGCGGGGACGTAGCTCAGTTGGGAGAGCGCGGGCTTTGCAAGCCTGAGGTCGTGGGTTCGATCCCCATCGTCTCCACCAGCAAACACGAGGCGGGCCGGGAATTCTCGGTCCGCCTTTTCTCTTAGGTTTATCTCGAGGTACCATCTCCAAAGATGATTTCGCGAAGAAGGGCAGCAGCATGGCAGAAGAGCAGACCAACGGCGGCGTCAGCGCGGCAACCGACGAGCTCGGCTCGACCCTCATGGGCGAGGCCCTCGACCGCCTGGCCGAAGGGGATAGCCTTTCGGTCGTGGCCTCTGCCATCGATGCCGCCGGTCAGCGCATGACCTGCGAGTTTGATGAAGACTCCACCGAGCAGTGCCTCGAGGCCGCTCGCGAGTGGGTGCGTCACGGCGCTCGTGGCGAGGACAACTCCCGCGTCATCGGCAAGCTCGTGAGCTACGCCATTGCCTACCCCGGCGCAGTCGCCGACGAGGATGACGTCTTCCGCGATGCCCTTATCCTCGAGTTTGGCGAGAAGGGTGCCGAGTGCGGCTACTCTGCCTTCTCGTTTGTGGAGGGCATCGGCACCGGCGACGGCCTTGCCTACACTGACCCTCTGCCTGCCGGTCAGACCGACTGCCTCCTCTAACAAAAGCCTCGTCCGCCCCTTGGACGTGATACCTCGATGAATGCGCCCGTGTCGCTCATGATGAGCCGTCCGTGGCGCTAAACTAAGCCGTTGGCCGAGAAGTCGGCCGAGATTTGCCATAACGCGTGCCGTGTGGCGCGCCGTACGAGATAAGGAAAGCCATGCGCCAGGAAAGCCTACGCAACATCGCCATCATCGCCCACGTCGACCACGGCAAGACCACGCTCGTGGACAAGCTCCTGCGCGCCACCGACGCCTTCCGTGAGAACCAGCAGGTCGAGGAGCGCGTTCTCGACTCCAACGATCAGGAGCGCGAGCGCGGCATCACCATTCTGGCCAAGAACATCTCCATCGAGTACAAGGACGTCAAGATCAACGTCATCGACACCCCCGGCCACGCCGACTTCGGCGGCGAGGTCGAGCGCGTGCTGAAGATGGCCGACGGCGCCCTGTTGCTCGTCGACGCCTTCGAGGGTCCAATGCCGCAGACCCGCTTCGTCCTGCGTCACGCCATCGACGCCGGTCTTTCCATCATGATCGTCGTGAACAAGATTGACCGTCCGGGCGCCGACCCCGACAAGGCCTACAACGACTGCCTCGACCTCATGGCCGACCTTGGCGCCACCGACGAGCAGCTCGAGTTCGCCATGGAGCACGTCGTCTATGCCTCCGCCATGAACGGATTTGCCCGTCTTGACCCGTCTGACGACAACGACAACATGTACCCGCTGCTCGACATGATCGTTGCCGACATGCCCGCTCCCGAGGTCGACATCGATGGCCCGCTCGCCATGCAGTGCGTGACCATCGACCACTCCGAGTACGTCGGCCGCATCGGCATCGGCCGCATCTACTCCGGCACCATCCACAACGGCGACAAGATCCTCGTCGTCAAGAACGACGGCAGCCGCGCCACGGCCACCGTCAAGCAGCTCTTCACCTTCGACTACCTCGGCCGCAAGGAGTGCAACGAGGTTGGCGCTGGCGACATCGCCGCCGTGGTGGGCATCGACCGCACCGACATCGGTGATGTCTACACCGACCCGGAGAATCCCGTTGAGCTCGATCCGATCGAGATTGACCCGCCGACTCTCTCCATCGTCTTCGAGGCCTCCACGAGCCCGCTCGTTGGCCGTGAGGGCGACATTGTGGGCGCCCGCCAGCTCAAGGAACGCCTCATGACCGAGGCCGAGAACAACGTCACGATGCGCATCGAGGAGCTCCCCGACAAGACCGGCGTCGAGGTCAGCGGCCGTGGCATCCTGCACCTCTCCGTTCTCATGGAGTCCATGCGCCGCGAGGGCTTTGAGTTCCAGGTGGGCCGCCCGCGCGTTCTCATCAAGAAGGACGAGAATGGCAACCGCATCGAGCCCATCGAGCAGGCTGTCGTCGAGTGCCCGGGCGAGTACTCCGGCAAGGTCATCGAGGTCTTTGGCAACGCCTCTGGCACCATGACCAACATGGAGCAGGGCGACACCATCTGCCACATTGAGTTCCGCATCCCCACCCGCGGCATCATGGGCCTCAAGAACCGCATCCTCAACGTCACCCACGGCGAGGGCGTCTTCTACCACACCTTCCTCGAGTACGGCCCCTATGCCGGCGAGCTTGGCGTGCGCAACAATGGCGCCATGATTTCCATGACCACCGAGAAGGCCGTCTCCTACGCCCTGGGCACGCTCCAGGAGCGCGGCCAGCTCTTCGTGGGCCCGGCCGAGGAGTGCTACGAGGGCATGCTCGTGGGCGAGCGCTCCAAGCCTGGTGACATGGTCGTCAACATCGCCCGCTCCAAGCAGCTCGGCAACCAGCGCAGCTCCACGGCCGACATTGCCGTGCAGCTCACCCCGCCGCGCACCTTCACGCTCGAGGAGGCGCTCGAGTACATCATGGACGACGAGCTCGTCGAGGTGACGCCCAAGTCCATCCGCATGCGCAAGCGCATCCTCAACGCCACCGAGCGCAAGAAGGCCAACGTGCGCGCCGGTCTCGTGAACAAGTAAGGGCTTGTGAACAACTAGGATTTTCGCATCCGGGCGTCGCATCCGCGGCGCCCGGTTTTTCGTTCGCATGGGCTGATTGGGCTTGCGCCAAAGCGTGCAAGTTTTGAGCAAAATATTTTTGTCGAGAAAAACAGTTGCGCTTTTGGGTGAAGTTACGTAATCTAATCAACGCACTTTATTGGAGAGTTGGCCGAGTGGTCGAAGGCGCACGATTGGAAATCGTGTAGGCGTCTAAAGCGTCTCCGGGGTTCAAATCCCCGACTCTCCGCCAGAGTCTTCCGCGGCGCCCCAGTGGCGCCGCTCTTATATCTCTGGAGAGGTGGCAGAGCGGCTGAATGCGGCGGTCTCGAAAACCGTTTAGCCACTATGTGGTTACGAGGGTTCAAATCCCTCCCTCTCCGCCAGAAAGTAAGGGCCCGGCTCGCAGGAGTCGGGCCTTTTTTGTATGGCTAGCAGGCTGTTCAGTTTTGGGTGGCCTTTGGAACGCCTGGAGTAGGGGTCTCTTGGGGCTCGGCACCGAGTTCGCCAAACGGGCTTTCGCCGGTGACCACCTCTGCGGTATTCAGGCCCTTCGTTTTCTGCGAGGCCAGACCTTTCAGAGCGCTTGAACGTTAGCTGGGTATACTCAAGCCGCTGTCACTCATTTGGAACGTTCGGTGGTTATATTCATGCCACTGTCACCCGCTTGGAGGTCTTCATGTCTGACACCGCTAGCGCGCCCCCGCGCTACTTCTCCCGTTCTTGGAAGATGCTTACGAGCCAGAAGGGCTGGTACAAGCCCGTTATGCTGCTCGCCCTCGGAATGTTTGTGCCACTGTTTGGCCTGCTTGCCCTTGTGGGTTATGGCCTTGAGTGGGCCAGGCTCACGGCCTGGAACGTCGATTCCGCGCCCAAGCAGAAGGGCGTGGCCGTGGGCAAGTGCATCGTGGTCGGTTGGCGCGCCATCGTGGTGATGTTCGTCTGGAACCTTCTCTGGGCGATTGCCACAGGTCTGATGCACGTCATCTTTGACACGCTTGGCCTCAATGGACTCGTTTCCACGGTGGTCACCATCGCCGCACTCTTCTTTGACCTTGTCGTCACCGCTGCCTGCGTGCGCTCTGCCATCTACACCAAGATTGCCCCCGGATTGTCGTTCTCTCGCATCTGGGAGATGCTCAAGCGAGACTACAAGGGCCTCTTCACCATCGCGGGAATTACGATTGTCTCCGCGCTTATCGTTGTGGCCATTGCTTTTGTTGGCGTCCTCATCCTCTTCGCCATCTGCCTGCCAGACGTTGCCTGGATCCTCGAATACCTCATGTACGTCGACTCCATCACCTCCTATGAGGCCGCCGAGCTGGTGGGGTATGTGACCCCAATCATCCTCAAGTCCATTCCGGTTTGCCTGCTGATTGCCTATGCGGGGAACTTCGTGACGGTTATGGCGACGCTGCTCAAGGACAATGCCGTTGGCTTGTGGATGAGGCAGTTTGATGTGGCCCGCTGGGGCGGCCCCTATGATCCGCTTCCCGAGGTTGCTTCCGATGCTTTCGACCAGGACGAGGATGACGAGCCTCCCGTGAGCCCCGTGACGGCCGAGACTGCTGCTGATGAGAAGGTGAATCCGTCTCCTGTGTGCTCGCCCGCTGCTGATGATCCTGTTGTTGTGGAAGCCGAAGTGAACGGGGGTGTTGAGGGTGATGGCCCCGTTGCTCCCGAGCCTGCCGCTACTTCCGTCTTGGACGAGACTATCGCCGCTGAAGCCGCAGCCTTTGCGATGAAGCAAACCGCTAAGGGGGAGGGACAGTCCACTGAAGGCACGCCCGTTCCCGCCGGGGTTGAGAAATCTACGCTGGAAGATGAGGTCGTGACCGCAGTCGAGGCTAAGCCGGAGGTCGAGGAAGCCGAGGCAGACGTTATCGAAGATGACGTGCCGCCCGCGTCTTTCGTCACCTCAACCCACGTTGTTGTGACCGAGACGACCGACGAGTTTGGCGATACGAAGACCACTCGTACCGTGGAGACCTATGACAGTAACGGCTCCTACGAGAAGACTGTCGAGGACGATACCAACCCGCATGAGGTCATTACGACGCTCATCCCGCCTCACAAGGCCGGAGAGGATGCCGCGGGGACCGAGGGCGAGGAGTCTACAGAGTCCGCCGGGGAAAACCCTGCAGATAGCGAATAACAACGTCTCGAGCAGATGATTTTTGGACGGCCCCGTTCAGTTTTGGACGGGGCCGTTTTCCGTGAGCGGGCCCATGGTGCCCGCGAGCGGTCAGTTTGACCCAAATTTAGGCGATTTGAAATTCCTTTAGTCCATCTACCTGCGCTGTTAGGTTTCTGTTTGTTCGCTCACCTATTTTTGTCAGGTCCATCAGGTACGGTTCCTTCCAAAGAGAGGGTTTGGCGTGGAAGGGCCGCGATTCGTATGACTTGTGTGGGCTGTGTGCAGGGGAGGGGTTCTAACCTACCTTCACCGTGTTCATATCCAGCAATTACGTGGTACGATTCTTCACCGACCTTTCCTGCCTCGGGCGCAAACCTTCACGACCCGAGGCCACATGCCCAGAGGAGGTGACCACATGAAGGCTTATGAACTGCTGTTTTTCGTCGATCCCACCATCACCGAAGAGGCGCGCGCTGGCGTTATGAAGCGCATTGACGTCGCTATCACCGAGAACGGTGGCACGATCGACAACGTCGACAACTGGGGCAAGCGCAAGCTCGCCTTTGAGATCGACAAGCTCGCCGAGGGTGACTACACCCTCGTCAACTTCCACGCTGATCCTACCCAGATCGCCGAGCTCGACCGCGTGCTTCGCATCAACGATGCCGTCAAGCGCCACATGGTCGTTCGTCGTGCCGAGACCGAGTAAATCAGTCATGGATGTGGGCTAGTCCCACACAAGGAAGGTAGTGAGCATAGTGAGCATCAACCGAGTGAACATTACGGGCAATCTCACCAGGGACCCCGAGCTGCGCGCCACGTCTGGCGGCACCCAGGTGCTGCACCTTGGCGTTGCGGTTAACGACCGTCGTCGCAACCCGCAGACCGGTAACTGGGAGGACTACCCCAACTTCATCGACTGCGTGATGTTCGGCACGCGTGCCGAGGCGATTGCGCGCTACCTCACCAAGGGAACCAAGGTCGCCATCGAAGGAAAGCTCCGTTACAGCTCTTGGGAGCGCGACGGACAGAAGCGTTCCAAGATCGAGGTTGTCGTTGACGAGATCGAGTTCATGAGCTCTCGTCAGGGCAACGGCGGTGGCTACCAGCAGCAGGGTGGCTATGCCCCCCAGGCTGCGGCTCCCTACCAGGCGAGCGCCCCGGCGCCCGCTCCTGCCCCCGTCGCCGCTCCGCCTGCCGCGGACGTCTACGACGAGGACATCCCGTTCTAGGCCACCTACGCTGGCCGTTTGGCCAACATGGTGGCTGGCGTGCCTAGAGCACGTCTCCGTGAGAACCGGCGTCCGGTCGCAAGCCGGCCGCACGCCAACAGAAAGGTTTTGAGACATGGCTACTGAGTACCAGCGTCAGCCGCGTCGCAAGTACTGCCAGTTCTGCAAGGAGAACACTGAGTTCATCGACTACAAGGACACTCAGCTCCTTCGCAAGTACATGACCGACCGTGGCAAGATCAAGCCCCGTCGCGTCACTGGCGCCTGCACGCAGCACCAGCACGACATCGCCAACGCCATCAAGCGCGCCCGTGAGATGGCCCTTCTGCCGTACACCGTTACCGTGGTGTCCAGCCGTGGTGGCCGTCGCGACCGCAGCTAAGTAAGGAGTGTCCATGAAAGTCATCCTTCTGGGTGAGATCAAGGGCAAGGGCGGAGAGGGCGACGTCGTCGAGGTCGCCCAGGGTTTCGCTGAGAACTATCTGTTCCCGAATCGCCTGGCCCTGCCTGCCACCAAGGGCAACATCAAGCAGCTCGAGGAGCGTCGTCACAACATCGCGAAGCGCGAGGAGAAGCGCATCGCCGACGCCGAGGCCCTGAAGGCCGCCCTCGACGGCAAGACCGTCCTCATCGACGCCAAGGTCGGCGAGGAGGGCCAGCTCTTCGGCTCCGTCACCAACACCATGGTTGCCGAGGCCGTCAAGAGCGAGCTCGGTGTCGAGGTCGATCGCAAGCGCATCGAGCTCAACCGCGCCATCAAGACCTCCGGTATCCACACCGTCAAGGTGAGCCTGTACCGCGAGATCGCCGCTGAGCTTAACCTCCAGGTCGGCAAGCCCGTCGTCGAGGAGGCCCCCGAGGCCCCCGTCGAGGCCGAGGCCGCCGAGGCTGAGGTTGCCGAGGAGGCCACCGAGGCTGCCGAGTAGCATCTTTGCCGCTTGCGGCTTACTTGCTATCGCATGAGGGACCCAGGGCTATGCGCCTTGGGTCCCTTTTCTTTTTGCGGCCTTTCGAGATGTGGCGCTCCTTTTGGGAGGAGCCCTGCTGGCGCTGGGCGGGATTCGCGGTCCCTGCGTTTGGTCGAAGAGGCTTCTCTTCGCTCCTCCCTGTAGAAGCCGTATTCATAACCGGCGTGGATTTCTACAAAACTTGACCAGCGTAGAGTGGTCAAGTTGGTAAACGTGGTCTACGCGTTATGACAAAACCCCAGTTGGCGAGAGTTCCGCTCTACGTCACTTACCAATTTTCAGGCTATCTACCTGGGAAAACAGACAAAGTTCGAGGAAAACGGGGGTATTTCCAATTCCCTTCGTTTTGGTACCGCAAGAGGGCGAACAAGTGTCCAGAAATGTTGAAAACCTCTTGCCGATTCCTCGAAAAGTTGTTGAAAACTGTGATAACTCGTATTCTGCGTGGTAGGCGGCGGAAGCTCTTAACAATGCCCTGTTCATAGGCGCAGCTGCACAAAAATCCCACCACAGAACAGCAGGTGTTGGTCTAAGATGCACGGGCGCAAATGCTAGGGAGGTATGCCTTATGGATGAGATTGTCTACGACGCCACGCCCTCACCGGCGTCCTTTGCCTCCATCAAGTCCATGCCCTCAGACATAGATGCCGAACGCTCGGTGCTTTCGGCAATGATGAGCTCTCCCGAGGTGCTCGAGAGCGCCCTTGTGGAGCTGAGCGAGGAAGACTTCTTCCTCGACTCCCACCGCGTCATCTTCAGAGCCATGCGTTCGATGTTCGAGAAGGGCAACCCGGTTACCCCCGGACCGCTTTCCGATTATCTCACTTCTTCCGGTGAGCTCGAGCGCGCCGGCGGCATGGCTGCGCTCGTGCGCCTTGGAGAGGACGCCTTCGCGGTTCCCAGCTGGAAGTACCACGCCGAGATGCTGCACCGCGACTCGACCCTGCGCCTCATGATTGATGCCTCGGCCAAGATCGCCAACCTCGCGGCTAACGCGCCCGAGGACACCAAGGAAGTCGTTGACGCCGCTGAGAAGATGTTGCTCGACGTTACCAACCGCGACATCAAGACGAGTTACGTCAAGATCGAGGACGCCATGGTCTCGCTCTATGACGAGCTTTCGCGTCTCTCGCAGGAGGGCTCGCAGGCGGTGGGCGTCATGACGGGCTTCCCCGCCATGGACCGCATGTTCCTCGGCCTGCGCGCCGGCCAGATGATCGTCGTCGGCGCCCGACCGGGTGTTGGTAAGACCTCCTTCGCACTGAACCTCGCCGTGCAGATGGCCCAGGGCGGTGCCACGGTTTGCTTCTTCTCGCTCGAGATGAGCTCGGAGGAAATCGCCCAGCGCCTGCTTTCGGTGTACTCGCAGGTGCCGCTGCAAAACATCCGCTCGGGCAAGATCGCTCCCGAGCAGTGGAACGACATCCTCCAGGCCACCCAGGACCTCTCGCAGCTCGACCTGCTGATCGACGACACGCCGGGCACCACCGTCACCGAGGTGCGCGCCAAGGCCCGCCGCATGCTGCGAAACAAGGAAAAAGGCGTGGTCATCCTCGACTACCTGCAGCTTGTCTCGCCGCCGCCCTCCAAGCGCTCTGATTCTCGAGCCACCGAGGTCTCCGAGATGAGTCGTGGCATCAAGATCATGGCCAAGGACCTCGGCATTCCCGTCATCGCACTTTCGCAGCTCTCGCGTAAGAACGAGGACCGCACGGGCCACCGTGGCAAGCGCCCGCAGCTCTCCGACCTTCGTGAATCGGGCTCCATCGAGCAAGACGCCGACATCGTCATCCTGCTCGACCGCTCCATGACCGAGGACGAGGGCAGCCGCGAGGACCGCCCGGACTACGGCGTCACGCAGTTCATCATCGCTAAGAACCGTTCGGGCCCCTTGGGCATCATCGACATGGCGTTCTTCGCCGAGAAGACCAAGTTCCTCGAGGTGGACACACACCACGACGACGAATAGGTTTCTCCTGCCGTATAATTGACAAGTTGGCCAAGCTAAACAGCAAAGGAGCTCTCCATGCCGGCTTCAGTTCTCGTGGGTACCCAGTGGGGCGACGAGGGTAAGGGCAAGGTTACTGACCTTGTCTCTGGTGATTTCGACTGCGTCTGCCGTTACCAGGGAGGTGCCAACGCCGGCCACACCGTCATCGCGAACGGCCACAAGCTCGCGCTGCACCAGATTCCTTCCGGCGTGATGTACGAGGGCGTCCTTTCCATCATCGGCAATGGCTGCATCGTCGACCCGCAGATCATGCTCGAGGAGCTCGACACCCTGCAGGCCCAGGGTCTCGACTGCGCCGGCCTGCGCGTCTCTGGCAACGCCCACATCGTGATGCCCTACCACAAGGACCTCGATGGCGCCCATGAGAAGAAGCTTGGCAAGAACCTCATCGGCACCACCAAGCGTGGTGTCGGGCCGTGCTACATGGACAAGATGAACCGCACCGGCCTTCGCGTGCAGGACATGCTCGACGAGAAGATCTTCCGCGAGAAGCTCGAGAGCTCCCTTGCCTACACCAACCCCATCCTCGAGAAGGTCTACGAGCTGCCCACCTACACCGTTGAGCAGATCTGCGAGACCTACCTGCCCTACGCCGAGCGCATTCGCCCCTACATCATCGAGAGCTCCAAGCTCCTCAACGAGCTGCTCCACGATGGCAAGAACATCCTGTTCGAGGGCGCTCAGGCCACGATGCTCGACATCGACCACGGCACCTACCCGTTCGTGACCTCCTCCAACTGCACCGCCGGCGGCGCCATCACCGGCTCGGGCGTTGGCCCCACCAACATCGACCGCGTGCTCGGTATCGCCAAGGCCTACCTCACGCGCGTTGGCTCCGGCCCGTTCCCGACCGAGCTACCCGAGGACGAGGGCGTGGGCAAGTTCCTGCTCGAGAAGGGTCACGAGTACGGCGTGACCACCGGCCGTCAGCGTCGCTGCGGTTGGTATGACGCCGTCGTGGTGAACTACGCCGCCCGCGTGAACGGCCTCACCGACCTCGCCATCACCAAGCTCGACGTTCTTGGCGGCCTCGACACCATCAAGATCTGCACCGCCTACGAGTGCGACGGCGTGGAGTACACCACCGTTCCCGAGCACCAGAGCATCTTCTACCACGCCAAGCCCAAGTACATCGAGGTGCCCGGCTGGAAGGAAGACATCTCCGGTTGCCGCAGCTTCTACGACCTGCCGCGTGAGGCCAAGGACTACATCGACCTCATCGAGCAGCTTTCGGGCGTCAGGGTCTCGCTTATTGCCGTCGGCCCCGACCGCGACCAGACGATCAACCGTCACTGGAAGTAACACCAGGGCCCCGGCACTGCGCCGGGGCCTTTTTTCTTATGTAAAGCCTGGCCGGAGGGGTGCGCGCTGGCGACTTCGCGGCCGAAGAGGAAGTTCGCCCAGGCGAAGGGAGAAACCATGGAGCACCAGTTCGAGATCGTGACAGACAGCACCTGCGATATCCCGCTCGAGGAGCTTGCCTCCTTGGGCGTTGAGATGGTGCCCCTGCACGTCTTTGTGGGCGACGGCTGCTATCTGGACCAGATTGAGCTCACGCCCGAGCAGTTCTACGACAAGATGGCCGCCGCCGAGGAGCTGCCGCACAGCTCCCAGCCTTCGCCGAGCGCCTTTGCCACGGCCTATGAGAAGGTTGCGGCCGCCGGCGCCAAGGAGATCCTCTCCATCCACATCTCCACGGCCCTCTCTGGCACGGCCAACTCCGCCGAGCTTGCCGCCGAGGGTTCTCCTGTGCCCGTACGCGTGTGGGACACCAAGACCGCGACCATGATGCACGGCATGCTCGTGAAGCAGGCCGTCGCCATGCGTGATGCCGGCGAGAGCCTTGAGGCCACGGTTGCCCACCTCCAGAAGCTGCGTGACAACTCCTACCTGGTCTTTACGCTGGACACGCTCGAGAACATCGTCAAGAACGGTCGCTGCTCCAAGGCCAAGGGTCTCATGAGCGCTGTGCTCAACATCAAGGCCGTGCTTGCGGTGCAGGACGACGGTTCGCTCGATACCGCGGGCAAGGGGCGTGGCATGCAGCGCGCCCTGCAGTCGCTCGCCAAGCTCGTGGAGGCCAAGTACGGCACCGACACGCCACTTACGGCTACCTTGTTGACCGTGCGCAACGAGGATGGCTGCAACGAGTGCCTGCAGATTCTCAAGGACCGCGGTCTCAACGTGGACGTCATGGCCACCTACAACGCCGGTCCCGTCATCGCCACGCATACGGGAGCGGGTCTCATCGGCATTTCCTTCCTGCCGACCGAGCTTCTCTACAAGGGCTAGTGTCGGTGTTTCGTCAGCATCAATAGCATCATGCGGCCGGGCTTGTCCCGGCCGTTCGCGTTACGATACAAGGGTTGAGTCGAGCAAAGAGAAGAGGAGCCTTCATGGCCACTGCTGAGACGATCGACATTCTGCTTCTGGGTGCTGGCGGCCGCGAGCACGCGATGCTTCGCAAGCTTGCGGAGAGCCCGCGCGCCGGCAAGATTTGGGCCGCGCCCGGTAACGGCGGCATCCTTGCCGAGGCCACGTTGGCCGACATTGACCAGGACAGCCCTGAGCAGGTCGCGAACTTTGCCGTCGAGCACGGCATTGGCCTTGTGGTGATTGGCCCGGAGGCCCCGCTCGTCGCCGGCGTGGCAGATGCCGTCCGCGCTGCGGGCATTGCCTGCTTCGGCCCCTCGGGCGAGGCTGCCCAGATGGAGGGATCCAAGGTCTTTGCCAAGCGGGTCATGGAGCGCGCCGGCGTTCCCACGGCCCGCTACCAGAGCTTCACCGACGCCCCTTCCGCCGAGGCCTACGTGCGCGAGCTGGCCGGTCCCTGCGTGGTCAAGGCCGACGGCCTGGCCGCCGGCAAGGGCGTGATCGTGGCCCAGACCACCGACGAGGCCATCGCCGGCGTGCGTGAGTGTTTCTCCGGCACCTTTGGCGACGCCGGTCTCACCGTGGTGGTTGAGGAGATGCTTAAGGGCCCCGAGTGCTCGCTGCTCGCCCTCACCGATGGCACCACCGTGGTGCCGCTCGCCAGCTCGCAGGACCACAAGCGCGCCCTCGAGGGCGACCTCGGCCCCAACACGGGCGGCATGGGCGTCTACTCGCCGGTGCCCTTCGTGACCCCCGAGGAGCACGAGGCCATGGTCGAGATTGAGCGCAAGGTCGTGGCGCAGCTCAAGGCCGACGGCATCACCTACTCCGGCTGCCTCTACGGCGGCTTTATGCTCACCAAGGACGGTCCCAAGGTCCTCGAGTTCAACGCGCGCTTCGGCGACCCCGAGACCCAGGTGGTCCTGCCGCGCATGAAGGCCGACCTCGTGGACGTCTTCTGCCGCTGCGACAACGGCACGCTCGATGAGGCCGACGTCTCTTGGGACGACGACTGGGCCGTGAGCGTGGTGCTCACGAGTGCCGGTTACCCCGGCTCCTACGAGAAGGGCAAGCCCATCACCGGTATTGCCGACGCCGAGGCGCTCGAGGGTGTGACGGTCTATCACGCCGGCACCAAGCTCATTGCCGGTGAACTCGTCACCAACGGCGGCCGTGTTCTCAACGTCACGGCTGTGGCCGACAGTTTTGAGGCCGCTCGCGAGAAGGCCTACCGTGCCTGTGAGCTCATCAACTTCGAGGGCAAGACCCTTCGTCACGACATCGGCGCCCGCGCCCTTCGCGGTCGTAGCGCCTGGGAGGTCTAGTACTTCATGGCAGAAAAAGAGACCGAAGACCTACTGAACACGGTGGAGGCCTTCACCTACGACGGTGCCCGCCGTACCCACGACCATGTGTCGGGCGAGCCCATGACCCGCGACTTTGTCCAGGGCGAGGAAGATCCGCGCGACGCACAGATTGCCGAGACCCCGCTTTCCGAGGAAACCATGTGGCGCGGCAAGATCTTCTCCGCCAACCGCCTGCATGTGCAGCTGCCCGACGGCCGCGAGGCCGTTCGCGACGTCATTCGTCACAACGGCGCAGTGGCCGTGGTGGCCCTCACCGACGACGGCCGCATCTGCCTGGTGCGCCAGTATCGCACCGCTCTTGGCCGCGTGACGGTTGAGATTCCGGCCGGCAAGCTCGACCCGGGCGAGGATCCGCTCGATGCCGCCCACCGCGAGCTTCTGGAGGAGACGGGCTTTGCGGCCAAGAAGATGGCCTACCTCACCTCCATCGCCAGCACCGTGGGCTTCTGCGACGAGATCATCCACCTCTACATGGCCACCGGCCTAACCTTCTCCAAGAGTGATCCGGATGACGACGAGTTCATCAACGTCGACATGGTGGAGCTCTCCCAGTTCATCGATGCCGTGCTCGATGGCAGGGTGGAGGATGCCAAGACCGTCGTGGGCGCGCTCATCTGCGACGCCGTGGCTCGCAGGCTCACTCCGAACGCTGAGGATCAGGAATAGCGCATGCAAAAGGTAGACGAGAAGGCCCGGCGCAAGGACGGGCAGACTAACTATGCCGAAAGCGACGCAAGCGTGTTCTCGAAGTTCTGCGCCTACTACGCCGGCGAGACCCACCTGTTCGTGGCCGACCTCGTCTGCTCGGTGGCCATCGCCGGCATCGACCTGGCCTTCCCGCAGATTCTGCGCGGTGCCTCGAAGGGTCTGTTCACCCAGGGAACGAGCGCCATCCTTAGCGCCCTGTGGCTCTATGCCGCGGGCCTCATCTGCCTTTACGTGCTGCGCTTTGGCTGCAAGTACTTCATCTGCTTCTGGGGCCACGTCATGGGCGCACGCATGGAGAGCCGCATGCGCGAGGACCTCTTTGACGCCTACGAGCGCATGAGTTTCAACTTCTTTGACAAGAACAAGAGTGGCGACCTCATGAGTCGCCTGGTCTCAGACCTCTTCGATATCTGCGAGGCGGCCCACCATGGCCCGGAGTTTTTGCTCATCGGCTTGGTGGAGGTCGTGGGCGCCTTCGTGATCCTGGGCACCATCAACGTGCCGCTCACCTGCGTGCTCGCCCTTATTACCTGCGCACTTGTGGCCTACAACGCTTGGGCCAACGTGCGCATGAAGGCCGTCTTCACCGAGAACCGCGTGGGTATCTCCAACGTGAACTCCCAGGTCGAAGATAGCCTTGCCGGCATCCGTGTGGTGAAGGGTTTCGCCGCCGAGGACGTGGAGCGCGCCAAGTTCCGCTCCCGCAACGACGCCTACCTCGTCTCCAAGACCAACATGTATCGCGCCATGGGTACCTATCAGGCCTCTATCTCGGGCATGATGGGCGCGCTCAACACCCTCGTACTCGTCTACGGTGGCTGGCTCATCGCCCAAGGTCAGATGCAGGCGGCAGACCTTGCCACCTACGCCCTCTATATCTCGATGCTCACCACGCCCATCGAGAACATCCTCAACTTCACCGAGACCTTCCAGAAGGCCATTGCTGGCTTTAGGCGCTTCGTTGAGATGGTCGAGGCCACGCCCGACATCACCGACGCGCCGGACGCCCGCCCGCTTGAGGTGGGGGAGGGCCACATCGTCTACAGCGATGTTCACTTTGCCTACGAGGGTGCGGACGAGGTCATCTGCGGCCTCGACCTCGACATCGCCCCGGGCGAGACCATCGCGCTCGTGGGCCCATCGGGTGGCGGTAAGTCAACTACCTGCAGCTTGTTGCCGCGTTTCTATGATGTGGACAGCGGCAGCATCGCCATCGACGGCCAGGACGTTCGTAAGGTTACGCAGAAGAGCCTGCGCGAGGCCATCGGCATCGTGCAGCAGGACGTCTACCTCTTTGACGGGAGCATTGCCGAGAACATCGCCTACGGCCGTCCCGGCGCAAGCGCCGACGAGGTGCGCGAGGCTGCGCGCCTGGCCAACATCGATGCCTTCATCTCGAGCCTGCCGGACGGCTACGACACCCAGGTGGGCGAGAGGGGCGCTCGGCTCTCTGGCGGCCAGAAGCAGCGCATCGCCATTGCGCGCGTGTTCCTCAAGGACCCCAAGATTCTCGTTCTGGACGAAGCCACGAGCGCGCTCGACAACGAGAGCGAGCACGCGGTGCAGGAGTCGCTCTCGCGTCTCTCGGCCGGACGCACCACGCTGGTGATTGCCCATCGCCTCTCAACCATCCGCGACGCCGACGAGATTGTGACCGTCGATGCGGGACGCGTGGTGGAGCGCGGCACCCACGAGCAGTTGCTTGCCCTCGGCGGTACCTACGCGAGCTACTACAAGATGCAGTTTGGCGGCTCGAAGGCCTAGCGATTGCATCCCTATATTTACCGGACATTTGGCCGTCTTTTGAGCATATGTAGCTTGAGGGGAGTTTGTGCAGGGTAGGTGGCCTGAGGGCTACCCTACCTATACTTACCTGCAGCTTACTCGCGCACTCCGGGCGCTTAAGGAACGCGGAAGAAGAAGAGATGTCTAAGAAGGACAAGAAGACCGAGCTGACGCTCGACGAGGTTGAGGCCCTGTTTGCAGACGTGGACGAGACGGGCCACACGAACGCTTCCAAGGCGCGTAAGGAGCGTGCTCGCCGCCGCAGCAAGAAGGCCGGCGTTGACGTTGACCCGCTCTCCGGCGAGGACCCTTCCGGCTCTAACGTCGGCAAGACGATGACGCGCGCGGCGATTCTTGTCGTCGGTATTCTTTTGGCCGTGGTCATCATTTCGCAGGTGGCCTGCGGTGTCATTCGCCGCGCTGGCACCGCCCAGCTTGCCAACCACGTTGATAACGCTTCGGTGAGCTCGGCGCTGCGTAACGGCGTTGAGTGGGGCGACGGCTTCACCCAGTTCCCGGAAGACTACACCGTGCTCGAGGCCAACGAGGAGTCTGGCCGCATCGAGGTTACCGTCGTGGACACCTCCAGCGCCGACGAGCTCGAATGCCTGGCCGGCTCGCAGATTCAGGCCGCGGCCCTTTCCGTGAACGCGCTGCTCAACCCCAACATCACGCAGGTGATCTACCACGTCGACGTCCACATTGGTGATGACGGCAAGTTCATGCAGTCCGAGCTGTTCGGCTTCCTTAAGCCCACGGGCGGCATGAAGCGTTTCGCCACCTTCATCTGGACCAAGAGCAGCAGCAACAACGGCGGCTTTAACTTCAACTGCATGATTACGGGCCTTGATGAGACGGCTGCCGAGAACCTCCGCAGCAAGGTGACGGTGCAAGGCAACCTGCTCGACGCCGTACTTGGCTCGAACGCTGCCACGACCGACGAGGCTGCCACCGAGGCCGCCGAGGGCGAAGCTGGCGACGGGCAGGCCACCGGCAGCGAAGATGCTTCTGCCGAGCAGCCCGCCGCGACCGAGGAGACCTCCTCGAACTAGCGCGCCGATCTTTCCGCCTACGTGCATGGCGCGGGCAATGGAAAGCCATGAAATAGGGGCTGTCCGAAATTAACGGACAGCCCCTATTGCTTAGCTAGGCCCAGTTTGACGTTGCAAACCCTAGTTGTGCGTTCGATACGCAGCAATAATTGGCACCCTCAAATCTGCCCATTTACAAAGCTGCAGGTAAATCGCTTGGCGTGAAACGGGCCGTAGCTGCTAGGCCGCTCGAGCGCATGCACAACTTGGGTTTCGAACGATTGAACAGAGCCAGTTTCACGTAGAAGGCTTGCTCGTTTCGCAGGCGGCTGCCTGGTCCGGTTTAGACAAGCGTCCGGTCGCCTTGCGCAAGTGCCTTGTCTAGCCCAGAAGCGCAGTGACCTCGCCGAGGATGGACTCGAAGCTCACGCCGCGCATCTCCCAGTTGGGCTGGGCGGGGGTGATCTTCATGGCATCGCGCACGAGGGTGCTGGCAAAGTTCACGCTCTCGATGAGGGTCTTACCTGCGTAGATGGCGGCAGTAAGGCCGCTTGCAAACAGGTCGCCCGTACCGTGGATCATATAGGGGAGCAGCTCGCCGACGACCTCCTCAACCTCACCGGTCTCGCAGGCAACGTAGTTGCGGATGACGCTTTCTCCGGCGTGCACCACGCCCTTGAGGACAACGCTCTTGGTGCCCATCTCGAGAAGTGCGTCGGTGACGCGGAGCACGTACTCGCCGCTCACGTCCTGACCCTCGTAGGCGATGCCCGTGAGGATGGAGGCCTCGGTGAGGTTGGGAGTGAGCACGTCGGCACCCCTCACGAGACCGCGCGTGGCCTCGCACATCTCGTCGGTGTAGGTGGGGTACTTCTCGCCGCCGTCGCCCATCACCGGGTCAACGATGCGCAGCGCCTGCGGGTGCTCTGCGTAGAGGCGCTGGATGACGGCAACCTGCTCGGCCGAACCAAGGAAGCCCGAGTAGACACCCTCGAGCTCAATGCCCTCTTCGTTCCAGGCGTTGAGGTATTCCTCGAGTATGGAGGTGGTGTCGTGCATATAGAACTTAGGGAACTTGGTGTGGGCGCTGAACAGCGAGGTGGGCACGGGGCACACGTCGATGCCGGCGCAGGAGAGCACTGGGATGGCCACGCCCAGCGAGCACTTGCCGTAGCCGCACAGGTCGTGGACGGCGGCGACGCGGGGGAGCTTGCCGCCTTCGCGGGTGTAGAGGGTGCGCTCGCTTGCAGCAGACATGGAGTGTCCTTTCGAGATTTTGCTTTTGTGCCGGCACGGCACGCCGCTACAGCATAGCCGTTTGGGTGCGTGCCACTCAGAGCATAGGCACTGACCCCTTGCCGACGCTGTCGTTAACCTTACAAAAAACTTAGCGTTTTTGGCTTGTCAGAATATATAAGGGAGTAGTTAAATCACCGTGTTGGACTCTATCAACGGCGGGTGAAGACATCCGCCTCGAGAAAGGGAGACCCATGAGGAAGAACAAGGCGCTTTTTGCGCTGCTGACCGGCATCCTCGCCGCCGCGCTCTTCGCCCTTCCGGCGACCGCGATGGCTGCCGAGGCGACGGTCATTACGCAGGATAGTCTCACGGAGGGCGTGTACACCATCACTGCTCCCGGTGACTATGTGCTGGGCGGCGACATTACCGGTCGCATCGAGTTCAAGTCGGAGACGAAGGGAGGGGAATATTCTCTCGACCTCGCCGGGAGCACGCTGACAAATACGAGCGACAGCAACGCTCTTTATTGCTATAGCAAGAGCAAGGACGTTACGATTACGGTTAGCAACGGCAACGTTGTACAGACCGGGGCTGACACCCAGGCGATTTACGTGGACGGAAAAGTCACTGTCAACCTGAATGGCGTGAAAGTTGATGCCACGGACAGCGCTTGCGTGTACGCGAAATCCAAGAAGAGCACCGTAAACATCAACGGTGGCTCCTACAAGACGACCAACGTGGCCGCCGACAAGGCCGTTCTCTGCGTTGAGAAGTCGACGATTAATGTTGCTGGCGTCAATGAGTACCCCGCTCCTGTCTTCACGCTCGATGGCGGTTCCGACATCGTCAAGGTCAACTCGAACGGCGGCTCCGTGTCCCTCTCCGGCGGAGCCTTCTCGTCTTTCCCCTCCCAGGCCAAGCTTGCTTCTGATTCTGATTACGCTCTCCTGAAGTCCAAGGGCGGCAGCTACGAGGTCGTCGACTCCAATTCCGATAGGCTCGCGGAGGCCGATTGGAAGGTGAGTGGCGGCATGAACTTCGGCGCCGTGTACTTCGAGGACGGCGACGAGGCCAAGGCGTTTGCCGCCGAGGGTAAGGGGAGGACTGCAACGCAGCTCCGCGCGACCGTGACCTTCGACCCCGCCAATGATGTTGACGAGCCTGCAAGCTTCAAGGTCAAGATTAACGACTACGCCACTGACCTGGTCAACAACCCCGGCAAGGCCGATGGCGTCTTCAAGTTCTGGTCCGCGGACAAGCAGACCGAGTTTGAGCTCGCGAAGACTCCCATCACGGGAGACATCACCCTTACGGCCATCTATGGCGACGCCGTAGCCACCAATGGCTACGTCGGCTATGCCTCGCTGCAGGATGCGATCGACGCCAACTACGATGAGGGCGCTACCGTCACTCTGCTTACGGATATCAACGAGAGCGTGACCGTCCCGGCCGACACCAACCTCACCATTGACCTTGGCGGCAAGACCCTCACTGGTGATGACGGCGAAGATGCCATCCAGGTGGAGGGGAAGGTTACCCTCACTATCACAAACGGCACCGTCCGATCCAACGATGACTGCCTGTACGTCGCCCCCAAGGCCGCCGGCTCCACCATCAACCTTGCGAGCGAGGGAGAGCTGAGCAAGGGCGAGCTCTACTTCTCGAGGACCCAGTCTCAGAAGACCGAGGCTGGCAACGTCTACGTTGTTGGCGCCGAGGGAGAGACCACCACGCTGAACATCATGGGCGGCAACTACGAGAGCGCCGGCACCTACGCCGTGCGAGTCGAGTACACCACCCTCAACGTCACTGACGGCCAGTTCTCCAATGGCGGCGACGATGATGACCTCAGCACGATTCTGGCTTCGTACAACTCGCGCGTCGAGTTTGCTGGCGAGCGCGTGAGCGGCCACATCTGCCTCGAGACCGGTTCCACCGCTACTGTCTACTCCGGCAAGTTCGGCGACGCCACCAACGCCGCTGACGTCGTGGAGGGCAAGTACCTCTTCAAGGGCAACGATCCCACCGACGATTGCTATGAGGTCATCGACCTCGACGATGCGCTCGAGTACTCCGACTGCGTTGTCTATGACTACGACAAGGGTAGCAAGGTCTACTTCTATAGCTTCGACGACGCCCAGAACTACGCCGACGCGCTGTTCGATGAGGGCGACGATGTTGCCATCGTGAAGCTCTATCGCGTGTGCTTCCTCGTCTCGAAGGGCGACGGCTTTGAGCAGTATGACATGCGCGTCTGCGAGGACGGCACCGAGATCGGCGAGCTTCCCGACAGCTCCCAGCTCAAGGTCGAGGGCTACACCTTCGCCGGCTGGTACGTGAACGGCAAGAAGATTGACGCCAGCTACAAGGTCACCGCCGACGCCGATGCCTATGCCATGTGGTACAAGGACGGCTCCTCCGTCGACCCCACCGATGACCCGAGCGGCAAGGACGCTTCCAAGGATGACTCCAAGGGCAACAAGAAGCTGCCCCAGACCGGTGACCCGGTGCTTGCCGTCTCCGGTATCGCGGCCGCTGGCGCTGCCCTCGCGGGCTTCGGCGCCCTGCGTCGTCGCAAGTAGCGAGCGAGGTTCTGACGCGCTGAAGCGCATATAGCAAGACCCGCGGGGCGGCAGGCTTTGGCTTGCCGCCCCGCTTGCGTTAGCCGCTACGTCGGTCACGGTCGTCGGTGTCGTTTTTGGGACTGTCTTGCTCGAGGTGCGTGAGCGTCAGTAGCTTTTTAGCGGGCGTTGGTGCTGTTTTTGAGGCCTGCCTTGCCCGCCTGCGTGCCCGTGCGCCTGCCGATTTGCTAGCGCGACACAATGGCGGCAACTTTTTAGCCCGCGCACGCCTACCTGCGCAGCGACGGCCATCTCTGGCCGCAGCCGCGTTCCCATCTTGTCCGCATCGATTTGTCGCATAGGTTACGGGCTGCGCCTTTGCCCTTGTGGCGGCTATACTGAAGAGCTGTGCGAACGGTCGAACCGAAGAGGAGCGAAGATGGCAGATCAGCCGCTAGTTGGCATCATCATGGGTTCTAAGTCGGACATGCCCGTCATGGAGGCGTGCACCCAGCAGCTCGAGGAGCTTGGCGTTCCCTATGAGTTGGTGATCGCGAGCGCCCACCGCACCCCCGACAAGGTCCACGAGTGGGCCGAGTCTGCCGCCGATCGTGGTCTCAAGGTGATCATTGCCGCGGCCGGCAAGGCCGCTCACCTCGGTGGCGTCGTGGCCGCCTTCACCCCGCTGCCCATCATCGGCGTGCCCATGAAGACGAGCGACCTCGGTGGCATGGACTCGCTGCTTTCCATGGTGCAGATGCCCTCCGGCGTGCCCGTGGCCTGCGTTGCCATCAACGGCGCCAAGAACGCCGCCATCTACGCCACGCAGATTCTCGGAGCCACCATGCCTGAGTATCGCGAGAAGATGGTTGAGTTCAAGCGCATCATGGCGGAGGCCTAGGAGTTCTCATGGCAAATAAGCCCAACGGCAAGCACTTTGCTAACAATCAGGATAGCTCGCCCATTAAGCAGCCCGTTCCAACCGTCTGGCACTCGTCTGCCGCCGGCTCGCGCTACTCTGCTTCGGGCGGAGCGTCACACTACTCTGCTTCCGGCAAAGACGCACGTCGCTCGCGCAACGAACGCTCGAGTGCCTACGGCTCGGCCCAACGCCGAGACCGGGCTACAACCACCCCTCGCCGCGGAGGTGCCGCCGACCCCAACAAGCCCCGTCGCAAGGGAAACGTTCTTTCTACCATCCTTATGGTGGTGGGTGTGGTGCTGCTGCTCGTTGCCGGCGGTCTCTACATCCATGCCCAGCTCGACTATGCGGCAACAGATGCCAACAACGAGAAGCTCGCGGCCTATGCAACCGTCTCAGACGACGCTGCGCAGTCCGATGGCTGCCCCATCACGGTTGACTGGGAGAGCCTCAAGGCCGTGAACGACGATGTCGTGGGTTGGATTTACATCCCCGGCACCAACGTGAACTTCCCCGTCTACCAGGGCGAGACCAACGACACCTACCTGCGCACCACCGCCACGGGCGAGTATTCCGTGGGCGGTCAGATCTTCATGGACTACGAGAACGCGCGCCCCGGCCTGGTTGACCGTCAGACCATCATCTACGGTCACCATCTCAACAACGGTGCCATGTTTGCCCAGATAGACGAGTATGCCAACCAAAGTGGACTGGAGCAGCTCCAGACCATTTGGTACCTCACCGAAACGGCGACCTACGAGCTTGAGCCCCTATGCTTCTACAAGACGCCGGCCACAAACGGTGATGCCCGTACCGTCGCCTGGGCCAGCGACGAGGATTTCCACAGCTATCTCGCCGGTCTTGTTGAGCAGGCGACGGCCAAAAACGACGAGGCCGTCAATGCCATGTCGTCTATCTCCAAGGTGCTTACTCTGTGCACCTGCGACTACGAGAACAACTTTGGCCAGAGCAACGGTCGCGGCCTTCTCGTTTGCGCCCTCAAGAGCGAGGTCTTAGGCACGGCTAGCCAAACAAGCATGGATGATTCGCAGGCGGCGGCCGACGAAGACGCCGCTGCCGCAAGTCTCGACGCCGAAGAACAGCAAAGCTAGGAAAGGACGCGCATGTCACGCTGCTCCATGATTGACGTCTGTGAGGCCACCCACGTGGCCGACGCCACGGCTCCGGCGCCCGCGGGCATGGTTGATGCCCATGAGGACGACGCCCTGCATGACGAGTGCGGCGTCTTTGGCATCTGGGCCCCCGGCCGCGATGTCGCCCGCATGACCTACTTTGCCTTGCACGCGCTGCAGCACCGCGGCCAGGAGAGCGCCGGCATCGCCGTGGGCGATGGCAAGAGCGTCTTCGTGCGTAAGGACCTTGGCCTGGTGACCCAGGTTTTCACCGACTCGGACCTCTCCGCGCTTTCCGGCAAGGTCGCCGTGGGACATGTGCGCTACGGCACGGCTGGATCCAAGGGTTGGGAGAGCGCCCAGCCGCACCTCTCGGCCATCAACGAGGTCATCATCGCGCTTGCCCACAACGGTACGCTGGTGAACTTTGACCAGCTGCGCGTTGAGCTCATCAACATGGGCGTGCCCTTCCGCACCCACACCGACTCTGAGGTGGCCGCTCGCCTCATCGGCTTCTTCACCGAGAAGAAGCACCGTCTGCGCAGTGGTATCGCGCACGCAATGGCCATGATGGAGGGCGGCTACGCGATGGCGCTCGTGCGCGAGAACGCCCTCTATGCCTTCCGCGATCCGCGCGGCATCCGCCCTCTGTGTCTGGGCAAGCTGCCCGGCGAGCAGGGCTGGGTTGTGGCCAGCGAGACCTGCGCCCTGGATATCGTGGGCGCCGAATACGTGCGCGACGTGCGCCCCGGCGAAATCATCCGTGTCTCTGACGACGGCATTTCCTCTGAGCAGGTGCTCGACCCCGAGCCTGCCGCCGAGTGCATCTTCGAGCACGTCTACTTTGCTCGTCCCGACTCGCGCTTCCACGGCAAGAGCGTCTACTCCATGCGCTACGAGATGGGCGCCCAGCTTGCGCGCGAGTGCCCGGCCGACGTCGACCTTGTCATCGGCGTGCCTGACTCTGGCATGCCTCCGGCGGAGGGCTTTGCCCATGAGCTTGGCCTGCCGTTTGGCGAGGGCCTCATCAAGAACCGCTACGTGGCCCGCACCTTCATCCAGCCCACCCAGGAGCTGCGCGAGATGGGCGTGAGGCTCAAGCTCAACGCCCTGGTGGACAACGTGGCCGGCAAGCGTCTCGTGGTCATCGACGACTCCATCGTGCGCGGCACCACCTCCAAGCAGATCGTGCGCATGCTCAAGGACGCCGGTGCCACCGAGGTCCACATGCGCATCAACTCGCCCGAGGTCACCTGGCCGTGCTTCTACGGCATCGACACTGACACCCAAGACCAGCTCATCTCCGCCAGCAAGAGCGTGGAGGAGATTTGCGAGTACATCGGTGCCGACTCGCTGGGCTTCCTCTCCATCGAGGGCCTGCGTTCCTGTGTGCCCACGGTGCCGGGCTGCGAGGGTTGCTGCGGCCGCAAGGGCTACTGCGAGGCCTGCTTCACCGGCGAGTATCCGGTCGAGATTCCCAAGAGCTTCTCGGAGGGCAAGTTCCTCGAGGGCTATAAGCCTAAGAACCTGAGCCATGCCAGCGAGGCCTCCCAGATGGATATCGAAGAGGTCGCCAAGACCGAGATGTAGCAAAGGCGGACGGCGGGCAGCCGCGCGCGAGCCAGTGCGCCCGCATCCTCTTCCGGACGTCCGCCAAAGCACATGAACCAAGCGCACCTGCGCCATGACGAGAAGAAAAAAGGCACTGTCCCAGAAAGGACGAGCATGAGCGAGCAGAAGCACGTGACCTACGAGGACGCCGGCGTCAGCACTGCCGAGGGCGCCCGCGCCGTGGATGCCATCAAGGCCGCCGTGAAGCAGACCAACCGCCCCGAGGTCATCGGTGGCCTGGGTGGCTTCGGCGGTTGCTTCTCGGCCGCGGCCTTCAAGGACATGGAGGACCCGGTCATGGTCTCGGGCACCGACGGCGTGGGCACCAAGCTCGCCATCGCCCAGCTGCTCGGCCGCCACGATACGGTGGGCGAGGACCTTGTGGCCATGTGCGTCGACGATGTGGTGCCCATCGGCGCCGAGCCGCTGTTCTTCCTCGACTACGTGGCTATCGGCAAGCTGCGTGCCGAGCACGTCGCCCAGATCGTCGGCGGCATCGCCGAGGGCTGCAAGAAGAGCGGCTGCGCCCTGGTGGGCGGCGAGATGGCCGAGCACCCCGGCGTCATGAACCCCGACGACTACGACCTTGCCGGCTTCGTGGTGGGCGTGGTTGACCGCCCGAAGATGATCGGCCCGGAGAAGGTCCAGGTCGGCGACGTCATTCTCGGCATCCCCAGCTCGGGCATTCACTCCAACGGCTATTCGCTCGTGCGCAAGGTCGCCATCGAGGGCAAGTCCGTCGAGGAGCTCGAGGCCTACAACGAGGAGCTTGGCGAGTCGGTGGCCGACGCCGTCATGCGCCCCACCGCCATCTACGCCGGCCAGCTCGTGCGCGTGCTGCGTGCCGGTGC
Organism: Acutalibacteraceae bacterium; assembly: GCA_963639715.1. GTDB lineage: Bacteria > Actinomycetota > Coriobacteriia > Coriobacteriales > Atopobiaceae > Parolsenella. The sequence continues at coordinate 27,192 of CAVHWW010000093.1, forward strand.
GCCCATCCACGCCATGGCCCACATCACGGGCGGTGGCATCACCGAGAACCTCAACCGTGCCATGCCGTCCAACATCGACGCGCTCGTATATCGCGGCGGCGAGGCCGGCCCGGCTTGGAAGATTCCGCCGGTCATCTCCTACGTGAGCCGCCTTGCCGGCCTGTCTCTGGAGGAGGCCTACAAGACCTTCAACATGGGCGTTGGCATGAGCGTCATCTGCGCTGCCGAGGACGTGGAGGCCGTTACCGCCGCGCTTGCCGCCGAGGGCCTGGAGTCCTTCGTCATGGGCGAGTGCGTTGAGGGCTCCGGCCAGGTCATCTACCGCGATGAGCAGTAGGAGGCGGGCATGAGCAATCGTGAGCCGCTGAAGATTGGCGTGCTGCTTTCGGGCAGTGGCACCAACCTGCAGGCCATCATTGACCGCGTCGAAGACGGTAGCCTTAATGCCAAGATTGAGTTGGTGGTCTCGAGCCGCCCGAGCGCCTATGGCCTCGTGCGTGCCGAGCAGGCGGGTCTGCAGACGTTGACGCTCTCCAAGGAGATCTACGCCGACCCCGAGAAGGCCGACGAAATTATCGCGTCCGAGCTCGTGGCCCATGGCTGCGAGTACGTGATTATGGCTGGCTACATGCGCATGGTCCACGCACCGCTTCTGGCCGCCTTCCCCAACCGCGTGGTGAACCTGCACCCGGCGCTGCTGCCGAGTTTCCGCGGTGCGCATGCCATTGATGATGCGTTTGAGCGCGGCGTGAAGGTCACCGGCGTCACGGTGCACTTTGCCAATGAGGAGTACGACAAGGGCCCCATCATTGCCCAGCGTGCCTTGGCCGTTGAGGAGGGATGGGACGTCGATACGCTCGAGGCCCACATCCACGAGATTGAGCACGAGCTCTATCCCGAGGTCATCGGCTGGCTTGCCGACGGGCGCGTCCATGTGAGAGAAAACCTCACCGTGACCGTTGACCCGGCCTAACGTCTGAGCCCCAGCGGCGTCGAATATACGGCGCCGCTTTTTTGTTGGCTAGGCGCAAGTGCTTGCGGCCCCGGCTTGTAGGTCGGTTACTTGCGCTTCAGCACCATGACGGACTCAGCGTGCTTGGTGTGGGGGAACATGTCGACTACCTGCAGGTTTTCGATGGTGTAGCCACCGTCGAGGAAGAGCTCCACATCGCGGCGCTGCGTGGTGGGGTTGCAACTTACGTAGACGACGCGCTCGGGTGCAAGGCCCAACACGCCCTTGATGAAGGTGGGGGTGGAACCGGCGCGCGGCGGGTCCATGAGGACGACGTCGAAGCGCTCGCGGCCACCCTTGGCCACGTCCTTCATGTAGGCGGTGGCGTCGGCGCAGACGAATCGGCAACGGTCGCTGAGGTTGTTGCGACGGGCGTTGCGGCGAGCATCGGCTACGGCGCCCTCCACCTGCTCAACGCCCACGACCTCGAGCCCCTCCACCTGACGGGCCGCGCACATGCCGATGGTGCCGATGCCGCAGTAGGCGTCGAGCACGCGCATGCCGCTTTGCAGCTCGGCACCCTCGATGGCCAGCGAGTAAAGAACCTCGGTCTGGGCGGGGTTGGTCTGGTAGAAGCTGGTGGGGCCAATCTCGAACTGGCAGCCAAGCAGCTCGTCGACCATGCGTCCGCCGCCGGCCAGGGCGCGGGTCTCGTGGCCGAGGATGGCGTTGGTGCGACGCTGGTTCACGTTCTGGGCGATGGCCGTCACGAAGGGCGCACGCCTGCGAATCTCGCGCACGAGCTCCTTCTCGCGTGCGATGCTGCGACCGTTGGTGACAAGCGTGAGCAGGCATTCGTCGGTCGCGTAGCCCATACGTACGACGGCATGGCGCAAAAGTCCGCGGCCTCGGTCCTCGTCATAGGCCGGGATGTGCAAGCCTTCTGCCGCTCGCGCCACGGCCGTGAGGGCCTGACGGGCGCCAGGTGCCTCCACCAGGCAGTTCGCGCACGGGACGATACGGTGGCTGCCACGTGCGTAAAAGCCCGAGCGAATCGAGCCGCCCTTGCCGGGGGCAAAGGGCGTGGCTGCCTTGTGGCGGTAGCCCGTGGGTTCGCCGCCGTCCCTGTCCATGCCGAAGATGGGTACGCGGGCCTCGCGCTCGGAAGCGTTTGTGGCGGCAGGCAGCACGTCCTCAAACAGCTCGATAATGCCGTCGCGCTTGCGGCGCAGCTGGATGGGGTAGGGCACGGCTAGCCATTCGCAGCCGCCGCAGCTCTTGGCGATGGGGCAGGTGTATGTCTTGAATCCCATCCGGCTCCCTTTCGCCTTCGTGGTTTGGTTTGTTGCGCGCCGCCCTTGTGGGTGCGCAGGCTGTGCGTGCCGACCTTGCAGGTGCGTTGCTCGTGCAGCGCCCTTGCGGTTGCGCAGCTCGCCTGCCGCTGCGTGGCCCCGCGCGCCTCCGCGGGCGTCGACCCCTGGCGTCAGCGCGGGCGTCCAGCGAAGGCGGGCGCATTTCTCAACATATTCTGCCATCTTTGCACACATGAGGGTGCTACCGTTGCCCTGTATGTGCATTGCGCCACAATGCGCCAACAGGACAAGTCCGAGCGTGCGCCCGGCAAAGGGGGATCTATGGCATACATCCGCAAGGTCGGCATCATTGGTCAGGGCCACGTCGGCGCCCACGTCGCCAACGCGCTTCTCATGCAGGGCCTCGTTGACGAGCTCTATCTCAGCGATGTCAACGCCCAGAAGCTTACGAGCGAGGCGCAGGACTTCTCCGACGCCCTTTCGTTCTACCCGCACAACTGCAAGATCGTGACCGTGGGCGACGAGTACGAGAAGCTCGCCGGCTGCGACGTGATCGTCAACGCCGCTGGCGACGTCTCGGCCTCGGCCAAGGATCGCGACGGCGAGTTGTTCGTCACCACCGATATCGCTCGCACCTTCCCGGCACGCGTCACCGACGCCGGCTTCAAGGGCGTGTGGGTCTCCATCTCCAACCCCTGCGACGTCGTCTGCACCGAGATTTGGCGCCTCTCCGGTTGTGACCCCAAGCGCGTCGTGGGTTCGGGCACCGCACTCGACTCGGCCCGCCTGCGCAACGCCATTTCGGCCGAGACCGGCCTCGACCAGCACTCCACCAACGCCTACATGCTCGGCGAGCATGGCGCATCGCAGTTCGCCGCCATGTCGTGCGTGAGCTTTGGCTGCAAGACCCTGGCCGACCTTGCCGCCGAGCAGCCCGAGCGCTTTGGCTTTGACGAGCTTGCCGTGGAGGAGAAGGCCCGTCGCGGTGGCTACGTCACTTATGCTGGCAAGCGCTGCACCGAGTATGCCGTGGCCAATGCCGCCGTGCGCCTGGTGCAGGCCATCCTTGGCAACGAGCACTACGTCACCTGCTGCTCCACGCTGCTTACCGGCGAGCATGGCGAGGAGGGCATCTTTGCCTCCATCCCCTGCGTGGTTGGCGCCAACGGTGTCGAGGAGACCTTTGAGCTGCCGCTTAACGAGCGCGAGCTGGCCGCCTTCCACGCCAGCTGCGAGCACATTCGCGGCAATATCGCCAAGCTCGGCCACTGGTGGCAGAAGGAGAGCCGCGTGGACTCCGAGGATTCCGAGGGCGAGGATTCCCAGTTCAACCCCACGGGACTGTAAGCGACGGTTCTCGCAGCAGCGGCTCCCATAGCTTTTGAGAGAAGCCCGGAAGGTTTGCGCCTTCCGGGCTTTTGTGCTCGCTGAACCCGCTTGCCGTTGACCGTCTGCCATGCCCGCCGCCCCGTTCGCCGCCCGGCCGTCGCGGACGCAAATTCCCCCGCCGCGCTTTGGGTAGGGTTAGCCCAACGAATGCCGTGGCGTGCGAGTGGGCGGCACCGCCCACCCAACCAGCGGTCTGGGTTGGTCGCATGCGGCGATTTTCCCTCCCTGGCAGGCCACGTGGACCTCAACGGAGGGAGTCATCATGAGCGAGAAAATCAGGAACGTTGCACTCGTGGGCCAAGGTGGCGTGGGCAAGACCATGCTCGCCGAGGCCATGCTCCACATCTCGGGCGTCACCAACCGCCTGGGTGGCCACAAGGGCACCAAGCCCACGCTTGATTACGACCCCGAAGAAGAGAAGCGCTCCTTCTCCATCAAGCTCGCCGTCGCGCCCATTCCTTGGAACGGCGCGCGTCTCAACGTCATCGACGCCCCCTGCTACCCCGACTTTATTGGTGACGCCTATGCCGCCATGGCCGCAGTTGAGACGGCCATCTTTGTCGTGGACGCCGCCGGCGACCCGGGCGCGGTCACCACGCGCCTGTGGTACGCCGCCGAGGATCTGAGCCTGGCTCGCGCCGTCTTTGTGAACCGCATCGATCGCTCCGAGGCCCAGTACGACGCCACGCTCGCCGCTCTACAGGAGCGCTTCGGCGCACGTCTCGGTGCTGTGACCCTGCCGTGGGGCGTGGGCGAGGACTTCAAGGGCATCATCGACGTCATCCGCATGAAGGCCCGCCATCTCGGTGCCGACGGCAAGCCGGTTGAGGAAGAGATTCCGGCCGAGATGGCCGCCGCGGCAGACGAGGCCCGCTCCCACCTCTGCGAGCTGGTGGTCGAGGCCGACGACGAGCTCATGCTCAAGTACCTCGAGGGTGACGAGCAGCTCACCCAAGAAGAGCTCGAGGGGCTTCTCGCCAAGGCCATCGCCGAGCGTATCTTCGTGCCCGTGTTCGCCGGCTCCTGCACCAAGGAGGAGGGCGTCACAAGCCTCATGGACGACATCGAGACCTACTTCCCCGGTGCCGCTGACTTCGGCTCCATCCCGCTGGTCAACGGTGACTACCTCGACATCGACGAGGGCGACGACCGTCCGGTGGGCTTTGTCTTCAAGGTCCTCAACGATCCGCAGAACGGTCGCCTTTCGCTCATCAAGGTGCTTGCCGGCACGTTTACGCCCGGCCTTGAGCTCACTTGCGCCCGCACTCGCAAGCCCGAGCGCCTCACGCACCTCTATCACATGGTTGGCCGCGACATGAGCGAGGTCACGAGCGCCGTCGCGGGCGACATCATCGTGGTTCCCAAGCTCGCCGCCATGGCCGGCGACACCCTCTCGGTCACGGGCAAGGTCGAGGCCGCGGCCTTCCGCTTCCCCAACTCGCTGTACCAGGTTGCCATCGAGCCCGACAAGCGCGGCACCGAGGACAAGCTCTATGGCTTCCTCGAGAAGAGCTGCGACGCCGACCCAACCATGCAGGTCACCCGCAACGAGGAGACCGGCCAGACCATCATCAGCGCCATTGGCGAGGCCCAGGTCTCCGTTCTTCTCGACCGTATGGCCGCCCGCGCCGGCGTCACGGCCCACATCGTGCCCATGCGCGTGCCCTACCGCGAGACCATCCGTCGCACGGCCAGCGCTCAGGGCCGCCACAAGAAGCAGACCGGCGGTGCCGGCCAGTACGGCGATTGCTGGCTGCGCCTCGAGCCCAACCCGGGCGGTGGCTACGAGTTTGTTGACGAGGTCGTGGGTGGGCGCATCCCCAAGGGTCTGATACCTGCCGTGGACAAGGGCGTGCAGGAGACCATGCGCGAGGGCATCGTTGCCGGCTACCCGCTCATCGACATTCGTGTTGCCTGCTACGACGGCAGCTATCACTCCGTCGACTCCAACGAGATGGCCTTCAAGACGGCCGCGCGCATCGGCTTCCAGAAGGCCGCCGAGCAGGCCGAGCCCGTGGTGCTCGAGCCCATGGCCAAGCTCATGGTTACCGTGCCGGAGGACTACGCCGGCTCCGTCATGGGTGACGTCAGCGCCAGCCGCGGCCGCGTCGAGGGCATGGAGGCCGGCGAGCGCGGCACCACCGTCATCCAGGCTCGCGTGCCATATGCCGAGGTCATCGACTACGCAACGCGCCTGCGCTCGCTTTCGCGCGGCACGGGTGAGTACACGCTCGAGATTGATGGCTACGAGCAGGTTCCGCGCGACGTCCAGGCCAAGCTCGCCGAGGACTACCAGGCCCGCCGTGCCAACGGCAGGTAGGCTGCCTGCGACGGATAAGTTGCGGGGTTGAAGGTCAGCCGCGATGACTCGACTCGTCCCTAAAGTTGCGGGCCGGCTGAGCAGCTGCAAACGGGCCGCGTGGCTGGAAGAGGGTCCCGTGACTACGGTTTGCCCCCCCAAGCCACGGGTCGGCTGAGCAGCTGCAAGTGCGCCGTATAGCTGAGGGTTGGTCACGAAGCTGCAGGATAGTTGCGAGTCTGCAGACAGGCTGTAAGGCAATGGACTGTCTGCAAAAATATAGTTCAGCCATAAGGCCGAGAGCGGGCTGAGCATTGTAGGTGGGCCGCGAAGACGCATAGCCGCTCCGAAGGTCCCCGCCGTATCCGGCGGGGACCTTCTTGTCCGCCCAGCGAGATTCTGCGCTTTTGTGATGCCTCATATCCCCGCCTGAAGGCCCGCTTTGCGAAACTGCTCGCCTCATAAGGCTCGGTCCCTTGCGACGACTATGCGGCCGTCAGCCAATGTGATGAGGCGGGTCGCTGTTTGGAGGTTCATTCTGCGTGATGTCTCGCGGATTCTCTCGCGGCGGCCTGCCTCACGGCTTGCTTTGTCCCCTGTGTGCAATGCGAAGAATCCGCGCCAAGGCTTTTACGTGGCTTTCTGTCATTTTGTACGTTGGAAACCCGAGTTGTGCGCGCCTTGGAGCGGCTTAATCAAGGGCTGGAAGAATTAGACAGCGCTTTTACCTGCTTCTTTGAAAGCAGGTAATTATTCGAAGTCCCTTAAATCCTCTAAAGCGAGCGCACAACTCGGGTTTCCAACGGTTGGCGAGCTCATAATTCACGTAGATTGGCCGGCCTGCCGCTCGCCGACGCGGTTGAGGACAGATTCAAGGATGGGAAAGTCGTTTAGCTGCGCTTTTGCTCATCTAACAAGAATCAAACAACCTTCTATGGGATAAATGGGACTTCTTGGCGATTTTCGTTCCCGTATCGCTACCATCGCCTCCAATGAAGGGAGGGGTTGGATGAACGCAGCAAAGGGCACCTCCGAGTTCGGAAGGATTTACGGTGCGGGGCTTCCCAGGCCCCAGAGGGGCTCGTCGATAGTTCTTGGATATGGGAGCGCCTTACAGTTTTGGCGTCGCGTCCGTTGTGAAAACGCCCGCTTGACCAGAGAGCTCATCGGTACGTTCTACCCAGATGAACTGCTCCTTGAGTTCGACGCAGAGTCTCTGAGCGCCGACAGTTCGCTTCGTCCGATAGAGCTGCCATCCGAGTGCTTCGAAAGAATCGTGCACACCGCCACATTGTTTGACCTTAATGCCCCCGTCGATGTCATCGTTGGCAGACGCTCCGCGCGGCGCGATTCGTCGTCGGTTAAGTGCCACGTGTGGAGTGGGCCCATTCCCGACGGCTTGCTTGTGTGCATTGCTCCTGGAGTTTATGTGCCATCTCCCGAACTTGTATTTGCCCAGATGGCGCAGCAGCTTGGCCTTTATCGAGCCATTGCTCTTGCCATGGAACTTTGCGGCACGTATGCGATTAACGCATGTGGAGGATGCGATTGGGACGTGACTCCGCTTACGTGCGCCGAGCGAATCCGAAGGATTCTTTCCCTTTCAGAATCCTTCCGGGGGAGAGACCTTGCCCACCAGGCCGCGCTTTATGTCATCGACGGATCGGCCTCGCCAATGGAAACCTCGCTGGCGATAGCCCTTAGTCTTCCGCGTAGGTTGGGCGGCTGGGGTTGTGACAAGCCGGTTCTGAATGCGAGGGTTGAGCTTGATGACGCCGCCAAGCGGGAATGTGGAAGGATGTACCTGGTGGCCGACCTTTTGTTTGAGCGAGCCGCCCTTGATATCGAATATCAGGGAAGGGAGTGGCATTCGAGCTTGGGCGATAGGGCCTCTGATGAGCGTCGACAAAATGCTCTCATGATGATGGGGCTGTCGTGTGTGTTTGTTTCACGAGAGCAAATCGGGGATGTCGTCAGGATTGATGGCATAGCCGACCTTATCCGGAAACGGGCCGGCCTGGAACGCTTTAGAGAGTCGCCAACTTCACAGATGCTTGCACGTAGGGATTCGTTGATGGAGGCCCTTGGTCTCTTTTGGCATAGCTAGCGCGCTCTTGCGGATCTTTATTTATGTGAGGATGCTGGCTTTGGTCACTTTTCACGGTGGCGACAAGCGACTTATGTAGGGAATCGCTATTCGCGACGTCGGAAACCCGAGTTGTGCACGAGCTCGAGACGTTTTAAGGGACTCTTAAAAAATGGCATTTCGTAAAGTGCCTGGTAATTGGGTTGTCTGCTTTTGAGTCCATCGAGTTTTGACGGAGTTTGGGGCGCACAACTCGGGTTTCCAACGTTGTAAAGGGCTTCTTTCTACGTAGATTGCTTGGCGTGATCGTTTTGAGACAGTGTTTCCGCTGCGTCTGGACCAAGTTTGCTGCGGCCGCCAGGTTCGCTGCGCCCGCGTCGGATAATCCGCCTGCGGTGCTCAAGGCCAAGAGTCCGCATAGCCAAGCGGAGCCTCCGTCATAGCGGCAGGCTATCCCATCTTCTCCGAACTTCGAATTGCATGGCTGATGCCTGCGACCCCGCTGCGACGGGTAGCTATGCGCTGTGTTTACCGATGACGTCCTTTTCTGCGCGACTACAGGAGGAGCGCCGAGGCTTTGGCAGGGCTTTGCTTGTGCGTAACAAGCTGTCTACTTGCTTGGGTATACTGAAAGGACTGTGCCGGTGAGCCGGCATATGTGCCGGGAAGGACCCGGTGCCTGCCGGAGGCGTCCGGCGCCAAGATCGAGGAGACCATGAACGCCAAGAGTGACAACGGCGACTGTCACAGTTGCAGTTCCGCCACCAAGGCGCGCCCGAGCGCGCCTACCTGCCCCATCAAAGACCAGGCCGGCCTGCGCGCCGTCCGCGTAATGCGTGAGGGGGTGGCTTCATGGGCGTAGTCGCGAGCATTGTCCTCACCTTCCTGCTTACGCTGGCCAACGGATATTTCTCGATGTCAGAGGCTGCCCTTGTCGCGGCCAAGCGCACCATTCTCGAGCATGACGCCGAGGAGGGCGACAAGAAAGCCAAGGTTGCGCTCGAGCTCTCGGGCGACTCAAGCCAGTTCCTCGCCGCCATTCAGGTGGCCATCACCCTCGTCGGCTTCTTCTCGGCGATGGTTGCTTCCACCACCCTGTCCGACCCCTTCGCGGCCTGGCTCATCTCGCTGGGCGCTCCCGCCGGTGTCTGCACCGCGCTTGCGCCCATCGTCATCACCGTCATCGTCTCGTACGTCTCGGTGGTGCTCGGCGAGCTTATCCCCAAGCGCATCGCGCTGGCCAACGCCGAGGCTGTTTCCAAGAGCGTCGCACCCTTCCTAAGCGGCTTCTCCAAGGCGGTTGCTCCGCTTGTGTGGCTCACCGCCAAGTCTTCCGACGGTCTGTCGCGCCTGCTCGGCATCAAGAGCGCCGACGATCGCCAGGAGGTCTCCGAGGAGGAGATTCGCTACATGGTGAGCGACGCCGAGGAACTCACGGACAAAGAGAAGTCCATGATCCACGAGATCTTTGACCTGGGCGACACCATCGCCCGCGAGGTCATGGTCCCGCGCGTTGACCTCACGTCCGTTGAGGACACCGCCACCTTGGGCGAGGTGCTCGACCTCATGCGCCACACGGGCTTCTCGCGTATCCCGGTCTACCACGAGGACGTGGACCGTATCGTGGGCATCGCTCACATCAAGGACATTATCGGCCCCATCGTGGACGAGGGTGGCTCGCAGCGCGCCATCGGCGCCTTCGTGCGCGACCCGATCTTTGTGCCCGACACGAAGGACATCATTCCGCTGCTCTCCGAGATGCAGAGCAGCCACGACCAGATCGCCATCGTCGTGGACGAGTACGGCGGCACGGCCGGCATCATCACGATCGAGGACATCGTCGAGGAAGTCGTGGGCGAGATTGAGGACGAGTTCGACCCCGACAACAAGTACCTCACGCGCCTTTCTGAGCGCGAGTGGCTGGTCGACGGCCGCTTCTCCATCGATGACGCCCGCGAGCTTGGCTGGCCCATCCCCGATTCGGGCGAGTATGAGACTGTGGCCGGCTTCGTGCTTGAGCTCGCCGACTCGGTACCCGAGCCTGGTGAGTCCTACGAGGAGCAGGGCTACCGCTTTGCGGTGCAGTCCATGCGAGGCCGCCGCATCGCGCTGCTTCGCGTGACGGCCCCTGAGCCCGACGCCGAAGAGGGCGGCGAGGACGCCGAGGAACAAGAGTAGCTGCAAGCGGGCGCAGGGCCATTCCCCGCGCCCGCTTTTCTTTTCGGCCGTGTGGCCCGCTATCGGCTACCATGGCACTATCAGTGCGCGCCTGCGCGGCGTGGCAAACGAAAGGGAACATCCATGGCCCAGCTCATCGACATCAGGCGCGTCGCCGTTGCGCCTCGTCACTTCACCGCCCGCATCACCATTGCCCCGGGCGGCCCCATCACCACCGACCAGGACCTCGTGGGCACCACCCACGTCTACAATCTCCTGCCCGAGATCGTCGACCACGCCTGCCTGGGCGACGAGGGCGAGACCTTCAAGGACGCCATGGGCGCCACCGAGCTGGCTCACCTCCTCGAGCACGTGACCATCGAGCTCATCGCTCGCACCGGCCTCGCCGGTGACATCTCGTGCGGACGCACCTGGGAGGTAGCTGGCGAGCCCAACACCTATGACGTGCAGCTGAGCTGCCCCGACGATGTGCTGGTGGCCTCCGCCCTCTCCAGCGCCGCCTGGATTTTGCAGTGGGCCTACTCCGGTGGCGAAGACCCCAAACCCGACGTCGACGCCATCGTCGCCGGCATCTGCGACCTCGTGCAGAACGCCGACGAGATTGCCCAGCAGGTCGCAGATGAGCAGGACGCAGCTCCCGAGCAGGAAGAAACCGCAGCTGAGTGGGCTGACGGCGAGCCTGATAACGCCTAGGCCACGTCTGCCGAGACGAGCGAATCGTACACGCATGCGTGGGTATAATCGCGCATAGCGTTTGAACCGACGAGACGAGCGCCCGCTAGAGCGCGGCGCCTAAGGAGGCAACAATGAGCAAGGGTGCAGCTGGATTTGTCCTTGGTAGTGTCTTTGGCGCTGCGGCTGGTGTCGCGGCCGGTATGCTTCTCGCCCCGCGCTCTGGCGCCGAGAGCCGCGCCATGGCTGCCGATGTCATGAACGACGCCTGGGATGCCGCGGCCGACGCCTACGAGAAGGGCGGCTCCGTCGTTAACGAGCACATCAGCACCCTGCGTCCCACCGTCGACGCCACCACCGATGAGCTGCGCGCCAAGATCGACCTTGCCCGCGAGCGCATGGACCAGCTCCGCAGCACCATCTCCGACAACGTCTCCGTTGCCGCCGATGCCGTGAGCGACACCGTTACGGGCGTTGCCGAGAAGGTCGGCGTCAGCGCGGTGCAGGCCCCTGCCGCCGAAGCCGAGGACGTTCACGTCGAGGAGACCGTGAGCGAGTCGGTCGAGGTTCCCGTCGAGTAGCGGTCCTCGCCCAATAGCAACCAGTTCGGGGCGCCAGCGCACTTCCGCCGGCGCCCCGTTTGTATGAGAAGCCGCCTTAGAGGGGTAGCGATGGCTAAGCAAACTATGTCCCAGCTCGCGAAGATGCGCGTCTATGTGCCGGGCAAGCAGACCAAAAAGATGGACAAGCAGGGCAAGACCGCCAGTCCCAAGAAGCTTGGCAAGGTGCACAACCTCGTCTTTTCTCCCAATAGCCGCACGGTGGTGGGCGTGATGGTGAAGCGCCCAGACATCGCTGGCATGGTGAAGCAGGACGACCGCTTCATCCCGCTCGACGCCCTCACCCAGTTCGAGGGCGGGCTTGTGTGCCGTGGCAACAAGGACGACTTTGACGAGGCCGCCTGCAAGAGGCTCGGGATTAACCTCGACATTTGCATCATCTGGAGCGGCGCCGACGTCATCTGCGAGTCGGGCAAGTTCCTGGGCTACGTGCTCGACGCGAGCTTTGACGTGGCCACCGGCGCGGTCGATTGCTTCAGCGCGCAGGAGGGTTCCACCGCCTCATCGCTTGTGGGCACCTTTGACATCCCGGCCGCCTGGGTCGTCCGTTATGACCGCGGTCGCATGATCGTGAAGGATGCTGCTGCCAAGCTCGAGCTTTCTGGTGGTTTGGCCGCCAAGGCGGGCGAGGCCACCGCCGCCGCGACCGATGCCGCCAAGCAGGCGGCCTCCAAGGCCGGCGCCGCCGCCTCGGTTGCCGTTGACAAGGGCAGCCATGGCCTGGGCAAGATGATTGGCCACGCCAAGGCCGGAGTCGCGCAGGCCGCAGCCGATTTCCAGGAGGCCTCCGGAGCCTCGACGGCCGTGTCGGGCTCGTCGTCCGCCTCGGGCGTCCAAAACGGCAACGCCGCAGTGGCGTCTGGCACCAAGTCCGCTGATAATGGACAGAAGGCCGCGCGTGTGGTGGGCGAGCAGATCGGCAAGACCAAGGGCATGTTCGCCGGTTTCATGCGCGAGTTTAAGGACGCGAGCAAGTAGCGCCCATCTAGCAGGTATTTATTGAATGGACCGGCCATGAGCTACGACCAGAATCCCTACGACCCCTATAACGACGGCCGTCGCGCACAGCGCGGAGACGCCGGGCGTTCGTCTGGCTCTGGCCGTGGACGCGAGTCTTATTCGGCCGGCAACCATGGTTCGCAGAGCCGCGGTAGCTATGGCAGCTACGGCCAGTCCCAGGGATACGGCCAGGGCTATGGCCGCTCTGGCGCCCAGCGCTCCTATGGCTCGCAGCCTCGCCAGCAGCGTTCGAGCTATCGTGGGGCTGAGTCTTCCGGCTATCGCGAGCGCGGCGGCGCCCGCTCCTACGAGGCGGGTAATGGCCGCTCGCAGGGCCGCCATGATAGCGCTCGCTATTCCGTCGCTTCTGGCCAGCGCGGCGCTCGGGGTGCGTCCTATGGCAGAGATGCCGAGCGCGGCTCCTCGCGCGCCAGCCGTCCGCAGCGTAGCGCCGGCCAGCGTACGCGTGAGGGCCGCCAGAGCCGCAACGAGGTCCCGCAGCTCGCAGGTCACGAGAAGGGCCGCCGCTCCTATTCGCGCTATGACTCTGGTGCTCGCTACTCGGCTGCGGCGAGACAGCGCTCCAACCCCCGCGGAAACGCTGGCGGAGCCCCCAAGGCGGCAAGCCTTCTTGCCTCGCTGCCCTTCCCGGGCGGTAGGCGTCGCTCCAACAAGGTCCACACCAACAGTTACACCAAGGCGCCTTCGCGCCGCATTGACTTCGCTGGCGCTCGCCCGGCCATTATCGGCGTGCTCTGCGTGGCCGTCTGCGCCATCGTCGCCATTCTTTTGTGGTCAAACCGCAAGGTGAACATCACGCTCAATGGCGAGGAGTTCAGCATTCGCATCGGTAGCACCTGCGAGCAGGTGATTTCTGCTGCCGAGCTCGAGCCTACGGCGGGCAACCTCGTCTCGGTCTCGGGCAAAACTCTCGAGCAGGGCACCGGCTACGCCTTTACGGCCACCCTCTCCGGCAACGAGCTCTCCAACGTCGATGCCGAGGAGTACCGCGTGGCCGAGGGCGACACCCTGGACATCTCCGACGGCGGCGACCGCATGGAGGAGTACGACGTCCAGGTCGTGGACGAGCAGCCCAAGCTTGAGATGGGCGGCGACGCCTGGGGCAACATCTCCTACGTTTCCCAGTGGCCGAGCGCCGGCCAGTACGAGATGCGTACCGGCAAGCAGTCTGGCGAAACGGCCCGCGGAGACACCCTCACCGAGACCAAGAACGCCATCATCACCGTGCACCAAATCAGCCCCGATGATGGTCGCAAGCTCGTGGCCCTGACCTTCGATGACGGCCCGGCCGAGAGCTATACCGAGTCGTACCTCGAGATTCTTACCAAGTACGGTATCCACGCCACCTTCTATAACCTTGGCCAGAACGTCGAGGCCTACCCTGATCTGGCCAAGAAGATCATCGAGCAGGGTAGCGAGATTCACTCTCACACCTACCAGCACCAGCAGCTCACCACGCTCGACGCCGCCTCGCTGCAAAGCGAGTTCTCCAGCGCGTTTGCCGACATCCAGGAAAACGCGGGCGTGACCACCACGGCCTTCCGCCCGCCCTACGGCGACTTCAACGAGAAGGCCTGGCTCAACTCCGGCGGCTTGGCGAGCGTGAGCGTGCTGTGGAACCAGGATTCGCTCGACTGGAAGCGCCCTGGTGCTAGCGCCATCGTGGAGAACTGCCTCAAGAGCATCACCTCGGGCTCCATCATCCTCATGCACGATGGCGGCGGTGACCGTAGCCAGGACGTCGAGGCGCTGCCGCAGATCATCGAGCAGCTGCAGAGTCAGGGCTACGAGTTTGTGACCGTCTCTGAGCTCATGAAGAGCGACAGCTCCATTCCGGCTGATATCGCCAGCTGCTCGGCCTCCATGCCCGAGGGCAGCGTCTGGCCCACCGAGATAAAGAGCGACGACGAGGACAGCACCACGACCGACAGCTCGTCGAGCGAGACCACGGCTTCGGCGTAGCCGCGCCGTCTGCAAAGCCTGCGGGCGGGGCGCTAGCTTCGTAAGGTCTGTGGGCGGGTTGCCTGTCGCCCCCGTGGGCAGGCTTTGCAGGCGGATTTGACAGTTGGCCTTGCGTAGTCTGCCGAGGACACTCCGCCTGCCATGCCATCTGCGCCGTAGTGTCTGCATAATGCGTGCATCCCTTACCCGCAGCTGACGTTTTGAGTGTAGAATAGCTGCGCTCGAGGCCCGATGCCTCGGCGTTGCCATGCGCATTTTGGCAACGCGCGGCCCACACGCCGCGCACCACCCAAAGAGAAGGGTCATTGATGAAACCCCGACCTGTGAGTCGATGACCCCGTGTGACGTGCTCTGACTTGGACGCGCCGCATGGGGTGTCCGAGCCTTCGCGAGCAGCCCATCGCTGCCTCGCGAAAGACTAAGGCTGTTGCCGCAGATGCGGCGCACGCACGAAGGAGTACGTATGATTTATCTCTCCCAACTTCTGGGAAACCCCGTCTTTGACGCCAACGGTGAGAAGATCGGCGTCGTTAACGACCTCGGCATTGCTACGCGCGAGGTCTTCCCCCGCGTTACCTCCCTGGCTTTCCGTGGCCCAGGCAAGACCCCGTTCATGATCTCGTGGCGCAAGTACGTCGAGACCTTTAACGAGGGAGAGGTCCGCCTGGCGGTTCCTGCCACCGAGATTCGCTTCTCCTACCTGCAGCCCGATGAGGTGCTCATTGCCCGCGACCTGCTCAACAAGCAGATCGTCGACACGCGCGGCATGCGCGTCGTGCGCGTAAACGACCTCAAGCTTTCCGACACGAGCTCCAGCCAGCTGCGCCTCCTTGGTGCCGAGGTGGGCGCTCGCGGCATCCTGCGTGCCCTTTCGCCAGCCTTCGAGAAGGTCGTTCTGCGTGCGGCCCGCGCCCTGGGCAAGGACATTCCAGAGAAGATCATCGCCTGGAACTACATGGATCTTATCGACCGAGACCTCTCCAACGTGAAGCTCTCGGTCTCCCACCAGACGCTCGACGACCTGCACCCCGCCGACGTCGCCGACATCATCGAGCAGCTCGACCCGCGCCTGCGTGGCCAGGTCTTTGCACAGCTCGATGACGCCCAGGCCGCCGAGGCAATGGCCGAGCTCGACGACGACGAGATGGCCGCCAAGATCATGGACGACATGGAAGACGCCGACGCGTCGCGCATGCTGTCCGAGATGGACCCCGACGATGCTGCCGAGCTTGTGGGCGAGCTTGACTACGAGCGCGCCGAGAAGCTCCTGCGTCTCATGGGCATCAACGAGCAGCGAGCCATTCGCCAGCTGCTCGGCTACAAGGACGATACGGCCGGACGCATCATGACCTCGGAGTTCGTGGCCATGTCTCGCGAGGCCACCGTGGCCGACGCCCAGGCGCGCATGCGCGAGCTGCCCGACGACTTCGAGCCGGTCAACTACATCTACGTCACCGACGACGAGGGCAAGCTTGCCGGCGTGGTCTCCGTGCGCCGCCTGTTCGTCTCCAACCCTGATGACACCCTGGGCAAGCTCGCCGGAGACGACGACGTGCTCACCGCCAAGCCCGATGACGACCAGGAGGACGTGGCCGAGAACATCGCCAAGTACAACCTGCTTGCCATGCCCGTCGTGGACGAGAACAGCGGCAAGGTGCTCGGCATCGTTACGGTAGACGACGCCCTCGACGTCCTGGAGGAGGAGCACGAGGAAGACCTGCGCATTGCGGGCGGCCCCTCCGACGCCGCCGATTCTGCAGAGGGCTCCGGCGAGCTGCTTCGCTTCCTGCGTCACCAGATGTGGTTCTTCTTCTGGATCGTTGCCGCGGTAGCGCTTGCGCTCATCCTTGGTCCCGACAACGGCGTTTCCGTGGCGTTTGCCGCTCCCGTGGCCTTCATTGCCGCCGGCGAGATGGTCCACTACGTCACTGGCTTCTTCCTCGAGTACGACGCCGACGACGAGGACGCCCCCTCCATGGGTGGCTTTGCCGTGAAGGGCCTGGGCCTTGGCGTGGTGTGGTCGGCCGTGGTGATGCTCGTGGCCGCTGCTGCCAACGGCATCATCAATGGTGCGAGCGAGGGCCTGGGCGCCGTGGTGTTCCAGCTCGTCCGTGGCTTTGAGGCTTCGGCTGTCGCCGTTGTGGTCAGCTTCCTGTGCGCGCCTCTCTACCTGGGGCTTCTGCGCAAGCGTGAGGAGCAGGGCGCCGAGACGAGCGGCGTGGCCCTGCAGGTGAGCGCGCTGGTGCTTGCGCTTGTGGTCTTCGTGGCCGTAAGCTGCGCGCTCGTGACCCCTTGGCTCGGGTAGCGTTTTGGGGTGCCGCAAGACATACGCGGGCGGTGACGCCCGATGAGGAGCTTCAAGACCTGGAAGAACCTGCGTGGCGTCCATTCCGTGGGCGCCGACGCGGAAGGATCGCTCGCCCCGCGCAAGCGTGAGCCGCTCAAGGCCGCGCTCGTCATGGGTGCCCTCGGTCCGGGCCTGCTCACCGCGCTGGCCGGCATGGACGCCGGCGGCGTCGCGACCTTCTCCAACGCCGGTGCCGTCTTTGGCTACCAGCAGCTTTGGTCCATCCCGGTGATGTGCTTTTTGCTCATCGTGGTGCAGGAGACGGCCGCCCGCATGGGCTGCGTCACGGGCAAGGGATTTGCCGCCCTCATCCGCGAGCAGTTTGGTGTGCGCCTCTCGGCCTTCGCCATGCTCGCCCTCATCGTGAGCAACACCACCGTCACGCTCTCTGAGTTCGCTGGCATCGCCTCGGGCATGCAGCTCTTTGGCGTGCCCACCATCGTGAGCGTGCCCATCGCGGCTATCGCCGTGTGGCTGCTCGGCATGAGCGGCAGCTACAAGCGCATCGAGAAGATTCTGCTGGCCATCGCCTGCGTCTTCGTGACCTATGTGGCCGCGAGCTTTTTGGTTGGCCCCGACTGGGGCGAGGTCATCAAGTCGACCTTCCTGCCGAGTGTCAACGTCACGCCGGCTTACGTGAGCCTGCTCGTGGCCAACATCGGCACCACCATTTCGCCGTACATGATCTTCATGGGCCAGGGCAACGTGGTGGAGAAGAACTGCGACGTGGACGACCTGCCCTACCAGCGCATTGACACTGTGAGCGGCGCCATCGTGGCCCAGCTCATCGCCTTCTTCATCGTGGTCTGCACGGGCAGCGTGCTTCACCCGGCCGGCATCGAGGTCGATTCGGCCGAGGCCGCCGCGCGAGCGCTGGCCCCCTTGGCTGGCCCCTACGCCGAGGTGCTCTTTGGTGCGGGCCTCGTGGGCGCGAGTTTCTTGGCCGCCTGCGTTTTGCCTGGCATTACCTCGAGTGCTGTTTGCGAGGCCTTTGGCTGGGAGCGCGGCCAGGACAAGAGCTGGTCCGAGGCTCCGACCTACCGCGGCCTGGTCACGGCCATTACGCTGCTCTCGGCCGCGGTGGTCGTGCTGCCCAACGTCGACCTCTTCGGCATCATGATGGTGGCCCAGGTCATCAACGGCGTGCTTTTGCCCGTGCTTCTCGTCTTCATGGTGCGCATCGCCGACGACCGCCACGTCATGGGCGCCTACGCCAACAGCCGTCTCTGGACGGTCCTCACCTGGTTCATCGTTGTGGTCGTGGCCATCCTCACCGTGGTGATGTTCGTCCTTCAGGCGATGGGGTACTAGCTG
>CAVHWW010000094.1:0-7704 GCA_963639715.1 Acutalibacteraceae bacterium
TCGGCATCCTCGCCATCATCGTCGCCGGCATCATGTTCTCCGACATGAACACCGCTGGCACCGGCGCCCTCAACGACGGCGTTGCCTCCACCCCGTTCCAGATCTTTGCCGCCGGCATCGCCCGTGGCATGACCTCCTTCGGCGTTGACCAGACCGTCGCCACCGTCTTCATGACCATGAACGTCTCCGCCCTGGCCCTGACCTCGCTCGACGCCGTGGCCCGCATCGCCCGTACGTCCTTCTCCGAGTTCTTCGCCTCCTCCAACGACGCCCTGGCCATCGAGTCCACCGATGGCGCCATGAAGGTCCTCGGCAACCCCTGGTTCGCCACCGTCGTGACCCTGCTGCCCGGCCTCGCCCTCACCTTCGGCGGCTACCTGGCCATCTGGCCGCTCTTCGGTGCCTCCAACCAGCTCCTCGGCGGCATGACCATGATCACCCTCGCCGTGTTCTGCAAGTGCACCGGCCGCAAGGGCGCCATGCTCTACGTGCCCGTCGCGTTCCTGCTCTGCTGCACCTTCACCTCTCTCGTGCAGTCCATCCTCGGCTGCGTCACCGCGCTCTCTGCCGGCACCGCCGCCTCCGTCTTCAACTCCACGCTGCAGCTCGTCTTCGCCGTGCTGCTGGTGGCCCTCGGCCTCATCGTTGCCTACAACTGCCTGAAGGAGCTCTTCGGCAAGCAGGCTGGCTCTCTGCCCGACGAGGAGCCCGAGTGGACCGAGCTCGGCCGTCAGAACGTCGCCGCTGCCGCTGGCAAGGCCGCCGCTTCTGGCACCGCCGTCGCCGACGAGGCCTAAGGGGAATTCCTCTGGCGCTTCGACGCTCCATCGTTCCAACCGCTAGCTTTTAGCGACTCATAGCTAGCCTTGGCGGGCCCGCAGCCTCACGGTTGCGGGCCCTTTTTGTAAGAGCTGGGCTGCTTGCCGTGCGACTTGCGTGGGGCCGCCTTATACAAGTGGCCGCGGGCCGCGCCGGCGCCTCTCGCGCCCCTGTCCGCGTCCGCCCAAATCGCGCTATCGCGCCCTGCCCAAGCCTCCTTCCTTGTGTCTTTGGGAAGGAATGGCAGCTTGGCGCGTATACTGGAAAATGTTGCTTACTACTTGAGGAGGCGTCATGGCCGAAGAGAACCAGAACACAGCAGAGCAGGCCACCTGCGCCGCCCGCGAGCTTACGGTGGAGGAGCGCATCGAGCAGGCCATCGTGGCCACTGCGCCCGGCACCGCCGTTCGTCGCGCGCTCGACATGATCATCGCCGGCCACCTTGGAGCGCTCATCTGCGTGGGCGATACCGACGCCGTGCTTGCCGCGGGCAATGACGGATTTCCCCTCAACATCTCATTCACGGCCAACCGCCTCTTCGAGCTCTCGAAGATGGACGGTGCCATCGTGGTGGACCGCGATCTCACGCAGATCCTGCGCGCCAACTTCCACCTCAACCCCGACCCGAGCCTTCCCACGAGCGAGACGGGCATGCGTCACCGCACCGCGGCGCGCATGAGCCTGCTCACCCGCGCGCTTGTCATTTCGGTCTCTGAGCGCCGCCAGGTCGTGCACCTTTACGTGGGCGGCCGCGTGCATCAGATCCGCCCGGTCTCCGAGCTCATGACCAACGCCTCGCAGCTCATCACCACGCTGCAGACCACGCGTCAGTCGCTCGACCGCGCCCTGCTGCGCCTCACTACGCTTGAGCTCGACAACTACGTCACGCTCGCCGACGTCGCCACGATCCTCAACTACTTCGAGACCCTTATGACCGCCGCCGACGAGATTGACCGCATCGTCGACCAGCTCGGTAGCGAGGGCCGCACGGTCGAGATGCAGCGCGAGCAGCTCGTGGGCGACATGGAGAGCGAGTACCTGCTCATGATCCGCGACTACGCCCGCGATTCTTCCGAGGAGAACGCCGAGGCCATTCGCGCCAGCCTCCACGCCGCAGACCCCGGCCAGTGGCGCGCCCCCAAGCGCGTTGCCAAGGTGCTCGGCTACGAGGACCTGCGCGAGGACAGCGTCATGGTCCCGCTGGGCCTGCGTACCCTCAACCGCGTCTCGGTCGTCCGCGAGGGCATGGCCGACAAGATCGTGGACGAGTACGGCAACCTTCGCGAGCTCATGGACGACATCGAGCAGAATCCCAGCCGCCTGGACGACCTGGGCGTCAAGAACCCCGGCATCCTGGCCGACAGCCTTTATCGCATGTGGGGCAAGAAGGAGTAACCATGGCGGCACGTGGCACCCAGGCGCGCCCGGCCGCGCCAGATACCTGCGCCGTGGTCGCCGCTGGCGGCCTGGGACTTCGCTTTGGAGACCCGCGCGGCAAGCAGTACATAGAGCTGTGCGGTCTTCCCGTGCTGTGCTGGTCCATCGCGGCGCTCGACGAGTCGCCCTCCGTGGGGCACATCGTGGTGGTCTGCCCGGCGGGCCGCGTGGAGGAGACCCGCGAGGTTGTCTCCAAGGTCAAGACGCTCACGTCCGTGAGCTTCGTCGCTGGCGGAGCCACGCGCCAGGAGTCCTGCCTGGCCGGTATCCGCGCCGTGCCAGAAGGCTTTGCCTTCGTCGCCATTCATGACGGCGCTCGTCCCCTCATCCAGCCCGCCACCGTAGAGGCCGTCATCGCGCGCGTTCGCGACGACGAATCGCTCAGCGGTGCCATCTGCGCCCACCCGTCCGCTGACACCCTCAAAGTGGTCGAGGACGGCATGGTCGTCTCCACGCCCAATCGCTCCCGCTACTGGGCTGTCCAGACGCCGCAGGTCTTCCGTTACGAGGGCGTTTTGGCTGCCCATGAGCGCGCGGCCGAGGAAGGCTTCATCGGAACCGACGACGCTTCGCTCGTGGAGCGCGCCGGCGGCTCGGTCGCCTGCGTGGAGAGCCCGAGCGACAACATGAAGGTCACGATGCCCGAGGACCGCGCCCCCATCGAGGCCATCCTCGAACGCCGGCTCGCCCAGCGCGAGGGCGCTCGTGTCCGCGCCACGGGAGGTGGATGCTAATGCTTCGCATCGGCCACGGCTATGACGTGCACAAGCTGGTGGAGGGCCGCGAGCTTATCCTGTGCGGCGTCCACATCCCCCATACGCTGGGACTTCTTGGCCACTCAGACGCAGATGTCGCCACGCACGCCGTGGCGGACGCCATCCTCGGCGCCACGCGCCTGGGCGACCTTGGCAAGCTCTTCCCCGACACAGACCCGGCCTATGCCGGCGCCGACTCCCTTAAGCTGCTCGAACAGGTCATGAGCCTCGCGCGCGAACGCGGCTACGAGCTTCTGGACTGCGACTGTACCATCGCCGCCCAGGCACCCAAGCTGGCTCCCCACCGCGAGCAGATGCGAGCAAACCTCGCTCGTGCGCTCGGGGTCGAGGTGCAAAGCGTTGGTGTGAAGGCTACCACCACCGAGCGGCTCGGCTTTGTCGGGCGCGAGGAGGGAATGGCCGCCTGGGCGGTCTGCCTGATGGAAGACGCCCGTAGTTAGGAACCACATGTTTGACCGCATACGCGAGGACATCGCGACCTTCAGGTCCCACGACCCGGCCGCGACCTCGACCATCTCCATTCTTCTCAACTCGCCCGGCATGCGCGCTATCTGGGCCTACCGCCGCCAGCACTGGTGGTGGACCCACGGCCACCCGCTGCTTGCGCGTACGCTTTCCACCTGGAGCCGTCACCGCTTTGGCGTCGAGATTCACCCCGGTGCCACCATCGGCCGTCGCTTCGTGATCGACCACGGCATGGGCATCGTGGTGGGCGAGACCACCATCATCGGCGACGACTGCCAGCTCTACCAGGGCGTCACCCTGGGCGGTACCGGCAAGGAGGGCGGCAAGCGCCACCCCACGCTGGGCAACAACGTCGTGGTGGGTGTGGGCGCTTCGGTGCTTGGCAACATCACCCTGGGCGACAACGTCAAGGTTGGCGGTGGCGCCGTCGTTGTTCGCGACGTCCCGGCCGACTGCACCGTCGTGGGCATCCCCGGCCACGTCACCACGCGCGGTGGCGTGCGCGTTCGCTCCGCCGCGGGCGACCGCCTCACCTGCCTGTCCATGAGCGACCAGACTACAATCGACAAGGTCATTCGCGAACGCGAGGACATCGAGCACCACGAGTACCTGCCCGACCCGATTGACCGCACCGTCGACGAGCTCACCGACAAGGTCACCAAGCTCGAGAAGCGCATCGCCGAGCTGCAAGCCCAGCTCGAGAACAAGGAGTAGCCATGCTTGTCTACAACACCCAGCTGCACAAGAAGGTCGAGCTTGAGCCCATCGAGCCCGGCAAGATTCGCATGTACGTCTGCGGCCCCACGGTCTACGACCAGATTCACGTCGGCAATGGCCGCACCTTCCTGGCCTTCGACGTCATCCGTCGCTACCTTACCTATAAGGGTTACCAGGTGACCTTCGCCCAGAACCTCACCGACGTGGACGACAAGATCATCAACCGCGCCAACGAGCAGGGTCGTACGGCCGAGGAGGTCGCCAGCGAGTTCTCCGACGCCTTCATCGAGCAGATGCACCGCCTGGGCGTCCTCGACCCCGACATCCGCCCGCGCGCCACGCAAGAGATCGAGGCCATGATCGAGATGATCGAGGGCCTTATCGAGCAGGGCCACGCCTATGCCCCCGGCAACGGCGACGTCTACTTCTCGGTACGCAGCGACTCCACCTACGGCACCATCTCGGGCCGCAACATCGACGACCTCAAGGTTGGCGCCCGCATCGAGGCCAACGAGGAGAAGGCCGACCCGCTCGACTTCGCCCTCTGGAAGGCCGCCAAGCCCGGCGAGCCCATGTGGGACTCGCCCTGGGGCAAGGGCCGTCCGGGCTGGCACACCGAGTGCTCGGCCATGGTGCACCGCTACCTCGGCACCCCCATTGACATCCATGGCGGTGGCCAGGACCTGCAGTTCCCCCACCACGAGAACGAGCACGCCCAGGCCAGCTGCTGCTGGCACGAGCCGCTTGCCAACGTGTGGATGCACACCGGCATGCTGCTCATCGACGGCGAGAAGATGTCCAAGAGTCTGGGCAACTTCTACACGCTCAAGGAGGTCCTCGACAAGTACCCGGCCGACGCCGTGCGCCTGCTGATGCTGCAGACCCACTACCGCTCGCCGCTCGACTTCTCCTTCGAGCGCCTCGACGGCGCCGTGGGCACGCTCGAGCGTGTGCGCGGCACCGTCGCCAACCTGCGCTGGGCCGCAGAGAGCGAGGGTGCTTGCGGCCGTGAGCTCGGTGACGCCGACCGTGCCTTTGGCGCTGCCGTTGACGAGGCCTCGGCCGAGTTCACGCGCCAGATGGACGACGACTTCAACACCGCTGGCGCCCTGGCCGCCCTCTTTGGCCTCGTGACCGCGGCGAACACCTACCTCTCCGAGGCCGGCGCCAATGTGGCGGGCGCGGTGGCCCTTCGTGCCTCCGACGTGCTTGTTGAGCTGCTCGGCGTGCTGGGCATCGAGAGCGTGCGCCCGAGCGCAGCCGAGCTGCCCCACGAGCTCGTTGACCTTGCCCGTGAGCAGGCCGGATATGCTGGCGACGACGCTAACGAGGCGGCAGACGCCCTCGTGGCCGCCCGCGCCGAGGCCCGTGCAGCGAAGAACTGGGGCGTGGCCGACGCCATCCGCGATGGCATCGCGGCCCTCGGCCTTGTGGTTGAAGACACGGCTGCCGGCACGCGTATCAAGCCGGCCACCAAGGAGGCTTAAGCATGGCAAAGCGAGGCGGCGGACGTCCCGCCCAGAACAACCAGTCCGGCGGCCGTAGGGGTCGTGGCCAGGGCCAAGACCAGCGCTTCGGCCGCGACGGTCGCGCCGGCAACGGTCGTGGCGGCCAGGGCGGCCGTGGCGGCCAGCCCGGTCGCGGCGGCAAGGCAGGCCAGTCTGCCCCCAAGCGCGGCTATGCCCCGGCGCGTGGCGAGCGCACGGGTGGCCGTCCCGAGCGTGAGGCCGCTGTTGGCCGTCCGCGTGGTGGCGCCGCTCGTTCCGGCGCCCCCAAGGCTGACTACATCGAGGGCCGTCGCGCGGCAGCCGAGGCCATGGAGCTGGGGATTCCCATCACTCGTGCTCTCATCCAGAAGGATTCGGGCAATGGCGACCCGGCGCTGGCCGAGCTCGCCCGCACCCTCGAGCTTGACGGCGTCGAGGTTGAGCGTGTGGCCAAGCCCATCCTCGACTCGCTCTCTTCGCATGGGGCCCACCAGGGCGTCGTGCTCAAGGTCCGCCCCTATCGCTATGCCGAGCTGGCCGACGTCATCGCGGCGGCGGGGGAGGGCAATGCGCTTGTCATCGTGCTCGACCACGTGACCGACGAGGGCAACTTCGGCGCCATCGTTCGAACGGCCGAGGTCGTGGGTGCGGCTGGTGTCGTGGTGGCAAAGGCTCGTGCGGCCCGCGTGGGCACCGCTGCCTACAAGACGTCCGCAGGCGCGGTGCTGCACCTGCCCATCGCGCAGGTCTCTAACCTCGCAACGGCCCTCGACGAGCTCAAGAACCACGGCTTTTGGGTGGGCGGCGCCACCGAGCACGCCCACGCTGACATCTGGAGCTCGCCGGTGCAGGGCCGCTTGGCTCTCGTAATGGGCTCTGAGGGCAACGGCATCTCTCGCCTCGTCCGTGAGCACTGCGACTTTGAGTTCCGTCTCCCGCAGCGCGGCCAGGTCGAGTCCCTCAACGTCGCCCAGGCCACGACGGCCATTGCCTACGAGTGGCTCCGTCGTGACATGCAGGCTGGCGCCGAGGCCCAGGCCGTTGGTTCGGCTAACACCTCTTCGGTGGTCACCGCTTACACGGGCGATGAGTGGCCTTCCGGCCTGGATTGCGACCTGCCTGGCCTTTCCGAGCTTGGCATGCCCGACACGAGCGACTTCGACTTCGGCGAGGGCGACCTTGGCTAAGCGCGCCAAAAAGGAACTGCTGGTCGTCGATGGCTATAACGTCATCTTCGGCACACCTCGCTACGAGCAGCTTATGGACGAGCCCGCGCCGAACAGCCGCGAGAGCGACCCGTTCGAGCGGGCCCGCGACCTGCTCGTGGGCGATGTCGCCGCCTATGCCCAGGGTCGCTACGAGCCGGTGATTGTCTTTGACGCCGCCGGCAACGTGAATCCCGACCATCCTGAGCTCAGGCGCGCCGGCGTCCGCATGATCTTCTCGCCCACCGGCGTCACGGCAGACACCGTGATCGAGAAGCTCGTGGGTGAGTGCCGCCAGCAGATGCGCGAGGTCACCGTGGTGACGAGCGACAACGCCATCCGCGCCACGGTGGGCGGCATCCCGGTGACGCGCGTCTCCAGCTCCATGCTTGCTCATGAGATTGACGTGCTCGATGCCGAGCGAGAGGTCGATCGTGCTGAGCGCTCCTACGGGCGCCTTACGGTGGAGGATCGCCTCGACGCGGCGACGCTCGCCAAGCTCAACGCGTTGCTTGGTCGCTAGCCTCGCGTGACGCACGCGACAAGTTCGGCTACCATGCAAGGGCGCACGTGCGCCTAGGTTTGCCAACGTAGCTCAATGGTAGAGCCCCTGTCTTGTAAACAGGCCGTTGTAGGTTCGATTCCTATCGTTGGCTCCAGAAACACGCAGGGCCCCGGTTCATCCGGGGCCCTTTTCTTTAGCCGGGGAAAGGCGCAAGGGCCCAGATACGCCTGGAATTGCGGCCCGCCTTTCGAAAAAACTTGTTGAGCATTCGTGAAGGGAATCAAAAACAATTT
>CAVHWW010000095.1:0-9373 GCA_963639715.1 Acutalibacteraceae bacterium
AAGTTCGCCTATCCGCCCGAGACCATGCTCAGCCACGACTTTTACGAGACCCACACGGCCGAGTTCTACGAGTTTTATCGCACCAAGATGATTGCCTTGGACGCCAAGCCCAACCAGGCGCATCTCAAGCTGGCCGAGCTCGAGCGTGCGGGCAAGCTTACGGCCGTCATCACGCAGAACATCGATGGCCTGCATCAGGCGGCTGGTTCCAAGAACGTGTTTGAGCTGCATGGTTCGGTTCATCGCAACATCTGCCGCCGTTGTGGCGCCACCTATTCTGCCGAGTGGATTATGGCCCGCGAGCACGAGGACAAGAACGGCGTGCCCGTGTGCCCGGAATGCGGTGGCGCCATCAAGCCCGACGTGGTGCTCTATGGCGAGGGGCTCGATAACCAGGTCATTCATGACTCAGTGCGTGCCATCGAGGAGGCCGACATGCTCATCGTGGGCGGCACGAGCCTCGTGGTTTATCCGGCAGCCGGCCTCGTGGACTACTTCCTCGGTCATGAGCTCGTCGTGGTGAACCGCGACCCCATCCCCGTGAGTTCGCGCGCGAGCCTCATCGTCCAGGCTGACATTGCCAAGGCCTTCGATTTCTAGGGCGCCTGCCGCGCCCAGCTTAGCTGTAAGCCTGTGACCTCGGCTTTATTGGACGAGACGAGCGTCGAGTGGCTACGAGGCTTGTGTTATCGGTCCGGTTGCCTAGGTGGCAAAAGCTCGTAGCCTGCGCTACGCCTTTGGTTGGCCCGACGCCGGGCGGCTACAATCGAGAGAGCAAATTCGGCGGTGGAGGATGTCCATGCTTCGAGAGAACCAGATGATTTGGCGCTGCGGCAAGCACGAGCTTTCGCTCGCGCGCCCGCGGATTATGGGCGTGCTCAACGTCACGCCCGATTCCTTCTCGGACGGCGGTGAGCACTGCGACGAGAAGGCCGCCATCGCTTGGGGCATGAAGCTGCTCGACGAGGGCGCTGACATCATCGACGTGGGCGGCGAGTCCACGCGCCCTGGCTTTACGCCCGTGACCCCCGACGAGGAGGCCAAGCGCGTCATCCCCGTGATTCGCGCGCTGGTGGATGCCGGGGCCATCGTCTCCGTGGATGCGCGCCACCCCGAGGTTGCGCGCATTGCCGTGAAGCTTGGCGCTGCCATCATCAACGACGTCACCGGCTTCACGAACCCCGAGATGGTCAAGGTTGCGTGTGAAAGCGACTGCGGCTGCATCGTGATGCACGCCGGCGAGGTCTCTGCTCGCGCGCCGCGCCAGACCGTGACGCTCGAAACCTCGGCTGCTGCCCGTGCCGCGGCTGCCGGCATGACCGGAACCGCTGCCGCGCCCGAAGGCCTACCCGGCTCCGCTCCCGCAGAGAAGGCCGAAGCAGACGAAGCAACTCCCGAGCAGCAGGCCGACGCCGCGGCCGCCGAGCGCCTCGATGAGGTCATGCGTCGCAGCGCCCGAGGAGTCGCGAGCGTCAGCGCCTCCATGGGTAGCGGTAGCCGCCGCTTTACCCTGCCCGAGGAATCGCCCATCATGCGTCGCGTCATGGGCTTTCTCGGCGACCAGGCTCGTGAGCTCATGCGCGCCGGCGTCGCTCGCGAACGCATCTGCGTTGACCCGGGCCCTGGCTTTGGCAAGCTTGCCGACGAGGACGTGGTTATCCAGCGTGCCACGGCCAAGATGGTCTCCATGGGCTATCCGGTGCTGTGTGCTGTGAGCCGCAAGCGCTTCGTGGGCGCGGTGTCCGGTGTGACCGAGGCTGCCGAGCGTGACGCCGCAACAGCCGGCGTGTGCATTGCGGCGGTGGCCCAGGGCGCCCGTATTCTGCGCGTTCATGACGTGCCGAGCGTCTCTCAGGCCCTCAACTCGTACTGGTCGGTGGCCCATCCCGATCCGCGTCGCGCCTACGTGGCAATGGGGTCGAACGTAGGCGACCGCGTGAACTATCTTGCCCGCGCCGCTTCCCTTATCAACGCCATCCCGCTCACCTGCGTCACTGGGGTGAGCCACGCTTACGAGACCGAGCCGGCCTACGGCATCGCAACTCCGGTGGTAAACGCCGTGGCCGAGATTCGCACCGAGCTGGCCCCGCTCGTTTTGCTCGATGCCCTCATGGACGTGGAGAAGCAACTCGGCCGCACGCGCCCCAAGGGGCAGACCGGCTACGGCCAGCGCACCATCGACTGCGACCTCGTGTGGATGGAGGGCGAGATTCACGCCGGCAAGAAGCTGGTGCTTCCGTACCCCTCCCTCGGCGAGCGCGACTTTGTGCTGCTGCCGATGGAAGACCTCATGCACGACCCGGCGCGCTTCCTCTCCCACTCGGGCGTTGAGGTGAAGCCGCGCGAGGAGCGCGTGGGCCTGGTGCGCGCCGACCTCGGCGAAGTTGTGTGGGAATAGCACGAGAAGGACATGCTTGTGACTGAAAATACCTTGCCTGAACTGCAGTTTATTGCCTCTACTGGCTCCACCAACGATGACGTGATGGCGCTTGGTCGAAGGAGTTCGCCCCACGGTTCCTGCGTTGCTGCCCACGAGCAGACGGCGGGCCGCGGCCGTCGTGGCCACGTGTGGGGTTCGCCCTCGAGCGGCCTCTATCTCTCCGTTTTGCTGCGCCCCGACGTGCCGATGGGCATGTACATGGGCATCTCGGCCGTCTGTGGCTTGGGCGTGCTTGACGCTCTGCGCGAGCTTGGCGCCACGAAGGCCGCGCTCAAGTGGCCCAACGACGTGGTGGTTCCTGGCGAGAACGGCGAGCCTGACCGCAAGCTCTGCGGCATGCTCGTTGAGGCGGGAACGGGCGAGAGCGGCATGTTCGCCGTCTGCGGCATTGGCGTGAATCTCGAGAAGCCCGAGCTTGATGGCGATATGGGCAGTGTTAATCCGCTACGCCCCGCAGGTCTTGCCGATGCCATGGGCGAGTCGTCTGCACCGCCGAGCTTTGAGGACCTCGCTGTTGCAATTCGCGACCGCGTCGTGGCGCGCGTGGATGCTTGGGCACAGGACGTGCGCACTGGCCACGCGGCGGCGGGACCGCTCGCCCCAATCCTCTCGGAGTACTTTGACGCGCTGCCGCTTATGGGGCGCGATGTGGACGTGGTCTACCCCAACGGCAACCTCGCTGCCTCGGGCACGTTCTGCGCCGTGGACGTGTGGGGACGCGCCACCGTGCGTTTGGAGGGCGGCAAGGAGCTTGTCATCTCGAGCGAGCAGGCAAGCATTCGGGCCAAGTAGCTCGCCTTTTATTGGCGAGCGAAGGCTTCTGGCGATATTCGCTCACTTGGGTAGCTTGCCCTGGCGCTTGGCTCGGGCGTGCGTGCCGCATATCCGCGAACCCCACGCAATCCATCCGTCCGCTTAATCCAAATCCCAAATAAATGGCCCGCCCCGGAGCTCTCCGAGACGGGCCATTTCATGCGTAAGCTGTGTGCCGGCGTTGTCCCACGTTTTAGGCGGTGGGGTCTTCTTCCTGGTGGCAGGCCCAGATGCGCCAAATGCCGCGCAGCGTGAGGTCCATGTCCACCGCATCGAATACGTCGGTGGCGCGTTCGATGATGCGGGAGAGCCCGCCGGTGGCGATGACCGGGCAATCAAGCGCCTCCTTGCGCGCCACGCTCACGGCGTAGTCGCGTTGCTCGCCGCTAGTGGCTGCGTCGGCCATGGCAAGGCGCTCGCCCTCGTCGGCAAGCTGCTTCTTTATGCGCGAGACGAGACCTTCTGCCTGAGCGGCGACGCCGAGTACGAGGCCCGACTGCAACGCGTGCTCAGTGGTGTCTCCGATGGCTGCGGGCGGCACCTCGATGGGGATGCTCGCCAACTTGGCCGCACGCTCAAACAAAGCCGAGGCAGAAAGCATGAGACCGGGCGCGATGCAGCCGCCACGATAGCGACCCTTCGCATCCACGACATCGATGTTGGTAGCCGTACCAAAGTCCACGACGATGGACGGCGAGCCGTAGGTGTTGCGCGCCTCGACGGCGTTGGCGATGCGATCGGCGCCCACCTGCGTGGGGTAGGGCATGGCGATCTCCATCACGCAGTCGGAGCTGCCGGCGATCACGTAGGGCTTCTCGTCCAGGGCGTCTTCGAGCGCCATGGCCCACATCTTGGTGAGCGACGGCACGACGCTGGCCACGGCCGCCGCGTCAACGCAGCCGAGGTCAAGGCCGCGAAGCTCCATGAAGCTGCGCAGCTTGGCGTGCAGCTCGTCTGCCGTGTCGACCCGATCGGTCTTGAGGCGCCAGCGTTCGCAGACGCGCCCCATCTCGAGCAGGCCGATGCTTGTCTGGGAGTTCCCGACGTCGATTGCGAGGAACATTCTGGCTCCCTCTGTGGAGACTTGCAGGTGAGGGCGGTTGGGAAGAAAAGAAACCCGTGACACCGCGTAGTGCCCATGCTACCATTCAAAGGCTTGTGCGCCCTGGTCGGAAACCAGGGCATCTCCGTTCCATCGGCGGAGACAACCCAAAGCTCGGCCTCGCGCCGGGCGGCAAGTAAGAAGGAGTTTCGTAATGAAGAATGGAATCCACCCGGATTACGTCGAGTGCACCGTGCGCTGCAGCTGCGGCAACACCTGGACCACTCGTTCCACCGTCGCGTCCCTGACGCTCGACCTCTGCGACAAGTGCCACCCGTTCTACACCGGCCAGCAGAAGCTCGTCGACACCGGCGGACGCGTCCAGCGCTTCGCTGACAAGTTCGGTGGCGCCGCTGCTGCCCAGCTCCAGAAGGCCCAGGAGGCCAAGGCCGCCAAGGCCGCCAAGGCTGCTGAGGCCGAGGCCGCTCGCAAGGCCGCTGCTGAGGCCAAGGCTGCCGAGAAGGCCAAGCGTGCCGCTGAGTACGAGAAGAAGGCTGCCGCCGAGGCCGCCAAGGCTGCTGAGGAGGCTCCCGTCGAGGAGGCCGCCGAGGCCGTCGAGACCGAGGCTGCTGCCGAGTAACCTCACTCGTATATAGAACGTCAAAGCCCCGTAGGCCTGCGCCTGCGGGGCTTTTTGTGTGCGCGTGCGGACGGTGCGGCGAGCGGAGTGCGTCTTATCGCTCGCAATCAGATGAGCTGTACGGGAGGACTTTGCGGAGTCCCTCGTTCGTGTCGGAGCCAGAGAGTCCTGTTGCATAAGAAAACGCCCGCAGCGGAAAACCAAGTCCGCTGCGGGCGAAAGAATGCCGCTGATATGCGTAGGAGTTGCTACACGAGCTTGAGGTGCGGGTACTTCTCGTTCGGCTCGGTGGGCTCGTCGCCGTGGCCCTCGCAACCGCAGCTACCGTCACCGCAGCACTCGCCGTCATCGTGCCCGCCGCAGCAACAATCGCCCTCGCCGCCACAGCCGCAGCCGTCATCGTGGCCGCCACAGCCGCAGCCGTCGTCGTGTCCGCCACAGCAGCCGCCACAGCAGCCCTCGTCCGGGAAGGTCCAGTTGGCGCGCTCGGCCATCATTTGGGCCACGCGCTTCTCGGCCTCTTCGAGAGTCTCGTGCTCGTAGGTGACCTCGGCCTCGCTTTCGGCGATGTTAGCGGCCTTGCAGCGAACGGCGTGGCGGATCAGCGCATCAAAGCTGTTGTGCTCGCGTGCGTCCTTAACGAGCTCGTTTGTCTGGGCGGGCGTCAGGCCAAGGATGCCTGGCAGCTCGGTCTCGTCGGCAAAGAGGGCATACTCCTCGGCAAAGGCGTCAAGCGCGGCCTCCTGCTTGGCGAGCGTCAGAGCCTGGGTGCTCAACATGGAGCGGAAGTCGTCGTCGGTCATGCCCATGCCGCGGATGGCCTGGGAAAGCTCAACGCCGCCCTGGGCCACCTGGTCCTCATAGCCCTGCAGCAGGCTGTCGTAGGCACGCTGCACCAGGCCCACGGGAATGTCCTGCTCAAGACGCTCGGCCAGGGCGTCGGCGCAAAGGGTCTGCTTGGAGGCCTCGGCGTAGGAGCGGTTGACCTTGTCCTGGTGCTCGCGAACGGCGTCCTTGAGCTCGGCGTAGGTCTTGATGTCCTCGAAGGTCTCCTCAACCCAGGCGTCGGAGGGCTCATCGGTGCCCGTATAGCCTGCCTGCATGAGGACGCCTGCGAGGCCCAGGGAAACCTCCTGCTCGGTGACTTGGGGGATACGCAGCGTAATCTTCACTGGCTCAAAGGAGCTTAGGGTGAAGTGGTAGCGGCCGTTGACAAAGAGGGGCTCTGGCTTGTTAGGCATGGGTCCTCCCGCGCAAATGCGCCTGTTGTTGGTTGCATAACTTCCCTAGGGTACCCCGAAGCGAGCCGTAGGGGAGATGTGGCGCGTGATTCACCCATCCGAATCGGACGAAAGTCCCTCTTTTCGTCTTCCAGCCGGACGCAAATCGTACGAAAGCTCGAATCGTCCTGTACGCAACCGTACGATTCGGGCTTTCGCCCTATAAGGCTCGCAAGAACATGGTGCTTCTGGTCACAAAGAAAGGCCGCCCGCCCCGTGATGGGAACGAGCGACCTTGTTTCGGTCAAATGTTGTGGTGGTGCCAGCCTTACACCTGCTGGGCGAGCTTCTCGGCACGGTCGGCTGCGGCCAGGGCGTCGATGACGGAGGGCAGGCCGTCGCCAAGCAGCACGGCGTTGTAGGTGCTGTTGAAGCCGATGCGGTGGTCGGTCACGCGGTCCTGCGGCTGGTTGTAGGTGCGGATCTTCTCGGAGCGGTTGCCGTGGCCAATCTGGCTCTGGCGCTCGGCGCCCAGCTCGGCCTGCTGACGCTCGAGCTCGGCCTCGTAGAGGCGGGCGCGCAGCATCTGCATGCAGACCTCGCGGTTCTGAATCTGGCTGCGCTGGTCCTGGGACTGAACCACGGTGTTGGTGGGCAGGTGGGTGATGCGCACGGCGGAGTAGGTGGTGTTAACGCACTGACCACCAGGGCCGGAGGCGCAGTAGGTGTCGATGCGCAGGTCTTCCTGGTTGATCTGGATGTCGATCTCGTCGGCCTCGGGCAGCACGGCGACGGTGGCCGTGGAGGTCTGGATGCGGCCCTGGCTCTCGGTCTTGGGGATGCGCTGCACGCGGTGCACGCCGCTCTCGTACTTCATGACGGAGTAGACGCGGTCGCCCGTGACCTTGAACTCGATGGTCTTGAAGCCGCCAGCGTCGGACGGGCTGGAGGAGAGAACCTCGGACTTCCAGCCCTTGCCGGCAATAAAGTGCTCGTACATCTTGTAGAGGTCGCCCGCGAAAATGCCGGCCTCGTCGCCGCCCACGCCGGCGCGAATCTCGACGATGGTGTCCTTCTCGTCGGCCGGGTCGGTCGGGATGAGCATGAACTTGATGTCTTCCTCGAGCGCCGGGAGCTTCTCCTCGTTCTCAGAGATCTCCATCTGGAGCATCTCTTTCTCGTCGGCGTCGGTGGCGTCGCGCAGCATCTCCTTGGCAACCTCGATGTCATCGAGCGCACCGAGGTACTCGCGGGAAGCCTTTACGAGGTCGGTCTGGTGGGCGTATTCCTTGTTGAGGCGCGTGAACTCCTTGATGTCGGAGGCAACGGCCGGGTCGGAGAGCTTCTTCTCGAGCTCTTCGTAGGCATAGATAAGCTTTTCGAGCTTGTCGCGCATGTGATGCTCCTTGTTTTTGGGCTGCTGGTGCGCAGCCATAGGTTCGATGAGGGTTGGGGGCCGGCGAGCCTTGATTGAGGCGCGGTGACGCAGGTGCGTTCGGGCTCTGGGCAAAAGGCCGGCGACAGGCAGGGGCTCGTGCGGGTCCGCGAAGCCGAGCGCGCGGTCGTCGCGCCGGGCCGCATGCGGCTTGCGAGCAAAAGCAAAGGTAGCTAGAGCTTGTCTGTCCTCAGATACATGGTCTCCCCTTCGAATAAGCGCACGTATCATACCCCGAGCAGGGCCTTTCGTGTAGCGGCAAGCAGCGGTTGTGGATGGGTTGCGCAGGCAGGGAGCTGCATCGCGGTGCGGGCGGGCCGCGTGCGCACACGGCGTTGTGGCCCGAGCTTCTCGCCCACCCCGAAGGCCCGGCGAGCGATAGGCTCGTCGCTCCCGGCCCGGCCATGGCGCTTGCTCGCCAACGCCCCGCGTGCAGAAGCTGCGGGTTTGCTTCATACTTGCAGCTATGACTACTTCATTTGCCGAGCTCGGGCTTAACGAGCAGATCCTCGCCGGGGTCGATTCCCTCGGCTTTACCGAACCAACTCCCGTCCAGGCCGCAGCCATCCCCGCCGTACTCGAAGGGCGCGACGTTTTGGCCAGCGCGCAGACCGGCACGGGCAAGACCTGCGCCTTCACCCTGCCTACGCTGCAGCGTATTGCCAAGGACAACAAGGTCGCCAAGCCCAAGAGACCACTTGCCCTCGTGATTACCCCCACGCGCGAACTTGCCTCGCAGATCGAGGACGTCACGAAGGCCGTCTGCGAGAAGACCGGCCAGTCCACCGTCGTCGTCATGGGCGGCGCCAAGTTCGACAAGCAGATCAAGGCCCTCGAGCGTGGCTGCGACCTG
This sequence comes from Acutalibacteraceae bacterium, assembly GCA_963639715.1. GTDB lineage: Bacteria > Actinomycetota > Coriobacteriia > Coriobacteriales > Atopobiaceae > Parolsenella. The sequence continues at coordinate 8,444 of CAVHWW010000095.1, forward strand.
CTTGTTGCTACACCGGGCCGCCTCATCGACCTCATGGAGCACAACCACGTGAATCTCTCTGATGTGGAGGTACTCGTGCTCGACGAGGCCGACCGCATGCTCGACATGGGCTTTTGGCCCAGCGTCCGTCGCATCGTGAAGGCCTGTCCCGAGAAGCGCCAGACCCTGCTGTTCTCCGCCACTATCCCGCCCTCCATCAAGGGCACGGTGGACGCCATGCTGCCCGACCCCTACGTGGTCGAGATTGCGCGCGTGGGCGAGACGGCCGCTACGGTTGACGAGCACCTCTGCCCCGTTACCCAGGGCGACAAGATTTCCCTGCTCGAGGCCCTTATCGAGCGCGAGAAGTTCGAGCGCGTGCTCGTCTTCTGCCGCACCAAGATGCGCGTCGACGGCGTTTGCAAGACGCTCAAGAACTCCGGCATCAAGGTCGACGTCATGCACGCCGATCGCCCGCAGAAGGCTCGCGAGCGCGCCCTCGAGAAGTTCCGCGCCGGTAAGCTGCAGGTCCTTGTGGCGACCGACGTCATGAGCCGCGGCATCGACATCTCGGGCATCGACGCCGTCGTGAACTTTGACGTGCCGATGGACCCCGAGGACTACGTCCACCGCATTGGCCGCACGGGCCGCGCCGGTGCCACGGGCCAGGCCTACACCTTCATGGCGCCCGACGAGGTGAGCCCCCTTCGCGAGATCGAGTACTTCACCAAGAAGCTCGTTCCCCTCTTTGACCTCGAGGGATTTGCGTACGCCGAGGGCCGTATCGTTCCCAACGAGCGCCGCAGCACCTCAAAGCCCACGCGCAGCGTCTTCAGTGGCTCGCGCGGACGCCCCCGCGGACCGCGCGGTGGCCGCTACGGCAGGCACTACTAAGCAAGACATGTTCGAGGCCGGCTCCCCACGGGGTTGCCGGCCTCTTTTTTACTAAGC
>CAVHWW010000096.1:0-9588 GCA_963639715.1 Acutalibacteraceae bacterium
CCGGACATACCCCATGGCTCATGGTCGTTCTCGTAGCGAATCCCCTCGAGCGAAACCTCACCCTCGCCCGTAGTGAAGTCGTAGAGACACCCGTAGCAAACGTCCATGTCAGCGAAAGTCTTAGCTCCGCATCGCGGGCACACCTTTACGCCATCACGGTCGAGGACCGCCATTCGGCCGGACCCCATCGCTTCCCTCTTCATAACACCCGTTGTCATACGTCCTCCCTTGTTCGTATCCCGCAATCAACTTCAAACCAAAAACTGCCGATGGTTCATTCATCGCGCAGGCTCAGGACTTCGCCAACGTCTGGCCAGGGATCTTCGGAACTCGGCCTTTCGAGCACACAGGCGGCGGCCCCGTTGCCAACGAAGCGCCACGGCGGCAGGTTCCGTTCCGAGCAGATGACTTCGCCTCGTGCATCCACCATCGCCACGTCGATGGAGTAGCACATGCCGCAGGTGTGGATGGACGAGCACGGCGCAATCAGCACCGGCCTCGCACGCGCATCTGTCCTGACCGTTCCCAGCAGACCCCTCAGCCTCAAGAAGAAGCTGTTCAGCACCAAAACGCGCATCTCAAGGCCCGCACCTGCGACCAGAAGCTCTCGCGGTGACATCCGTTCGGAGCCACGACGCATCGTCCACCCAGCAACACGCGCCAGGATCCCGACGCCGCGCCTTGCACGCCAGGCGTCAAGCGTTGTCCGTTCGGCGCCGTTCTCCAACGAACACCCACTGCCACGTGCCGTCTGACCAGCGGAACGCCCCGTCCGGCCGGCACCGCGCGACATCCGCCCGGCACCGTGCGCCAGTCCCCCGCTATCCTCCGCCCTCATGTCACAATCGCCGCCTTCCAGCGGTCGACGACGATGCTGCGCTCGTGGCTCGCGAGAGACGGGAGCTGGAAGCCAACGCCAGCTATGGAAACGCTCGACGGCCAAGGCGTGTAGCTCATGGTGCAGTTGAAGCGAGTCGTGCCGGCGGCCAACGTCAGCACCGCACTGCCCGCACCGCGTACAGAAAGGTCCTCGACCGAAACCTTGACCTCACATGAAGCGTCGCCCATGCCCTTCTTGATGGCGCTCGACACAGCGTCCACCCCGGCGAGCTCACCCGATGAACCCGCAGGCGAGACGCCGTGGGCAAGCACCGCGTCGGGCGCCACGCGGTCGAAGCGGGCACACAGCTCAGCGAAGCGCATGATGTTGAAGGCCAAGAGGGCCACTGCGACTATGACGGGGATGAGCAGGGCAAGCTCAACCGCGGCCTGGCCGCTTTGCTCGTCCTTTGCAAGCTCGGCGTAACGGCCAAGGCGGGAGCTTTCCGTCCCGGCCCGCCAAATGAGCTCAACGGCAACCTGGCCGCAGCGCCCATCCTTTGCAAGCTCGGCGCGATGGCATGGGCAACGTCTTTCCATCTCAGTTCACCCCCAAAAGCGCATTAACGTCGAGAGTGAGCGGAAACGTCGAATCGGTCCCGGGAACAGGCAGCTCGGCCACAGTGAAGGTGGAGCTGCCGAGTTCGTTCGTTATCTGTTGGCCCAGGGCTCTCGCAATCGAGGCCGCGTCGCCCGAGATCGGAAGCCTTCCGACAAGCTCGCGCACGGTCGAGGTGTTCTCGTAGCCAGATTTCTCTAGCACGTTCTGCGTGTTCGTGAGCACCGGCTTTCGAAGGCGCATGTCAGCCGGCTCAAAGCCCGCGGCCTTGATCAGCTTGCAAAGGCGGTCCTTAAGCCAGTTGGCGACAAGACCCGACTCGCCCGTGGCCGACAGCGCGGCGTCGGCTGCAGAAGACAGGCCGTCCACCGCAGAGCCATATCCCTTGAGCAAGCCGCTCCAAAGCTCGCCAATCTTGCCAATGACACCGGCATCGCCGTCCCCCACATCTTGTCCAATAGCCTCGAACAAGCGGGTCAGAACGTCGTTCCCATCCGAGTCAGAATCAGGCGCGAGCGCAGCGGCACTCACCGCAGCACCCGCAGGCAAGCTCCCCTCGCCAGCGAAGGCATTTGAGAGCTGTTCGGGCACCTCCGAGCTTCCGCGCGTAACCACCGCAACGCAACCCCAGGCACCGGGCGGACAGAGCTTTGGCCGAGGAACCGAGAGCGCGTCGAGTGCCTTCTCGAAGGCCGAAGCCCCCTCGTCGGCAAGCCCTCTCATCTGTTCGGTAGCCTCGGCAAGCTCGTCGCATGCCTGCTGATAGGTACGCGACGCCTCCACCACGCGACGCCAGTAGTGTTCAAACCCGTTTTCGATACTCGTAGAGGCCGCAGCAACGCTGCCCATGTCAGCCGAGCTCATCTTGCAGGTGGGGCATGACATGACCTGCCCAGCGTCGAGCTGCGCTAATGACGCCTTGCCACTGGTCGCACCCGTAGCCCCCGGACAGCTTGCGACGGAATGCAGCGTGCGCCCCACACTCTCTTGCGTGCAGGGCCAACGCACCTCGGTATAGAGCGTCGTCTCCTTCATCTGAGAGATGTTCGAGGGAAGCTCGGGCAGATCGATATCGACCCTGCCGTCTGCAAGTTCGCTATAGTGGCCGCCTCGTACCTTGGCCGCGGCATATTCGTAAAACGCCAGCCTGCAGGCAGAATCCGTGAGCGCTTCGATGCCAGAACCCTCCGGCGCCTCAATCGAGGCCCTATGCGGGTAGTAGCTCCTCGCGCGCACAAGGGCGGCGCCGAACGTCCAGCTGCCCACAGAGGAGTAGTACGGGTTCAACGCGGGCGAGAGCGACGCCACTGTGTCGGCGCGTTCCCACATGCTCATGGGATCGCCGCCGCAATCGGCAAGCCAGCCCTCGAGCTTGGCGGCGTCCGCCTTCTCCTGGGCCTCCTTGGCCTTGTCGGACGCCTCTTGTAGCTTGGTGGCTGCTTGTTCAATCTCTTCCCCGGAGACGTCAGTCTCGAGGGCGGAGAAATCGCTCTCCGACTGCTGGGGAAATCCGATGGCAGCGCCGGCGTAGTTGATGGCGTCCGTATCGTTCGCCTCTACCACGGCAAAGGAGCGCGCGGCCACGGCAAGCGGCAGGGTGGCCTCTATGGCCTTGAGGCCCTTCGCAGCCGAGGTGGCAAAGCGCGTCCGCGCCTGCAAGATCTTCATGCCCGAGCCAATGGTCGTAGCACCCGTAGCAGAAAGTCCTGGCACCGCAGAGACAACGAGCCCGGCACCGAGCGTCACGATGCCCGTAAGCCCAAGCGTGAGCACGCAGGCGTCGAGCGTGGTGGCGACGGTAGTGTAGGAGCCGACCACGTTAGAGGCGGCGAGGGCTCCGGCATCGGCCACGGCTTGAACGTCGGCGGAGCGATTCTGCACCCAGGCGACGGAAACGAGCGAGCAGGTAAGGGCCATGCTCACGAGCAGGGCGCAGGCCACGGCGATGGAGGTATAGCCGCCGTCCTCGCGCACGAAGGTGTCGATTCCGAGCTGTGGCGCGTGTGGGCGGGGCTCGGCGTGATCGCTACCGGCCCGCTCCATCCGATCCTTCTCGCCAAAACGTGCGGCAGATGCCTCTCCATGAGCTGCAGGTCGCAAGCGTCTGACCAGCAACCCTGGAGCCTTCTGCCCTCTTGCAGCAAAGAGTTCCAATGCCCAGGAGGCAAGCGACGAACAAGCCCCAAGTAGCCACTTTGAGCTACTTCCATATCGAGACCCAATCACCGTAACCTCCCTTCAGCCACGAGGGGCGAGCGCCACCGCTCGCCTCGACCCTCAAAACGACCAGGTCGCCCTCCGCCTCGCCAAACAGCTGCGCACCAACACCCAGCAGTGGCAGGGGCCTGAGACGGCCGACCACCTTCACGCTCGCCTCCCCCGCAGCGTCACCTTCCACCTCAACCTCCCAGCTACCGGTGTGAAAGGCAGCCACGTTTGGCACCGCACCCAGCCTGCGAAGCACGTACTGCTCGCAGGCCTCGTCACTCACGTTTCCGGAGGCCTCACGCGTGGCAAGCACCCGAACGCCCTCAGCGGCCGCCTGCTGCATCACCGAGCGCGTGTAGAGCAGAAACACCGGTTGCAACAGCAAGGCGAGCAAGAGCATGAAGACGGGGACGAAGACGGCCGCCTCCACGCTCGCCTGGCCGCAGCGCTCAGAACAAAACGATGTCGCGCATGCCGCCAAAGGTTCCTTCGCCCTCGAGCACATGCGACGCCGCCGTGGTCGCAAGGCGCTGCAGTCCTCCTTCGTGCGCAACGTTCCAAACCGTCCCAAGTGCGAGAAGCATGGCAAGAAAGGCGAGCAAGACGATTGCGTACTCCACGGTTGACTGGCCGCCTTCCTCAGCAACGAAGGCGCGAGCATGGCCAGCCCAAATCTGAGAAAGTCCGCACCATCCTCGGGGACCCTCTGCAAACGCGAGGCCAGGGACCCGGCATCTACGCGTTCGGGAGATCGCACGTCGAGAAAACTGGACGCGGTAACGTCTCGAACCCGTCCGCACGCCCGGACAAAGAGCCGAGATACGGGCGCAGAAACAACCGGCACCCGCGATGGGCGCCGAGCCGCTTGCCCGCTCATTGGCTTCCATAGATGTGCCTCCATTCTTCGACCTCCATCCTTATCGTCTGGGCAGTGCACGCCTCGTCAGTGCCGCTCACGAGACAAACGTCGACCCAGCCAGGGCCAACCACAACACAACCCCAGCAACGACCCACCAGGTCGAGCCAGCCCGCATGGGCAAGCGTCGTCCCCGTTTGCTCCCGATACCGCTTGATAAGGGCGCCCGCTGCATCTGGCACGCTTGAGCAAAACTCCTCGGTTTTCATGTTTGATGCATCTGAGCTAGAGAGAAGCTTGGTCACGTCCTCGGATGACAAGCCATCGAGAGCCTCTGCCGCAGCGTCGGTAAGTCCATCGAGGGTCAGTTCCGAGCCGGCGGCCGCGGCGCCGTCCGCACCCCCGGTGGCATCGGTCTGGGCGTCTTCAGTGGACGACTCGCCTCCGCCCTCGCCCGAGCCCGGGGCAGAAGTTCCCGAAGAGTCCCCGGAACCCACGTCGCCCAAGGCGAGGTCAGCGGCAGATGTGCCGACCTGGTCGCCCGCGTCGCCGGCAGGCGTACAGGCCGAAAACCCGAGGCACAAATAGCCCCCAACCAAGGCCAGCGCAAGGAGCGCAGCCGAGACGAGCAAGGCCGCCCGCAATCGCCTTCTACAACGAGTTGATGCCATCGGTGATTGAGGTCCAGAGCTTTTGGAGGTTCTCGCGCATCGCCACAACGGCGACGATGGCCATGAGCACCAGCACGCCGACGAGGATTGCGTACTCGGTGGTACCTTGGCCGCTCGTTTCTGCGGCAAGCTGACGCAAGCCAAGGCTCAGCGGGCGCGAGTGGCCAGGCACAGGCTTCGCGCCGCCGCCATGCAACCCGCGCGCGCCCGCGGCCCGGCGTGCACCGTCACCGCCGCCATGCAACCCGCGCGCACCCGTAACCTGGTGCGCGCTAGCACCGCCGCCATGCAGCCCGCGCGCACCCGCGGTCTGGCGTGCGCCAGCGCGGTCCCAGTCCTCCTCTCGCGCAAGCGCCCGCAGCCAGCCAAACACCGCGCAATACAGCCCGAGCACCGCCGTCCGAAGACGAAGGAGCGTCGCGGCGCCCTTCCGCCGCAGTGCAAAGCAAGCCCCAGCAAAACCCGTCGTACCCATACCAATCTCCTTTCTCGCGGGCGCACGCCCGCGCCCGAATTGCCAATGCAGCAGCGCGCCGTAGCGCCCCATGGTGCCAAGGTGTGAGCAAATAGCGGGCCCAGAGTTGCGACCAGCGCCACTCACGCGCACGCGCCCGCGCACGAATTTCCAATGCCACTCACGCCGCGGCGCCCCCGCAGCGCCAAGGCGTCAAATAAAGGTGGTCCTAGAATCACGAGCACCAACGTTTCCGCAGGCACAACCCTGCTCCGCTGCCCCCCTACGACGCCAGCGCCCCGGCCAGAAGTGGGCCCAGAATCGCGAGCAGCATCGCCGGGACCACGAGCGTGCCGAGCGGGACGAGCATCCTCACCGGGACCTGCTCGATGCGTTCCTCGATCCTCGAACGCTGCTCGGCGCGTATCGCATCGGCCTGACGCTCGAGCGTCTGCGCAAGCGGCGAGCCAAAGCCCAAAGCCTCGCGCACCGCCGCGCAAAACCTTTCGAGCGAGGGCGAGCCCACGCCCCGCGAAAGCTCCTCAAGGGCCTCTGACCTTCCCTTCACGCCCATCCGCCACAGACTCATGGCGCCCCAGACCTCGCGCGAAAGCGGCCCTTGCCTTCTCTCGCAATACAGCTCGAGCGAGGCATCGAAGGAAAGTCCCGCGGAAAGCCCCAGGGCGAGGATGTCGAGAAGCTCGGGCATCTCCTTTTCGCAAACAGCCGAAAGGTGCGAGAGACGCTCCTGCTCAACCGCCTTGCTAACAGCCGGCATCCTGGCCAGACGACGTCGCGCAGCCGCGCGCAAAAAGCTGGCGACACCGCCCGCACTAGCTTCGCCACGCTTACCGCCAGAACCGCTTTCGCCCCGCCGCCCATCACCGGAAAGCAGCAGGTAGATGCCCATCCCAAGCGCAAAGCCGCATAACAGCGCCCACATCACAGCACGCTCCTCATAAGCCGCCTGATGATGAGCAACGCCACAAGGTCCAACACAGCAGCAACAAGCACGCAACCGGCCCCCACGGGAGTGGCAAGGCCCGTTCTAAAGTCAGGCGAAAGCAGCGCCAACGCGCCCACCAGGCAGGCCGGCAGGGCACTTACGATGCGCGCCGAGAGCCTCACCTGCGCGGTCTTTGCCGCAAGCTCTCTCTCGAGCTCAAAACGCGCCTCGACCAGGCGGGCCGACCTCGCAAAGAGGCCGTGCAAAGGCGCGCCCGTCCGCGCCGACACAACCAGGGCGCAGACCATAAGCGAGACGCCGGGCGCCTGCGTCCTTGTGGCAATTGCCTCAACCGCCTCGGTGGCGGGGATGCCGCACATCACGGCAAGCGAGGCCCGCGAGAACTCTCGCTGCAGGGGACCGTCGCCCTGTGAACCCACGTAAGAGATGGCCTGGCTGAGGGTGCGGCCGCTCCCAAGCGCGCCCGCAAGCGAACGAAAGGTGTCGGGCACCTGGCGAGCAAGCGCGGCCTGGCGTTTGCGTTCCCTATTCGCTCCCCACCAGGGGACCGCAGCAAGGCCTGCAAGCAAGCCAACCACCAACCCGATGGGCGAATGCGCCACAACGAGGCCAGCCAACGCAAGCGCCGGCGGCACACACGCGAGCAATGCAAGCGCCTGCGGCCGCACGGAGGCAAACGACGCCGCAAACCCCGCCGCCACAAGCTCGTCGGCGGCCACGCGCCAAGAGTCCACCTCGTCCAAGTAGCAGGCCGGCGGCCTTGATCCCGTCCGCAAAAGCCAGGCCGCCGCGGCTGACGTCGCCCGCGAAGCCCGCGAGCGCCTCGCAGCTGCAGACTCGCCGCCACCCAACAGCACGAGGACGGCCAGCGCCGAGAACAGCGCGCACCCTAGGACGCCAATGCATACCATTGCCGCACCTCCGACTCGTCCAATATGCCATCGCGAACCGCATCGGCCACGAACGCCGGCTCACGCTCCAAATGCCAGCTACGCGCAGTGGCGTCGAACGAGACGAGCTCGTTCAGCTCAACCGAGCCATCTTGCGCACGGCCCACCTCGCAGGTGGAGGAGACCACGCGCGAGCCGTCTGGCATGCGACGGCTCATGACGATGAGGTCGAGCGCCGTCGCAACCTGTTCCTCAATCAGGGCCGCCGGCAGGTCCATGCCAAAGCGCGCCATCAGCACCAGGCGGCTCACGGCCTCCTCGGCACTGCCCGCATGCAGGGTGGTGAGGCTGCCGTCATGGCCCGAGTTCATGGCCTGCAGCATGTCGATGCACTCCTCGCCGCGCACCTCGCCCACCACGATGCGATCGGGGCGCATACGCAGGGCGTTGGTGACAAGCATGCGGATGCTCACCGCGCCCGTCCCCTCGATGGAGGCCTCGCGCGCCTCAAGCCGCACCACGTGCAGGCCCTCGTCAAAGCGCAGTTCGGCGGAGTCCTCGATGGTGACGATTCGCTCGCTGGGCGGAATCTGGGCCGAAAGGGCGTTGAGCAGCGTCGTCTTCCCCGAGCCCGTGCCGCCCGCCACCGCTACGTCTTGGCGCAGGCGCACCGCCCAACCCAGAAGGCGCGCGTACCATTCGGGCAAGGAGCCCAATCCCACCAGACTCGTAAGCGAGCGAAGTTGGCCGGAGAACTTCCTGATGGTGATAACGGGCCCGTCCACCGCGATGGGCGCGATGACGGCGTTCACGCGGTAACCGTTGGCCAGACGCGCGTTCACGATGGGGCTCGCGTCATCCAGGCGACGTCCCAGCGGCGCCAGGATGCGGTCGACGGCGAGCATGATTTGCTCGGTTGAGTCAAAGACGCGCTCGGCCGGCTCGACCTTGCCCTCACGCTCGAAGTAGAGAGACTTGCAGCCGTTCACCATAACCTCGGTCACGGAGTCGTCGTCGATTAACGGCTGCAAGGGCCCCAGGCCCACTATCTCGTCGATGACCTCACGGATAAGGCGTGCCCTGTCCTGGCCCGCAGCCTCAGCCAGCTCGCCCGCATTGAGGATGGCCTCACAGGCAACAGCCAGCTCCTCGCGCGCCCTGCCCAAGTCTTGTTCGCCTACAAGCCCGGCGATCTGGCCCATACCCAGGCGCTCTACCAGGGCGGACTTGAGCGCCGCGCGGGCATGCGAGGCCACGGCAACATAGGCCTGTTCAGCGGACTCTTGCTCAAGCCCCGCCTGCGACTGCTGTACCCTCTCGAGCACGCCCATGGCTAGCTCGCCTCACGCATGCGGAAGAAGGGCCTCTTGCTACGCTGCTTACCCTCGAGCGCCTTAGCCGCCGCCTCACACTCGGGCAGGGTGCCGAGCTCCTTCAATAGCTGCGCCAAGCCATGGGCCACCGCCACAGGCATGGGATTGTCGAGCGAGACGAGCTCGGCCGCCTTGCCCGTGCTCATGAGTTCCACTACCTCAAGACCACCGTCGGGCACGCGAATCTCACGGGCGCATTCAAGCCCCACCGCCGCGCGCGCCACGAAGGTAGCGTCACGCATGCGCGGGTCGCAGCCGTTCATCAGACGCACGATGCGCGTACGAGCGATGCCCAGGCGCACGGCCAAGCTGCCGCAGCGCGAAAGCGCCGGAATCGCACCAGGTCGCTCGTCTGAAACAATCACGAGCCTGTCTGCCAGCTGGGCCACACAGGCCGTCGCGTCTCCCCAGCTTGCCGTGGTATCGACAAGCACAAGGTCGTGATTATGGGTAAGGCGGGCGACCATCTCGGCCACCAGCGGATGCACGACCTCGGCATACTCCGGGTTGCGGCAAGGCCCCCAAACATGAACCCGCTCGGCCGCCGCCACGCCCAAGCCCTCAAGGGCCTTGTCATCAAGATCGCATTCCGCCGCCTGGAACAAGTCGGCCTGACGGGAAGCCCCGCACAGCGAGAAGAGGTTGCCAAAAGCGAGGTCGAGGTCGAGACAAGCCACGTCCATGCCCCAGGCGGCGGCCATATGCGCCGCACAGGCCACAAGCGTGGACTT
>CAVHWW010000096.1:9898-13146 GCA_963639715.1 Acutalibacteraceae bacterium
CTCACACCGTCCCGCTCCCGCGCGGAGCCCCCGAGCGACGTCTCCGTCTCACGCAAGGCCATCGCAAGTTCGGATATATCGAGCACGCGGCCGATGCCCGCGCGCTTGGCACGCGAGCGCAAGGATCCAGAACCGGAAGCCGTGACGAGCGCAACCTCGACAGCCCGACCGTCAGCGACCACGGCAGCAGCGACGTTCACGGCGTCCAGGCCCGCTGCCCCGCCAGCTCCATCGGCCACGAGCACGAGCGCGCCCGCAAGGTCCGCGCGTAAACGACGCCGCAGCTCCGTCCCGTCACCCACGTGCGTCACGCTCGCCGCAGCGTCGCAGGCCCTCGCATAGCGCTCGAGAGGCGCAGCAAGCTCGGAAGAGGAACTAACAACCCACTTCGCCATCACTGCTCACCGCCTTCCGAAGCCGAAGCGTCCGTCTCGGCCGCAACCGAGGCGGGGGCCACAGGCGCGTCAGCGCCCCCGTCTACCTCGACGTCATCGGCGGGAAGCGCAAGCCTCAGACTGCCGTCAGCGCCGGCAGAGAGCACGCGCGTCACGCAACTGGGGTCAACGGCCAGGGTGATGAGGTGTTCGGTTGCGCCATAGGCAGAAGCCCCGCCAGAGCCAAGCACCGTCACGTCAGAGGAGATAAGCTCCACGCCCGTCCCCGTGGCCTCGTAGGCAAGCACGCGCGAACCAGCAACCGTGGTAGCTGCCACGCCGCTCTTATCGCCCAGCTTTACCGAGATGGCTACACGGCCCTCGGGCACCTCCACGGCACCCTCGGCGCTCACAACGTCAAGCTCGGTTAGCACCTCCCCGGCACAGACGCCCGAGGTAAGCCTCACGCCGACCACATCGTCGACGCTGGTTATGGCGCGTTGCGGAGCCAGGTCTGCCAGCCACTCGCGCACCTCAACATCAGACTCGCTCAGGACGTCACCGCTCGAAAGCTCGGTCTTGGCCACCACCAGCTGCGTGACCTCGCCGCCATAGCGCTCGAGCACTTCAGCGCGCTCCGAGCGGACCTCGGCACGTGCCGACTCAGCACCGGCAAACGCAAGCAGCGCGGCAAGCGCCCCGAACGCCGCCGACGTCGCGAGCCTCATCCGTCTTCTCATCAGGCCTCCCACCACGAAAATCCATCCGTGGAGGAATCATCGCCCGGCCCAAGCGGAGCCCTCGCAAGTATTCGAGAAAGTCCCTACGCGCCCAAACGCGAATCAAACACGAACCTGACAAGAATCACGCCAAATCGTCCAAGACGGTCGCGGAGGAATGTAGATAACCGCGTTTTCCCAGGTAGGAGCACTGTTGATAAGTCGCTGCCAGATGTTGATGGGCTACGGCTGCCGGAAGCGTCATTCGCCGCCCAACCAAAATCCGCCAAACAAAAGCGGCCGGAGCACCCTGCTCCGACCGCACATCAACCAACCATGCGCCACGCCCGCACATGCCACGCTGCGCCACGCCACGCCCACGCACGCCGCACCACGCAGGCGCACGCCGCGCCACGCAGGCGCATGCCGCGCAGACGCACGCCGCGCCGCGCCGCACGCGCCCCACGCCACATCCGCGCGCAAAACTCTCCCCTACACCACCACGTCGGGATCGAGGCTCGCTGCGCTCACGCGCATCTCGGAGGCCAGTCGCTCAAAGCTCTCCCAGCGCACGGCAGAAATCTCGCCCGCGTCCACAGCCTCGCGCACGGCACAACCCGGCTCGTGGGTGTGGGTGCAGTCGTTGAAGCGGCACTCGTGAGCCGCGCGCACAATCTCGGGGAACATCTTTGCCAAGCCACGCTCGTGGCCCACGAGCGGCAGGCTGCGCAGGCCCGGCACGTCGGCCACCACGCCGGCGCCAGGAAGCGAGATGAGCACGCGCGAGACAGTGGTGTGCCGCCCAGCGTCGTCCTTCTCGCGCACGTCGCCGGTGGCCATCGCCTCATGGCCGAGAAGGGCATTGAGCAGCGAGGACTTGCCGGCACCCGACTCGCCCAAAATCATGGAACAGGACCCCGCCGGCACGCAGGAGCGCACCTCTTCCAGACCCTCACCCTCGGCAGAGGACGTCACCACCACGCGCACCCGCTCGCCCACAAGCTCGCGCACGCGGCCAAGCTCACGCTCAAGCTCGCCTTCCGCACAGCGGTCGGCCTTGGTGAGCACCACCACGGGCTCAGCGCCGCAGTCCAGCGTAAGCACCATGGAGCGCGCGATGCGGTCGAGCAGTACCTCGCCAGCGCCCAGGGCCTGCACGATGAGGATGGTGTCGACGTTGGCGGCAAGCACCTGGCGCTCGCCGCGGGCACGGCCGCGCCAACGCTCAAAGGAGGTGCGCCTCGGCAGCACGCGCTCGATCACGCCCATGTCATGGCCTGGCGCCACGCGTACCGCCACGCGGTCGCCCGCGGCAGGCAGCAAGACCTCCTCCTCGCCGCGAGACTTCGCAAAGCCCGCGGCATGCTCGGCACGAAACGCGCCGTCTTCAGTCACCACAAGCGGGAATCCGCGATCAAGCCTCGCCACGCAGCCCAAGCGCATCTGCGAGGGCTCCTCGGCGCTGGACACGAACTCGTCGAAGGCCGCGCGCTGGCCACCGTCAACGGGAAGCTCGTCAAAGCCGGGCAGGTCTTGCAGCGAGTCAATCGCCGGAACGTCGGCAAGCAGCTCGGCGGGCGTCGGCGCACTCGCCGCATGGCGGCGCTTGTCCCGCTTCGCCCGCGCGCCCGTCGTCCTCTTCGCCTTGCCCTTGCCCATGCACGCCCCTTCGTTGAGCCGGGCCCGCGGCCCGCAAAACGTCACAAACAACCTGCAGTTTAGCGCACCAGCCGCCACTCTTCCCCGGGTCAGCCAAAACGGGCGCGGTCCCGGTCGTGAAGCGAGCGAGCACGACAGAGGGCTAATGCAAGCTCGAAAACATCCGGAAATAGCGGCTCCCTAGCGAAGGCGCATGGCCCCTCACTTGTGTTATGCATATTTTCTATTTCTCATTGCATATGAAAAGCATCTCGCCGACAACAGGTGGGCAATCTACGCGGCTCAAGCTCCATTTATCCGTCGGAAACCCGAGTTGTGCACGCGCTCATGAGCGCTACTTAATCGACGCCGAAATAGGCCTGAGGCATCTACCAGCAGATATGTAAGTGCAGCTCAATATTCAGTCCCTTATTTGGCGGCTAGCTCGTGCACAACTCAGGTTTCCAACGTTGCGGGCGGTAATTATTCACATAGGCGAGAGCTTATAGGACGAAAT
>CAVHWW010000097.1:0-31715 GCA_963639715.1 Acutalibacteraceae bacterium
TCAACACCACCGAGGACCGCGCCGTTCTCCACACCGCGCTTCGTCGCCCGGCCTCCGAGAAGGGCCAGCTCGTCGTTGACGGCCAGGACTGCGTGGCCGACGTCCACGAGGTGCTCGACCGCATGTATGCCTTCGCCGAGAAGGTCCGCTCCGGCGAGTGGAAGGGCGTCACCGGCAAGAAGATCGAGCACGTCATGAGCGTGGGCATTGGCGGCTCCGACCTCGGTCCCGTCATGGCTTACGAGGCTCTCAAGCCCTACGCTGACGCCGGCATCGACTGCCGCTTCGTTTCCAACATCGACCCGAATGACATGGCCGAGAAGACCCGTGGGCTCGACCCCGAGACCACGCTCGTGATCGTCGTCTCCAAGACCTTCACCACGCTCGAGACCATCACCAACGCCCGCGAGGCCAAGACCTGGCTGCTCGAGACCCTCAATGCCTCCGGCGCCATCGACGGCTCCGACGAGAAGGCCGCCGAGGCCATCGCCAAGCACTTCGTCGCCGTCTCCACCAACCTCGAGCTCGTGGCCGACTTCGGCATCGACCCCGAGAACGCCTTTGGCTTCTGGAACTGGGTTGGCGGTCGCTACTCCGTCGACGCCGCCGTGGGCCTCTCGCTCATCGTTGCCTTCGGCCCCGAGCGCTTCAAGGAGTTCCTCGCCGGCTTCAACGCCATCGACACCTACTTCCAGCAGACCCCGCTCGAGAGCAACGTCGTTGCCCTTATGGGCCTCATCAACGTCTGGTACGTGGACTTCTTTGGTTTCGAGAGCCACGCGGTGCTGCCCTACAACCAGTACCTGCACCGCTTCCCGGCCTACCTGCAGCAGCTCACCATGGAGAGCAACGGCAAGTCCACGCGCTGGGACGGCACGCCCATCACCTGCCCCACCGGCGAGATCTTCTGGGGCGAGGCCGGCACCAACGGCCAGCACGCTTTCTACCAGCTCATCCACCAGGGCAGCCGCAAGATCCCGGCTGACTTCCTCGCCTTCGTGAACACGCCCAACCCCACCAAGGACGGCGACCAGGACGTTCACGAGCTGTTCCTGGGCAACTTCCTCGCCCAGACCAAGGCCCTTGCCTTTGGTAAGACGGCCGACGAAGTCCGCGCCGAGGGCACGGCCGAGTGGATGGTTCCTGCCCGCGTCTTCGAGGGCAACCGTCCGACCACCTCGATCTTTGGCGAGGCGCTCACCCCGTTCGCGCTCGGCGAGCTCATCGCCATCTACGAGCACCTCACCTTCGTTGAGGGCACGGTCTGGGGCCTCGACTCCTACGACCAGTGGGGCGTTGAGCTCGGCAAGCAGCTTGCCAAGCAGATCACCCCGGCCTTCCACGACGACGAGGCCCTGGCCGCGCAGGACGCCAGCACCCAGGCCCTCATCGCCTACTACCGCGCCCACCGCAAGTAGCGGGTAATCAAAAGCGCCGCTCGCCAATGGCGGGTGAAAGCAAAGTCCAACGGAAAGGGATTGCGTCGCAGCAACGGCGCGGTCCCTTTCTTGTGCGTATTTGTAGGCGAAGTTTTCCTGCAAGTGGGGCCGAGCCGGGCCTTGTCGAATGCGAGTTCCGCACGAGCCGAAGGCCACTTAATGTGGCCTTCGAGCGAGCCCAGGACTGTCTGAGCAGGCGGCAAGGCCCGGTCGGCTGGTCCCATGCGTTCGAAACGGGCACGCCTCGAAAGGCGTGGCCTTCGAGCGAGCCCAGGACTGTCTGAGCGGGCGGCAAGGCCCGGTCGGCCGGACCGCGCGTTCGTAAAAGCGCCGCTCGCAGAAGGGTTGCGAGCGGCGCTATTTGTTAGCTATTTGGGAGCGCTTAGTAAACGCCGCGGGCGCGGCCGGCGCGGTCGCCGACGCGGCGGCGGGGCTTGCTGCCGTTGCCCGAGCCCTTGGAAGAGTTGCTCCTAGGCTTGCTGGAAGTGGAAGCCTTGGGCTTGCCGGCTCCGGAGCCCTTGCCGCGACCATTGCCGGAGCTGCGGCGGCTGCGGGGAGCGTCCTCGCGGGGAGCGGAGCCTTGCTTCTGGCCGTTGCGGCGGGAGCTGCGCTGGCCCTCGCTCTGTTCGCTGCGGGCGACGCCCTTGGAGCCCTGGCCACCCTTGCGACGACGACCGCTGTTCTCGGCGGACTTGAGCTCGGCCACCTCGGCGTCGCTCAGCAGGGCCTCGCTGGCGTTGATGCCGCGCTTCTTCTTGCCACCGCGCTTCTTCTTGCCCTTGCCCTTGGCGGGAGCCTCGGTGCTGCGGTTGGGGTCGAGTGCGGGCGGCTCTTCGCCGAGGTCAAGCTCGACCTTGGCCTCGTAGGTGGGGACGGTTTGGCCCATGAGGCGCTCGATGCCAAAGAGGTCGTCGGCGTCGTTGACGGTGACGAAGGTGAGCGCCCAGCCGGTCTCGCCGGCGCGGCCCGTGCGGCCGATGCGGTGGATGTAGTCCTCCGGGTCGGCCGGGACGTCGAAGTTCACAACGTAGCGCACGTCGGAGACGTCGATGCCGCGGGCGAGCACGTCGGTGGCGACGAGCACGTCAACCTTGCCGTCGCGGAACTCGTTCAGGGCACGCTCGCGCTGGTTCTGGCTGCGGTTGCCGTGGATGGGCGCGCAGGTGATGCCGCTTCGACGCAGGCGGCGGCAGGCGGCATCGGCGCGGTGCTTGGTGCGGGTGAAGACGATGACGCGCTCGGTGCCCTCGCTCTTGAGCACGCGCGCGAGCAGGCCGTTCTTCGCCTCGAGCGAGACGGGCAGCACGAACTGGTCGATCGTCTCGGCAACGGTGCCCTTGTGGGCAATCTCGACGGTGACCGGGTCGTTCACCAGGTCACGGATGCCGCCGATGGCCTTCTCGTCCAGGGTGGCAGAGAACAGCAACGTCTGGCGCGAGGCGGGCGTCTGGCCCACGATCTTGCGCATCTGGGGCAAAAAGCCCATGTCGAGCATACGGTCGGCCTCGTCGAGGACAAGCACCTCGACCTCGCCCAGGTTGGCCTCGCCCTGCTCGATGAGGTCGACGAGACGGCCCGGGGTGGCCACGAGCACGTCGCAGCCACGGCGCAGGGCGGCCTTCTGCGGCTCGTAGCCCACGCCGCCCACCACGGTGACGCTGCGGTGGTGGGTGTGCTTCTCGATGGTGGAGCAGACATCGGCGATCTGCTGGGCCAGCTCACGCGTGGGCGTGACGACGAGCATGTTGGGCCCGCGGTGGCGCGCGGCGTGGGGAAGACGGCTCATCGTCGGCAGCAGGAAGGCGGCCGTCTTGCCGGTGCCGGTCTGCGCGGCGGCCAGCAGGTCGTGGCCCTCAAGGACCTGCGGGATGGCCTGGGCCTGCACGGGCGTGGGCTCGCTGTAGCCGAGCGCATCGACGGCGGCGAGCACGGCCTCGGAAAGGCCGAGGTCGGCAAAGGCGACGTTGGCGTCGCCCGGGGTGGTGCTTTGGGGCATGCGGTTTCCTATCTATGGAAGCTTCGGGGCCAAAGTTTGGGACCCGAAGAAGTCTTTTGACCAGTGGGGCGGTGGCCTGGGCGCGCTGGCGGCATTTGGCCTACCGATGGTCGATTAGTCGTCAATACTGTAGCTTAACTGTGCTTATCGCGCAGTTTGGCGCGGTAGGCTTGTGTGCTAACGAGGGATTTTGCCGTTATAGTCTCTTTTAAGGTAGAGAACAGACGAACGAGGTGCGCGATGGGGGAGTCCACAGGCGGAGATTGGTGGCGTCACGACGAGCCGGACGTGAGCTCGCGCCGGTCTGCCTCTGGTGGGCGCGACTCCGAACCCTCACGTTCGTCTCGTTCTGATTCCCGTGCCGAGAAGCGCCAGCGCTCGGGCCCTTCGCCCTTCAACAAGCGCGGACGAGACGCTCGCTCGTCCGGCCGCGGCACGACGGCTCCCTCAAACACTGCGCCCTTTCCACGTTCGCCTGAGGACGCTGCTTCCTATGGGGACTCCCGTGCCTACGAGGCGGAGCGCCCCTACGAGAACGCTCGCCCGCAAGACCCGCGCACCATCGGCCGCGAGGCGCCACGCTACGCAGGCCAGGCCAACGAAAGCGCAGAGTACGGTCCCTCCACCTATACGCCCGAGGAGTATTCCTCGCACGGCTACTCGGCCAGGTATGTTCGCGCCCGCCAGCGCGAGGAGGGCTACCGCATCGACCCGGCCGCCGGCCGTCGCCAGGCAGAAGAGCTGCCGTACGCGCGTCGTCGTTCGGGCGGGCAGGCTTCCGGGGCCGCGCGCGGCGACTACCACTATCGTGGCCCGGCAAACTCGAGCGGCTATGGTACTGCCGACCGCCTCTCTCACTCGCCGGCCTCCATTCCCGATGAGCGTGACCCCCGCGCCCGCAGGCGTACGCGCAAGCAGCGGCCCCTGGGTTGGAGCTCCCAAAACGTTCCCCAGATGAACAAGGGCATGGCGAGCCGCGGGGGCTGGGCGCCTAAGGCACTCAACGGCCAGGGCGGCGTTCCCAAGCCTGCGCTTGCCGCAGGCGTTGTCCTGGCGGTTGTCCTCGTCTTCTTCATCCTGCGTGGCATGGTGGGCTGCGTGGCCGGACTTGTTGCGCCTGCTGCCTCCGCGCAGGCCGAAGAGGCGGCGACCACCGAGGCCTCCACGGATGAGGCCACCCAAACCGCTAGCTACGACACCTCGGTCTCCACCAAGCTCTTGGACGAGGGGCGCCACACGGCAAGTGGCATGGGCCGCATGAGCTTCTCGGCCGTTGGCGACAACCTCGCCAACTCCAACCTGCTTGAGCTGGCCGACTCCTGGGCCGGCTCCACCGGTGACGGCGAGTACGACTTCTCGCCCTTCTACACCGAGGTCTCCTCCTACATCCAGACCCAGTGCGACGTCAGCTTCATCAACCAGGAGACGACGCTCGGCGGTACCGACCAGTACGACTATGCGGGCTACCCCAGCTACAACACGCCCGACACCATGGCCGATGCGCTCGCCAACGTGGGCTGGCGCATCGTGAACCTCGACACCAATCACACCTACGACACCTGGACCAGCTCCATCGAGCATGCCCAGCAGGTGTGGAACGCCAAGAGCAACCTGCTCACCATTGGTAGCTACGCGAGCGAGGAAGACCGCTCCACCATCCGCGTGGTGGAGTGCAACGGTATTCGCCTCGCGGCCCTGGCCTACTGCTACGGCCAGAACGGCTACGAGCAGAGCGACCTTCCCAATGACTACTACGCCGTGCCCTATGACGAGGAGAAGCTCAAGAGCGAGGTGGCCGAGGCCCGCAAGGTGGCCGACGTGGTGCTCGTCTACATGCACTGGGGCACCGAGTACACCAACGAGGCCAATGACGAGCAGAAGGCTATCGCCCAGGTTTGTGCCGACAACGGCGTTGACGTCGTCATCGGCAGCCACGCGCACGTCATTCAGCCGGTTGAGTGGGTGAGTCGCGCGAATGGTGGCAAGATGCTGTGCGCCTATGGCCTGGGTGACTTCCTCTCGGGCTACGGTGGCTACCCGGACTGCATCATGAGCGGCATGCTTACCTGCGACTTTGTGCGTGTGGGCGAGGATGGCGACGCGAGCGCCGACAACGTTGGCCCCGGTGGCATCGCCGTCGAGAATGTCGTGTGGCACCCGCTCGTGGAACACATGGTGGGCTCCACCGACACCGTGCGCTTCGTGAAGGGCTATACCGCCGAGGAAGCCAACGAGAACGAGCTGCTCACTACCCTGGCAGACCCGCTTACCTGGCTCACCGACAAGACCCGCGAGGTCATCGGCGACGAGATCACCATCGACGTGTAGGCGCTCGGGCTCTCGTCCTCGCGCGGGCGCGCGCCTTCGCGCGGACGTGTGGGGCTGCGTGTCCCGATGCCGCAGGCGCATGCCAAGCAACGGCGCACGGCAAACGGGTGTCTAGCGTGCGACCGGCTCCACTAGGCAACACGTAAAAGCGACGCCCGCCTCCGGCAATTGCCGAGGGCGGGCGTAGTGGTTATGCGGCCTTGTTCGGGCAGGTCACGCGCGTCGAGAGAGAGGGACGTCGACGTTGTCCCATGCCTTTGCTTGGCCGCCAGCCGGGTTCGATTGGGACGATCTTGCCCGGCTCGGATGGGGAGACGTGCTTTAGGCCTCGCGCTTCTGGCACATGAGCAGGTGGTCGGCCACCATGACGGTCTCGCCGCGCTGGTTGATGACCTCGAGGTGCTCGGTGACGATGCCCATGTCGGCGCGCTTCTTGTGGTCCTTCTTCTCCGAGATGGTCACGACACTGTGGATGGTGTCACCGATGAAGACGGGCTTGATGAAGCGCAGGTGGTCGTAGCCATAGGAGAAGGCCACGGGGTTGATGAAGGAGGCGGTGAGGCCCACACCCACGCTGAAGGTGAGGGTGCCGTGGGCGATGCGCTGGCCAAAGTCGGTGTTCTTGCACCACTCGGCGTCCATGTGGTGGGGGAAGAAGTCACCGGTCTGGCCGGCGTGGATCACGATGTCGGCCTCGGTGATGGTCTTGCCGCCCGTGGTGCGGGAGTCGCCGATCTGGTAGTCCTCGAAGTAGTAGGCCTTCTCGTCCATGATGGTTCCTTTCTGCTTGGTGGCGCGCTTGCGCCTCGTGTTGTGGGTACGTGTGGCTTAGGCCTCGAATTCGTCGTTGTCCTGACCAACCGTCGGGGCTGCGGGGCCTCCGTGGGGGCGCTCGCCGTCGATGAGGATGGGGCAGCAGGTGGTCTTGACCTTGGTGCCGTTCGGGCGGCTGACCTCCTGGGTCATCTCCAGGCTCTCGAAGGCCTCGGTCTCCATGAGCTTATCCCAGGTGAAGACATCGGCGCACCACACGTCGGCCGGCTCGAGAATCGAGAGCCAGTGGTCCGTGGTCTGGGTCAGCAGGTGCTCGGCGACGATGGCCTTGATCTCGTCACGCTTGGTGTGCCAGGTCTCGGAATCGTCGTAGGCGGCCAGGGCCTCGCAGCCGATGAGCTCGCCCAGACGCGGGACGGGAATCATGGCGAGCGCCAGGTAGCCATCCTTGGTGCTGTAGATGCCGTAAGGTGCGTCGATGAAGGCGTTGGCGTTGTTGATGGAGCTGCGGACGGGCGGCTTGTGGCCGTCGTTGAGGTAGGTGGTGAAGACCTCGAACTGCGCGTCGAGCAAAGAGCGCATGAGGTCGACCTCAACGTGGGCGCCCTCGCCGGTGCGCTTGGCGCGCAGAATGCCCGCGAGCAGGCCCTGGGCGAGGTGCTGGCCGGCGAACAGGTCGCCAACGGAGAGGCCCATCGGGGTGGGCGGCTGATCGGCGTTGCCGTTGAGCCAGCAGATGCCCGACAGCGACTGGGCGAGCAGGTCCTGGCCGGGCTTGCCGACCCAGGGGCCCTTCGTGCCGTAGCCCGTGATCTCGCCGTAGACGAGGGCGGGGTTGAGCGCGCGCATGCTCTCGTAGTCAACGCCGAGGCGCTTGGCCACGCCGGGGCGGTAGTTCACGACCATGACGTCGGCCTGCGCCACGAGCTTCTCGAGCACGGGGCGGCTGTCCGGGTCCTTGAGGTCGAGCGCCACGCTGCTCTTGTTGCGGTTGATGGCGTGGAACAGCGAGCTGTCGCCGTCGATGACGCAGTTAGAGATGTAGAGCGTGCGGCAGATGTCGCCGGTGCCGGGGCGCTCCACCTTGATGACGCGGGCGCCGAGGTCTGCCAGCCTGAGCGTGGCGGAAGGCGCGGAGAGGAACTGGCTCAGGTCGAGGACCGTGATTCCCTCTAGTGGCTTCATGGCTACTCACCTGCCTTTTCGTCGAGGTTGAACTCGCGGATGATGCGCTCGGTGTCCTCGCCGAGGCGCGGCGCGCTCTTGGAGGGGCCAAAGTCCTCGCCCGCGAAGGTGATGGGGCAGCGCGTGGTGAAGACGTGCTCGCCCTCCACGCGGCCCACGTCCTGGATGAAGTCGAGCGCCTTGAAGGCGTCGGAGGCCATGAGCTTCTCCCAGGTGTAGACGTCGGAGCACCAGTAGTCGTGGGCCTCGAGCACCTCGAGCCAGTGGGCGGTGGTGCCTTCGAGCAGCGCCTTCTGGATGGCGCGCTTGATCTCGTCGCGCTTGGTGAACCACTCCTCCTGGTTGGTGTAGGAGGCGACCTCCTCAGAGCCCAGCAGCTCGCCAAGCGTCACGACCGACCCCATGGCCAGCGCGATGTAGCCGTCGGCGGTCTCGTAGATGCCGTAGGGTGCGGAGAGGTAGGCGTGCGCGTTGTTGAACTCGCCGCGCTGCGGGGCCTTGTGGCCGTCGTTGAGGTAGGTGGTGATGACCTCAAACTGCAGGTCGAGCACGCTGGCGAGCAGGCTCACCTCAACGTGGCCGCCTTCGCCCGTGGTCTCGCGGCGGATGAGGCATGAGAGGATGCCCTCGGCGGCGTGGACGCCGGTGTAGGAGTCTGCGAGCGACAGGGCGAAGGGCATGGGAGGCTGGTCGGCGTTGCCGTTGAGCCACGCGAGGCCAGAAAGCGACTGCACGAGCAGGTCCTGGCCGGGCTTGGCCACCCAGGGGCTCGTGGCGCCGTAGCCCGAGATGCTTGCGTAAACCAGACGCGGGTTGAGCTCGTGGACAGCCTCGTAGCCAAGGCTCATCTTGTCCATGACGCCGGGGCGGAAGCTCTCGATGAGGACGTCTGCCTGGGCGATGAGGCGCTTGGCCATGGCCAGGCCCTCGGGGCTCTTGGTGTTGAGCGCGATGCTCTCCTTGTTGCGATTGATGGTGTGGAAGTTCAGGCCGTCGCCGTCTGCCACACAGCCCTCGAGCACGAGGTGGCGCGAGCCATCGCCCACGCCGGGGCGCTCGACCTTGATGACGCGGGCGCCGAGGTCGGCCAGGCGAAGGGCCGCCGAGGGGCCGGCGAGGTACTGGCAGAAGTCGAGGACGAGGATTCCCTCAAGAGGTTTCATGGTTGCCTCCTAAGCCTTCGTGCGAGAGGCCACGTAGATGGCGTCGAGCTCGTCGAGCGCCTCGGTGGCCGTCTTGTGTCCCTGGACGAACTCGTGCAGCACGGGGCCGGCATTGTCCTGGAAGTGCAGGTAGCCGCTGTAACGCGGGCGCAGGTAGGCGGCGTCGAGCGTCTCGAGCGTGTCCTTGAAGAAGCCGAGCGTGGTGCGGTTGCACTCCTCGTCGAGCCAAGCGGCGCGGTGGCCGGGCTGGCCTCCACAGTCGGTGTAGAGGGTGGACTGCACCTCGGGCGAGAGGGCGTAGCGAACGAAGTCGGCCGCCTCGGCGGCATGCTTGGTGCCGGAGGAGATGGCAAGGCCGGTGCCACCGAGCACGCCCTGCAGGATGGAGCCGCGGTAGGTCACGATGTTCGTGGCCTTCACGGGGTTGGCGGCGTAGCCACGGCGCGAGTAGTTCACGTAGCCGTAGACCCACGGGCAGTAGACGGCCGTCTCGCTCTTGGCGAGCTCTTCGTGCAGGTCGATGGTGTTGAGGGTGAAGACCACCGGGTCGCAGAGGTCGGCCAGGCGCTTCATGTCGGCAAGCACCTCAAGGCCGCCCTCGCGGTTCACCACGTGGGCCTCGTCTGCGCCAAAGAGGTCGGCGCCGGCCGTAGCACACATGGCGTAGAAGTCCATGAGCAGGTAGGTGGGCGTGGCCGCGTAGATGACCTTGCCGGTCTTTGCGAGCTCAAGCACCTCTTCAAAGGTCTTAGGCAGGTCGCTCTCGGCGATCTTGTCGGGACGGGAGAGGGCGATGGGCGAGGCCGCGTCGATGGGAAGGGCGCTCTGGAAGCCGTCGAAGTTGTAGCTCTCGAAGGACTTGCCCACAGAGTTTGCTTTCTGGTCTGCGAGGAAGTCCGCCGGGAGGCACTCATTGAGCGGCAACAACACGTTGTGCTTGGCCGCAAAGCCGGCCCAGGGGTGGTCGATCACGAGGAAGTCGTACTCGGCGGCAAGCTGCTCGATAGGCTTGCTCTCGAACTCAGATAGGGAGCGCTTCTCCCAGGCGATGTCAAAACCGGGGTGCAGCTCGGCGTACCTCTGCGTCACGCCCACAATGGAGGTGTAACCCCTGCTGTGGTCCCACGTGATACCTCTCAGCTTCACTGACATATGAGTCTTCCTTACCTCTTATGTACGTATCTTTAGGGAAGAGGCCCCTGCAGAAACGCAGCGTTCCTCATCGCGAACGAGTTTAATTGGTACTACCACGCGTGTCTAGCCTTTTGTCAGAATTTCAAATTGGTAGTACCACAGAACCGCTCAGGTTCAAGAATCGACCGCTTACCGTGAATGATTATCCTCGACTAACCATTTTGATTGCATAAATTCGTCGCGGCCATTAAATATTGGTAGCACCAGAGACGGAAGGGGCAACCGCGGGCCGCCTTCGTCTCAGACGACCAGCAAACAAGCACTACGGACAAGACAAGGAGCAATGAGATGGCAGTAGCGGGTTTTGGCGTTCTCTTGCTTGCGACCCTGTTCCAGGGCAGCTTTGGCATTTGCTTTAAGAAGTACCAGCCCTTCTCCTGGGAAGCGTTCTGGGCACTCTTCTCGATCATCGGCGTTCTTCTGATGCCGCACATCTGGGCCTTCATCGGCATCGGTGGCGACTACTTCTCCTACCTCGCCCAGACGCCCGCCCCGATGCTCATCGGCGGCGCTCTGGCCGGCTTCTTCTGGGGCATCAGCTCCATTTGGTACAGCCGCGCCATTGACTACATCGGCGTTTCCCTCGTCACCGGCATCAACCTCGGCCTTTCCAACCTCCTCGGCAGCCTCGTGCCGATGGCGATCCTGGGCACCTGGCCCTCCGCCGGCGTCCTGGCCCTCATCCTGGCTGGCCAGGCCGTGCTGCTCGTTGGCGTTGTCGTTCTGTCCAAGGCCGGCTTCATGAAGCGCGCCGAGCAGGGCGAGGTTGAGGAGAGCGGCGCCAAGGACGGCAAGAAGTCCCTCTTCATGGTCGGCTTCATCATGGCTCTCGCTTCCGGCGCTGGCTCCGCCGCCATCAACATCGGCGCCACCGCCTCCGGCACCCCCGTCACCATCGCCACCGAGGCTGGTGTCGACCCGATGATGGCCTCCCTGCTCCAGTGGTGCGTCGTCTTCGCCGGCGGCTTCGTCGCGAACTTCTTCTACGCCCTCTACAAGCTCATCAAGAACCACACCTTCTCTGACTACACCAAGCCTGGCTGCGGCAAGGCTTACGGCAAGGTCCTGCTGACCTCCTTCGTGTGGTTCGCCGCCCTGGGTGTCTACGGCTTCGCCACCTCCCTGCTCGGCAGCCTCGGCCCCGTGGTTGGCTGGGTCATGTTCAACGGCCTCGCCCTCATCGTGGCCAACCTCTGGGGCTTCAAGGACGGCGAGTGGGCTGGCTTCGAGAAGCCCAAGAAGGTCGCCCTCATCGGCAACGCGATCATCATCGTCGCCCTCGTCATCCTCGGCGTCAGCAACGGCATGTAAGCGAGCCTTCGGTAACCGAAGTTCCATCAGCTTTAGAACCACTTTGTTCCAACATCCATAGTCTGCAACGGCGCACTTGCGCCTAAGAAAAGAAGGAGCGTCACCATGGCGGTCGACAACGTCTCTTCCATTGACGAGCTCACCTACGTCCCCGAGATGCCCGAGAAGCCCCGCAACATCGTGAGCATCGGCACCGGCGGCATCGTCCAGGGCTCCCACTATCCTGCCTACAAGCTGGCCGGCTTCCCCGTGAAGGCCTGCTACGACCTCAACCACGAGACGGCCAAGAAGGTCGCCGAGGAGTGGGGCGTTCCCCACGTCGCCGAGACCGTGGCCGAGCTCGTTGAGTTTGGCAAGCAGTACGACGCCGTCTTCGACATCGCCGTTCCGGCCAACGCCATCCCCGAGATCCTCGTCCAGCTCCCCGACAACGCCGGCGTCCTCATCCAGAAGCCGATGGGCGAGAGCATCGAGCAGGCCCGCGAGATCCTGCGCATCTGCCACGAGAAGAACCTCACGGCCGGCATCAACTTCCAGCTGCGCCAGGCCCCGTACATGATCGCCGTGCGTGATCTCATCAACAAGGGCGTCATCGGCGAGGTCGTCGACATCGACCACCGTCTCGTGGGCGAGCAGCCCTGGAACCTCTGGCCCTTCCTCTTCCCGAAGGACCGCGTGGAGATCAACTACCACTCCATCCACTACATCGACAACATCCGTAGCCTCGTGGGCGACCCCAAGACGGTCTACTGCAAGACCATGCAGCACCCCAAGATGCGCGACCTGGCCCAGACCCGTACCGCCATCATCATGGATTACGGCCCCGACCTGCGCGTCAACCTGCACATCAACTTCAACCACAACTACGCCAAGAAGTACCAGGAGTCCATCCTCAAGATCGAGGGCCTCGAGGGCGCCATCCGCGTGAAGCTTGGCCTCATGTATGACTACCCCGAGGGTGAGCCCGACCGCGTTGAGTACATCACCTTCGCCGACGGCGAGTGGAAGGAGCTCCCGGTTCGCGGCAGCTGGTTCAACGAGGCCTTCATCGGCACCATGGGCGGCCTGATGAAGAAGCTCGACGACCCGAACTACGAGTACATGAACTCCGTCGAGGACGCCTTCCACACCATGTGCGTCGTCGAGGCCTGCTACAAGTCCTCCGCTGAGGGCGGCGAGCCGGTCGACTACACCGAGTAGGTTTCCCCTCTGGGCGGGGTGGCGCTCCCGGCGCTGCCCCGCACCACCCCACAAGCACGTTTTCTCGCAAAGGAGCGCACGCACGCCATGATGAACATCATCGACACCCACGTTCACGTCTGGGACCTCGAGAACTACCGCCTTCCCTGGCTCGACGGCGAGGGCCCCGTGCTCAAGCGCACCTGGACGCCGGCCGATTACGCCAGCTGCCTAGACGAGTCCCACGGCTACCACGTCGAGCAGGCCGTCTACATCGAGGTCGACATGGCCAAGGACGAGCGCCCGCGCGAGAACGAGCTCGCTTGCCAGATGGTCGCAGACCCGGACTGCTTCTATGGCGCCGCCTGCATCTCTGGCAACCTGGACGAGCCCGGCTTTGACGAGTACATCACCAAGTGGGCGGCTCACCCCGAAATCCGCGGCCTGCGCCAGGTGCTCCACGTGCCCTCCGCGGCGCCCGGCACCTGCCTTGAGCCTGGTTTTCTCGCCAACGTGCGCCGCATGGGCGAGCTCGGTCTTGTGTTCGAGGGCTGCGTGCGCTGCCCGGAGCTCGGCGACCTCGTGACGGTGGCCAAGGAGTGCCCCGACACCACCATCGTTCTCAACCACATGGGCATCGTGGACGCCGACATCATGGGCGCCGCCAACCCCACGGCCGAGGAGCGCGAGTACCAGGAGGCCTGGAAGCGCAACATGGCCGAGATTGGCAAGCTGCCCAACGTGGTCTGCAAGGTCTCGGGTCTGAACCCGATGAAGCCCTGGACCGTCGAGAGCCTGTCTCGGTCCGTCGACGTGGCGCTGGGCTCGTTCGACGCTGACAAGGTGATGTTCGCGAGCAACTTCCCCGTGCTCCACATCGCCCTCACGCTCGACGAGTGGATCTGCGCGATGCTCGAGATGACCGAGGGCATGGACGCCGCGGATCGCGAGGCGCTCTTCGCCGAGAACGCTCGCAGGGTCTACGGGCTCAAGTAACACCCCAAGGGGCCGTCGCCACTGCGGAAGACGGCGGTCCCGACTTTGGCAAGACGAGGAGGGCGGCCTGCGCGGGCGGGCCTCGA
Source organism: Acutalibacteraceae bacterium (assembly GCA_963639715.1). Taxonomy (GTDB): domain Bacteria; phylum Actinomycetota; class Coriobacteriia; order Coriobacteriales; family Atopobiaceae; genus Parolsenella. The sequence continues at coordinate 13,652 of CAVHWW010000097.1, forward strand.
CCCTTCGGTAGCGGGGCGCCCATTCGCCCCGCGCTTGCCGCCACCACCAACTAGCGGCAAAGCCGCTCAAACAAAGGAGATTCCCATGGCTCAGGTACTGCGTTTTGGCTCCGTTTCTCGCACCGACGGCGAGGAGGGCTACAAGAAGTACGCCGCCTACCACGCCAACCCCTTCGAGGGCGTCAACGAGATGATCAAGGCCTGCAACCTGCAGAACTACTCGATCTACTACTATGACGGCCTGCTCTTCTCCTACTACGAGTACGTGGGCGAGGACTACGACGCCGACATGGCCAAGATGGCCGCCGACCCCAAGACCCAGGAGTGGTGGGCTGCCGTCGTTCCCTGCATGAAGCCGCTGACCGAGGACGGTCCCTGGGTTGATATGAAGGAGGTCTACCACCTCGACTAACGAGCTGGTAGATGGTCTTTTGGGGCACCCAGGCTGGGTGCCCTTTTCCGTTAGGCGCGAGTCTTAGGTCCGCGCCGGGTCCCAAAGGGGGAGAGATGGAAGGCTTGTACGTTGCCTCGATGGTGCCGTTTGACGCCGACGGCAACATCAACGATGACATGGTCAGGACGATGGTCGAGAAGAATCTCGAGGAGGGCGCCGCGGGCTTCTTCGTGGCTGGTTCCTCCGGCGAGTGCTTTTTGCTCACGCCCGAAGAGCACCTGCACCTGTTTGAGGTCTTTGCCGAGTACAAGGACCGCTGCACGCTCTTTGCGCACGTGGGTTCTTGCGGCACCGACGAGAGCGTTCGCTACGCCAAGGCCGCCAAGGAGATGGGCTACGAGCGCATTGCCGCTACGCCGCCAATCTACTTTGGCTACTCGAGTGCCGCGGTGGCGGGCTACTACGATGACCTGGCGAGCGCGGTGGGCCACGGCATCTACTACTACAACATCCCGATGAACACGCACCGTACGCTCAACTTCTACGATGCCGACACCCGTGCCATGTTTGCCTCGGGCGCCATCGAGGGCATCAAGCACACCAATCTCGACCTCTACGAGATGGAGCGCCTGCGCGCCATCAACCCGAACCTCAAGTGCTTCGGCGGTTTTGAGAACGAGATGGTGGCCTTCCTGGCCATGGGCTGCGACGGCTTCATCGGCTCGACCTTCAACTTCATGTTGCCGCACTACCTCAAGGTTTATGAGGCCTTCAACGCCGGCAAGATTGACGAGGCCCGTGAGCTGCAGGTCAAGGCCAACAACATCATGGAGGCCATTATGGGCGAAGGCCTCTTCCCGTCCATCAAGCACATCCTCAACAAGAGCGGCGTGAACGTGGGCGAGATGCGCAAGCCCTTCCAGCCGCTCTCCGAGGCCGCCGCTGCCCACGTGGACAGCGTTGTGTCCGAGAACCTCGTGAAGTAGCCGAGGCTTTTGTCCTTGCGCCTGCGCATGTGACGAAGGGACATGCGCGCAGGCTTGGAAACACCAAAAAGGCCAGCTCCTAGGGGCTGGCCTTTTGCGTACGGGTTGTTGGGCGCCGCCTATCCAGAACGGGGCGCAGGCAGCCGCCTTTTGCGTCAGGGGTGGGCCGCGTCTCTTGCGTGCCGCTCGCGAAGCGTTGTCGCTCGCGTGCCTTCGCGCGTTGCCTACTCGCTGACGAGCTGGCTGATGGAGTTGGCGAAGAAGCCCTCGATGTTTGAGGCGACGCGCGAGCGGTCGTCCTGAGCAAACGACTTGAGCACCTTCACACGCCACAGAATGGCGCTCTCCTTAGAGGCGGGAATCGAAAGAATCTGTACGGCGCTTTCGTGACGCAGCACGATCATGGTCTGCATGAGCTTGTCGTAGATGCCGTTGCCGCAGTTGGCGCCCACGTAGGCGTCAATCTCGTCGATAAGGGCGCAGAAGGTCTCGGCGTCGACCTTGTTGGTGTCGAGCGAGAAGAGCTGGTCGGCGTAGTCTTGCAGGGCATCGACCACCTCGTCGGTGCGGCGGTCGAAGCAGCACAGGTAGACGGTGCCCTCGATGAGCTTGCGGGCGTCGTAGAGGTTCTCGTAGTCAGAGATTTCGCGGTGGTAGCTCCATAGGATGGTCTCGCGAGGAATCTGGGCGCTCTGCTCGGAGACAAACGAACCGCCACCGGGGCGGATGTCGATGAGGCCGATGAGCGAGAGCGCACGCAGGGCCTCGCGGATGCGACTGCGCGTCACACCGAACATCTCGGCCAGGGAACGCTCGTCGGGAAGACGCTCGCCTGGCTTGAGCTCGCCAGACGTAATTTGCTCAGCGAGCTGGTTCATGATCTGCTCGGTGAGCGTTTCCTTCTTGACGGGCTTAACTTCCATGGCGCTACCTCGATGTTTATGCTTGACGCAGCCTCTGAGCTGCAGGGACATCAGATAATTTTAACGTAAAAGCTTGTATACGTGCCTCTAGCTCGGGCTGCTTGGGCGCGGGCCATAAATCTGCAGCTTCGCGGGATATCTTTTGGCGCGAACGGGGACGTGCGCGAAGCGACGCATGGGCCTTGTGGCGCGGGGCCCGCGTTGCGAGGCGGAGCCTTCTCGGCCGCGCCTTCTTCACCTAGGCGTAACCCTTGCGTGGTAGCCTTGCTGCGGCGCGCATGAGCGCGCGACACAAGGAGCTTGGTTGCGGCGGCGGTACCGCCCGCGGCCAGTGCAGAACAAGAGGAAGAACCATGCAGGAGCTTAGCCAGCGCACGTCGCAGTTCACGGACTCCGTGATTCGCCGCATGACGCGCGTGTCCATGAAGTACGACGCCATCAACCTTTCCCAGGGTTTCCCCGACTTTGACCCGCCCGCGGCCATCACCGACCGCCTGGCTGAGGCCGCCCACAAGGGCCCGCACCAGTACGCCATCACCTGGGGCGCCCCGAACTTCCGCGCTGCCCTGGCCGCCAAGCAGAGCCCGCGCATGCAGATGGACATCGACCCCGAGACCCAGATCGTGGTCACCTGCGGCTCCACCGAGGCCATGATGTGCTCGGTCATGACCGTGACCAACCCCGGCGACCGCATCGTCATCTTCTCGCCGTTCTACGAGAACTACGGCGCCGACACCATCCTGTGCGGGGCCACGCCCACCTACGTGGAGCTGCACGCCCCCACCTTCACCTTTGACGAGGCCGAGCTTGAGGCGGCTTGCGCCCTTGCAGGTACCAAGGCGCTCATCCTATGCAACCCGTCCAACCCCACCGGCCACGTCTTCTCCCGCGCCGAGCTGGAGTTCATTGCCAAGATGGCCGAGAAGTACGACCTGTGGGTCATCACCGACGAGGTCTACGAGCACATCGTCTACGCGCCCTATGAGCACATCTACTTCGCGAGCCTGCCGGGCATGGCCGAGCGCACGCTCAGCTGCAGCTCGCTGTCCAAGACCTACTCGATGACCGGCTGGCGCCTGGGCTACGTTATCGCTCCGGCCGAGGTCATCGACCGTGCGCGCAAGGTGCACGACTTCCTTACCGTGGGCGCGGCCGCACCGCTTATGGAGGCTGCCGTGGCCGGCCTCGAGCTGCCCCAGAGCTACTACGACGAACTCACCGAGCTCTACACCCACAAGCGCGACCTGTTCTGCAAGGGTCTGCGCGAGGTTGGCTTTAACTTCGTGGAGCCGCAGGGCGCCTACTACGTGATGTGCGACGTCTCGGAGCTTGGCTACGAGAGCGACGAGGAGTGCGCGATTGACCTGTGCCGCAAGGTGGGCGTGGGCGCGGTGCCGGGCAGCTGCTTCTTCAACGCGCCTGAGAACCGCTTTGTGCGCTTCCACTTTGCCAAGAGCGACGAGGTCCTCAAGGCTGCCCTCGCCAACCTCGAGGGCTGGCGCGAGAAGATGCGTGCGTAGAGTTTTGTCTATCTACCTGCATTTATTCGCTGTTACGTATCGTTAACAAAAAAGTTGTTGCACGGCGGCGGAGGCCGGGCGTATAGTTTCGGCCAACGCGCAGGAGCGCATCGCAACGAGCTAAGCAGAAAGGAGCGCCACATGTTCAAGTCCCAGAACAACAACTGGTGGTGGCGCAACTCGGCTTCGCTCGGTCGATGGTGAGTCTTGTCGCGCTTATATCTCGCGATTGTTGAAGGGCTCCCGGTTCGACCGGGGGCCCTTTTTCGTTTTCGGACGCCCCGCCCAGTGCGGCCCCAGACGAGAAGGATGGCCCCAAGAGCCCCTCTCGCATCGCTCGTCCGAAACGTTTCCAGCATTCACTCAAAGCAACAAAGCCCCGCAAAACGCGGGAGAAGGAAGGAATTCAAATGTCCGAGAACAGCCAGCAGGCCCGCACCGTTGCCACCGCCGACCACGGCGCCCTCGACCTCAAGGCCCTGACCCTCTATGCGATCCTGCTCGCCGCGGGCTTCGTCCTGAACATGACCGTCTCCAAGTTCTTCAGCGGCCTCACCGGTGGCTTCCTTTCGCCCGAGTTCATCATCGCGGCCTTCTGCCTCGAGATTCTCATCATCAAGCCCAAGGTTCCCCAGGCTGCCGCCCTCGGCCTGCTCGCTGGCGTTGTGATTCAGATCACCGCCTCCGTGAAGGGTCCGGACCTCATCGCCGAGCCGGTCGCCGCCGTGGTCATGGCCGTGCTTGTGGCCGCCTTCGCCAACGGCAGCGCCTCTAAGGCCCTCCCGCTGCTCGGCACCTTCGTGGTCACCTGCATCTCCGGCCTCATCTACGCCGCCATCTTCTCCTTCGTCGTTATGCAGAATCCTGCATTCATCGGCGTCATGGCCCCGGTCGTCGCCGGCACCGGCGTTGCCAACGCGGTCATCGTCGCTGCGCTCTACATCCCCATCAAGAAGGCCCTCAAGATCGCCTAGTCCAGTACCAGACGCACTTGTTTTGATAGCCCGCTCCACCCTCTGTAGTCACTGCTAACTCAAGCCAACACATAAGAAAGTTTCCAAGGAAGGAACCCCAAAATGGCTAACAGCACCGAAGCCCGCACCGTCTCCGCCTCTGCCAAGTCCAACGGCCTCATCGACATCAAGTCCCTCGTCCTGCTCGCCATCCTGCTCGCCGCTGGCTTCATCCTCAACATGACCGCCGGCAACGCCCTGGCCACCGTGGGCATTAAGCCGCAGTTCATCATCGCCGCCTACTCCCTGGCCATCCTGCTCACCAATGCCAACGCCACGCAGTCCGTCATCTACGCGCTCATCTCGGCTGCCGTGGTTCAGCTCACCACGTCCATCCCCGGCCTTAACTTCCTCACCGAGGTCGCCGGCGCCCTCACCGTGTTCGCGCTCTACAAGGCCAACCTCAACGTTGCTGGCAAGTCCGTGACCCCGTTCGTGGCCGCCCTTATCGGCACCTTCGTCTCTGGCGCCCTGTTCGCCGTCGTCGGCACCGTGATCATGGGCGCCCCCGTGGCCTCCTGCCTGGTGAAGGCCCCGATCGTCGTCGGCACCTCCATCTTCAACGCCATCGTCGTCCAGGCCCTCTACCTCCCGCTCAACAAGGTTCTCAACAAGTAATCAAGTACCATGGAATGCGCCGGCTCGAGAGGGCCGGCGCATTTTTGCGTGAGACGAAATGCCGACCTCGCGCATCGCTCGCCCGGGCCTTTCGGTCCGCTTGAGTACAAGCGACGCCCGTGCGGCCAGCGCGGGCGCAAGGCACCAATGGACGTAAGGCCGCCGCCCGCACCCAGCGCGGCAACCTCAATCGAAAGGCTCGCAATGAGCACGAGCACACCAATCATCGAGATGCGCGACGTCTCCTTCTCATACAGCGGGGCCAACGGGCCCAGCGCCACCAAGGCCCTCGACTTCGTCTCGCTGGCCATCGGCGCCGGCGAGTTCGTGGGCGTCATCGGCCCGTCTGGCGCCGGCAAGTCCACGCTCGCTTCGGTTATGAGCGGCGCCATCCCGCACCACTTCTCCGGCGAGCTCTTTGGGGCCACGCTGGTGGATGGCCGCGATACCTGCGAGATCACCCTCACCGACATCTCCCGCACCGTCGGCAGCGTGCTGCAGGACATCGACGCGCAGATGGTCGCCTCCGTGGTGGAAGACGAGATGCTCTTTGGCCTGGAGAACTACGGCGTGCCGCACGACCAGATTGAGGACCGCATTACCCGCGCGCTGGCCATGGTTGGCTTTGACAGCATGCGCACGCGCGAGATTGCCACGCTCTCGGGCGGCCAGAAGCAAAAGCTCGCCATCGCGGCCATCCTGGCGCTCGAGCCGCGCGTCGTCGTGCTCGACGAGCCCACCGCCGCGCTCGACCCGGCCAGCTCGCGCCTGGTGTTCGAGACCCTCAAGGAGGTCAACGAGCGCCTGGGCGTGACCGTGGTCGTCATTGAGCAGAAGGTCGCCCTGCTTTCCGAGTTCTGCGGCCGCATTGTGGTCATGGACAAGGGCAAGGTTGCCTTTGACGGCACCCCGCACGAGGTCTTCCGCAACAACTCCGAGCTTCGCGCCATGGGCGTGGACTCGCCGCGCGTCGCGCGCATCTCGCACAGCTTTGTGCAGAAGGGCCTGGTTGAGCGCTGCGAGCCTTGCCTCAACGTGGGCGAGGCGGCCAAGCTCATCGCAGGCCTGGTGGGGGAGAAGCGCGTCGAGGACGCCTGTGTGGACGAGATTCTTCGTCCGGTTGCCTCCTCACCGCATGCTCCGGCAGCTCGCCCGCACGCCGAGGGCGCCGAGCCGGTGGTCACCTTGCGTGACGTGAGCTTTGCCTATCCCAACCGCGGTGCGGCCGTGAAGAACCTCGAGATGACGGTCTACCCCGGCGAGCTCGTGGGCATCGTGGGCCAAAACGGCGCCGGCAAGACCACGCTCACCAAGCTGCTGAACGGCCTGCTCAAGCCCTCTAAGGGTGAGGTTCGCGTCGCTGGCCTCAGCACGCGCGAGGTGCCTACGAGCGCCATCGCTGCCCACTGCGCGACCCTGTTCCAGAATCCCGATCGCCAGCTGTGCCGCGACACGGTGCTCGAGGAAGTCGCCTTTGGCCTTGAGCTGCAGGGCGTTCCCACGCCCGAGGCCCAGCAGCGCGCCCGCAAGGTGGCCACGCGCTTTGGCCTGCCGCTTGACGAGGCGCCCTTCTCGCTGTCGCGCGGCCAGCGCCAGATGGTGGCGCTGGCGAGCGTCGTAGTGACCGAGCCCGAGGTCGTGCTGCTTGACGAGCCCACGAGCGGCCTTGATTACCGCGAGTGCATGACGGTGATGGAGACCGTGCGCGAGATGGCCGAGGGCGGCAGCGCCGTCATCATGGTCTGCCATGACATGGAGGTCGTCAGCGACTTTGCCGAGCGCCTTGTGGTCATGGCCGAGGGGGAGATTCTCGACCGTGGCCCCGCGAGCGAGATTTTTGCCAACGAGGAGCTCATGCGCCAGGCCTACGTGGCTCCGCCGCAGGTCGTGGAGCTGGCAAGCGTGCTTTCGCGTGAGGTCCACCCTGCCTTTGAGGGCGTGACCGAGGTTTCCGACATCGTCGACATCACCGAGGAGATGGTGCGTCGTGGTTAACGTCATCGACTACGTTGAGGGTGATACCCTGCTGCACCGCCTGAGCCCGGTGACCAAGCTGGCCCTGGCCGCAGGCATCATCTTGGGGATGTTCCTCTCCAACACCTACGTGATGCTCATCGCGTTTCTTGTGCTCACGCTGGGGCTTGGCGCCTACGCCGGCGTGCTCAAGAACCTGATTTCCCTGCTCAAGCTGCTTGTACCGCTGGCCGTTGTGATGCTCGTGCTGCAGACGGTGTTCATGCGCGGCGGCGACCCCGTATTTGCCTGGGTCACCACCGAGGGCCTCGTCACGGGCGGCAAGGCCTGCCTGCGCCTGCTTGGCGTGGCGCTGCCGCTCATCCTCATGCTTACCGTCACCAAGCTCACCGACCTGGCAAACGCCGTGGTGGAGCACCTGCACGTGCCCTACCGCTACGCCTTCACCTTTACGACGGCCCTGCGCTTTGTGCCGGTGTTCAGCCAGGAGATGAACGCCATCATGGAGGCCCAGACGGCGCGCGGCGTGGAGTACGACACCAAGAACCCCATCAAGAAGATGCAGCTCATGCTGCCGTTGTGCGTGCCGCTGCTCGTGAGCTCGGTGGGCAAGACCGACGCCACGGCGCTTGCCGCCGAGCAGCGCGGCTTCTACCTGCGCACCCGCGAGAGCAGCTACAAGCGCTACCCCTATGGCGCCCTCGACTACGTCGCCTTCGCCATCTCCGTGGTCCTTATCGTCCTAGGCGTGCTGTTCTAGGTCTCGCGCTTCCAAAAGCTGCGAGTGGACGGGCCTGCATATCCAGGGCACCCTCTTGCCAGGTTCCGAGCCACCTAAATGCCGGGCGGCGGTGTGGCGGCGTGTCCTGGTGGGAGCGCTCTACAAGGATGTTTGGGGCGAGGACGGGTTTTGCGCCAGGTAGGCTTCCAAAAGCCCCGCGGCGAGGGCGACGAGGTTGGGGCAGGGGCGCGATTCGTAGTAGCTTGCGGTTCGGGCCTCGGGAGTGGGCGAGCTGGGGCCCTTGCCTTCAAGCCCGAGCAGCTCGCGACAAATGACTGAGCCCGCCTGCGCTCGGAAGGGCTCGGCCACGGCCTGAATGCGTGCGTAAACGCTGCCTTTGTCCTCGGGGTATATGGCCGAGATGACGAAGGCCATGCCGCTCACGGCGCCGCAGACCTCGCGCATCCGGCCCACGCCGGCGCCGAATCCGCAGGCAAGCTGGCGCACCTGCGCGACGGGCATCCCCATCTCGTCTGCGAATGCGCAGGCTACCGCCTGTGCGCAATTGCAGCCATCCATAAACAGCGTCCGCGCCTCGTCGGTCTTGCCCATGTGTGCGCTCCTTTGTTTGCCTGCGGTGACGTAAGGGCGCCCGTCGGGGGCCCTTACGCTCAAGGTTCGTTGCCTCGCATTATGAGGGAGAAGCCTCACGCGCCTTGCGACGCATCGGCGTCCGTGGCTGCCTTGCGGTCCGCCGGCGCGGGTCGTGTAGTTCTTGCAAGGGCGCGGGCGGGTTGGTTGTGGGGCGGAGGCTCCGCTATACTGAACCCTCGAGCGCGTTTGATGGGTTCGGGTGACGCCACACCTCGAACCTGGTCAGGGCCGGGAGGCAGCAGCCATAAGGGGCCTCTGGCGGGCACCCGTTCCCATCAAGTGCGCTTGCAGACTTGTAAGCGACGCCCTCAGAACTGCGAATGCATCTGGGGGCGTTTTTGTAGACCGAGAACGGACGAACATGGGCTTCATCAACTTCATCACCGAGCTGCTGCGCGACCCGCGCACGGCCATCGCCAGCTGGATCGCCGCCGGCCCCCTTATGGCCTACGGCTGCGTCTTCCTCATCATCTTCATCGAGACGGGTGTGGTCTTCTTCCCGTTCCTCCCCGGCGACTCTCTGCTCTTTGCCTCGGGCTTCTTTGCAGCGGACGGCGGCTTTAACATCGTGGCGCTGCTCGCGGTTGCCTGGGCCGCCGCCATTCTCGGCGACCAGTGCAACTTCATGATCGGCCACTTCTTCGGACGCAAGATCATCGACTCCGGCAAGGTCAAGGCCATGACCCCCGAGCGCATGGCCAAGTCCGAGGCCTTCCTCGACAAGTGGGGCCACCTCGCCATCTTCCTCGGCCGCTTCTTCCCCTTCATCCGCACCTTCGTCCCGTTCATCGCGGGCATGGGCGGCATGAAGTGGCACTCCTTCGTGCTCTTCAACGTGCTTGGCGGCATCACTTGGTCCACCGTCTTCACGCTGCTGGGCTACTTCTTCGGCGGCATCCCCTTCGTGCAGGAGCACTTCGAGCTGCTCATTGTGGGCATCGTGCTGGTCTCGGTGATCCCCACGGTGGCCGGTCTCATCAAGGCCAAGTTCGGCAAGAAGGCTGAGTAGGCCTAGGCCTCATATGCAAGATTGCGCGGCGTCTTCTCATTTTGGAGGCGCCGCGTTTTTTGCGAGCTTCCCGCGCGAGGAAGCTGAATCTTATGAGCGTTTGCGCAGGTATGCATGCTTTTGCGCACAATTACCTTTTGCGACGAATTGGCTACCGTTCGCGGCGGCCTTACAAAGATGAGGGTTTGTTTTATACGCCCTCGTGGAAAATTATGGTTTGAAGCGCGCGCCCTCCTGAACGCTCGTCTCCCCTCCGGTCGTCGGGTAGCATCAAGGGCGCAAACAACGGCACGCCCTGTTCGTCAGAGATTCTTCCAACCCCCTGTTCTCTGGGAGGGCGCGCGCCTTTTGGAAGACCCGGGATGGGTTGCAACGCACCCGCTCCACCCGGCGAACAACGCCCCGCAGGCACGTACCTGCAGGGCGTTTTTCGTAAGCACGCTTTGCCTCTCGCGCAGGCACCCGCCCCGCTTGCAGTTGGGCGCTCACCTGCGGCAAGGAGGGCAAGGATGGTCGCCTTCCTTGGAGCGGCCAATCAAAACGAGAAGGTCGTTTTTGAGAAAGGCAGCGTTCGGCCGCGTTTTGGGAAGGCGGCTTTTGCAAGGCAGGATGGGTCGTTCTTTGGGAAGGGCGACCAACTAATAGGAGAGAGGAACGCGAATGGGAAGCAAGAAGATGCTCGAGCCGATTGAGGTCGGCCCCATCACACTCAAGAACCGTGTCATGTTTCCGCCGCTTACCACCGGCTACGAGGAGCGTGACGGCTCTATCGGCCCTCGCAGCCTGGCGTTTTATGAGCGCCTTGCCGCCGGCGGCACCGGCTACATCGTTATCGGCGACGTTGCGCCCGTAAACACCGCGAGCCCCACGCCCAAGCTGTGCTCCGACGAGCAGATTCCTAGCTATGCGGCCCTTGCTGACGCCGTCCACAAGCATGGCGCCAAGCTCGCCCTCCAAATCTTCCACCCCGAGTACGACGTCCCGGGCATTGGCCGCATGATTGGGCTCTCTGTGGTTGCGGCCAAGGAGGCCGCGGCTGCGCGCGAGGCGGGTGACGAGGAAACCGCTGCTGCCAAGGCCGCTGAGTCCGAGAAGATCCGCACCGAGACCTACGCCAAGCTCCACCATGACATGCAGCACTTTGCGAGCGAGGCCACGACCGAACAGCTTGCGCAGATTCGCGAGTCCATCGCGGCTTGCGCCGCCCGGGCCCAGGCTGCCGGCGTCGATGCCATTGAGGTGCACGGCGACCGCCTCGTGGGCTCGCTGTGCTCAAAGGTCCTCAACCGTCGCACGGACGAGTACGGTGGCACGTTCGAGAATCGCACCCGCTATGCGCTTGAGGTCGTTGCCGCCATCCGCGAGGCCGCGCCTGAGCTCATGCTCGAGTACAAGCTGCCCATCATCACGACCAACGCCGACGGCTCGCCCCGCGGCAAGGGTGGCCTTGAGCCCGATGAGGCCTGCGACTTTGCCGTGGCGCTCGAGGCGGCTGGCGTGCACATGATCCAGGTGGCCCAGGCCAACCACACCGGCAACATGGGAGACACGATTCCGCCTATGGGCGAGGTGCCCTATAACTGGACGCTTCCGGTTGCCGAACGCGTGAAGGGCCTTGTGAGCATCCCGGTCGCCACGGTCGGTCGCGTGGTGACGCCCGAGGCGGGCGAGGCTATCGTCGAGTCCGGCCAAGCCGACATCGTGGGCTACGGCCGTTCCCTTCTCACCGACCCCGACCTCGCGAACAAGTTTGCCGAGGACGTTCCCGTGCGCCTGTGCCTCAACTGCAACAAGGGCTGCGTCGACGCTATCCAGGGCCGCCGCTACATCTCTTGCGTGCTCAATGCTGAGAACGGCGACGAGGCGACCGTTTCTATCAAGCCGGGTGACGGCCAGAAGCACATTGCGGTGGTTGGCGGTGGCGTGGCTGGCTGCGAGGCCGCGCGCGTGGCGGCTCTGCGCGGCTACGAGGTCACGCTCTATGAGAAGGCCGAGCGGCTAGGCGGCCAGATTTGGCTCGCCGCCGCTCCGCCGAGAAAGCCCGAGATTGCTCGCGCCATCGAGTACTACGAGGCCGAGCTGCCGCGCCTTGGTGTGAAGATCGAGCTTGGCTGTGAGGTGAGTGCCGCTGAGGCGGCCGCCGGTGTCGACGCCCTCGTTGTAGCTGTTGGCGCGGCCGACGTGACGCTTCCCGTACCTGGTGCCGACCGTGCCGAGGTCGTCTCGAGTTGGGAGGTCTTGGCTGGCGATGCGCCGCAGGTAGAGGGCCGTGTTGCAGTCATTGGCGGAGGCCTTGTGGGCACCGAGACGGCCGAGTACCTCATCGATAAGGGCTGCAAGGTCGAGATTATCGAGATGTTCGAAAGGATTGCGGCGGGCGAGTCTGCGACCATCCTCCCCACCATTACCGCGGAGTTTGAGAAGGCCGGCGTGGTCCAGCACGTGAACACGCGCCTTGTTGCTATCGATGACGCCGGAGTTCAGGTGGAGGGCCCGGATGGCCCGGCTACCATCGAGACCGATTGGGTCGTCATGGCGGTGGGCTCCAAGAAGCTGCCCTTCGACACCGACGGCGTGGATGTTCCAGTTGCGTTCGTGGGCGACTGTTCTGGCGAGCGCACTGCCGACATCGCTGCGGCGATTCGCGGTGCCTACAACGCGGCTAACGAGCTGTAGGGACGAAAAAAGAAGGGCCGTCCGCGCGTTGCGGACGGCCCAGACTTTCGTGAGCTCTGGCTCTCTTGTTCTCGCTACTCCAGCGAGGCGAGGGCGCTGCGGGCGGCGCCGAGGAAGCCGGCGGTGTTGCCCAGGGTGGCTACGTGGATGGGGATCTGCTTGCAGGAGTTGATCGCGTACTCGCGGAAGCGCTGCTCGCAGACCTCGCCAAAGGTGTCATAGCCGCCGCACATGCCGCCGCCCAAGATGAACGACTCGGGGTCGACCACAGCGGCGATGATGCTCATCGCGCGGGCCAGGTAGTCGCCCAGGCGCTCGCAGGCGTGGATGGCCTGCTCGTTGCCTTCGCGGGCGGCGTTGAAGACGGCCAGGGCGTCGGTGGCGTGCGCAATCTCGACGCTGGGCGCGCCGTCCTTCTCGCACTCCTTGCGATACAGGCGAATGAGGCCGCGGGCGCTCGCGTACTGCTCCAAGCAGCCCTTGCAGCCGCAGCCGCAGCTCTCGGTCTCGGCGGCGTTCACGTTAATGTGGCCCACCTCGCCGGCTGCGCCGTGGACGCCCACGAGCACGCGGCCACCCGTGATGATGCCGCCGCCCACGCCGGTGCCCAGCGTGAGCATGACGGCGTTGTCGGCGCCGCCGCCGGCGCCCAGCCAGGCCTCGCCGTAGGCGGCCGCATTGGCGTCGTTCAGAGCGCGTAGGTTTGCGCTGGGATAGGCGGCGCGCAGGTAGGCGAGCAGTCCCGCCAAGTTGAGCTCGATGTTGGGCGTGAGTGTCATCGTGCCGTCCTCGAGCACCACGCCGGGGACGTCGATGCCGATGGCGGCTATGGCCTGCGGGTCAACGCCGCCCTTCTGGGCAAGCTCGGTGATGGCGGCGCTCACGCGCTCGTAGTCCTCGGTGCCGGTGAGGGTGCCGGTGGGGATGCTGCCGGTGGCGAGCACGTTGCCGCACGGGGTCACGAGGCCGAGCTTGATGCTGGTGCCGCCGATGTCGGCGCCAACGACCACGCGGGTGAGGTCTTGCGAGACTGCCGGCTCGAGGCCGCTGTCGAGGTCGTGCGGATCAACCGTGATGTCTTCCATGTTTTCCTCTCTGCTCTCCGCTGTAGGGGGGTGCGGAAAGCGCTCTCTCCAAACTTGGATTGTCCGACCACTCCCGGCTACTGCCAACCCTTAATTGGGGCTGCGGCTTATATGTGGCGGCGGGTGCATCGTGTCCGCAAGCTCTCCTATACTGGATGGCATCTGTCGCGGCGGGCGAGACGGCCCGTCGCCGGTTGCCGGAGGTCACATGGAGTCGCTGTATCGCAAGTATCGCCCGCAGACGTTTGAGCAGGTAGTTGGCCAGTCTCACGTGGTCTCTACGCTCGAGCGTGCCGTGACCGAGGGCCGCACGAGCCATGCCTACCTCTTCTGTGGCCCGCGCGGCACGGGCAAGACCACCATGGCGCGCATCGTCGCCAAGGCCCTCATGTGCGAGCAGGGCGCGGGTCATCTCCCCGACGGCACCTGTGAGGAGTGTCAGCTCATCGCTGCCGGCGAGCACCCGGACGTCTACGAGCTCGACGCCGCGAGCCGCACGGGCGTCGACAACGTGCGCGAGGAGATCATCTCCCGCGTTGATTACGCGCCGGTGCGCGGCCGCTACAAGGTCTACATCATCGACGAGGTCCACATGCTTACGCCGGCGGCGTTCAATGCACTGCTCAAGACTCTGGAAGAGCCGCCTGAGCACGTGGTCTTCATCATGTGCACCACCGACCCGCAGAAGATTCTGGCTACAATCCTCTCGCGCGTGCAGCGCTTCGACTTCCACTCCATTGCCCCCAACGAGATGCACGACCACCTGATCGAGGTGTGCAATTCCGAGGGCTTCACCTATGACGACGAGGCGCTTCAGATTGTGGTGCGCCACGCCCGTGGTGGTATGCGAGACGCGCTCTCCGCGCTCGAGCAGCTCTCTGTGTTCGGCGCTGGCCACATCGGCGCTGACTCTGCCCGTGACCTTCTGGGCGAGACGGGCGGCTCGGCGCTCGCCGGCGTCTCTCGCTCCCTTGCCGAGCGAGACGTGCCGGCTCTGTTCAGCGGCGTGGCCGACCTGGTGAACAACGGCGGTGACCTGCTGCAGTTCACTCGTGAGCTGGCGGCTCGCGTGCGCAACGCCTATGTGGTGAGCATTGCCGGCGCCAAGCCTGGCGTTATCGACGTGCCCGAGGGCGAGCTTGCCGAGCTTTCCGAGGAAGCCGCAGCTTATGGCAGCAGCGACCGCCTTGCTCGCGTGCTTTCCGTTTTGGGCGACGCCGCCAACGATATGCGCACCGCGCCGAACCAGCGCCTTGTGCTCGAGATTGCCCTGACGCGCTGCGCCAGGCCCGAGAGCGACCTTACGCTCGAGTCTTTGGCCGAGCGCATCGAGCGCCTTGAGCGCGGGGGAGTGGTGGCTGCGGCTCCTGCGCAGGCGGGTGGCGTCGCGATGCCCGCGGCCGCGCCTGCGGCTGCAGCTCCGGCGCCGAGTGCCCCTGCGGCTGCGCCCGCGCCTGCGCCTTCGGCTGCGAGCGCCCCTGTGGCTGCCGCTCCGGCTTCGTCTGCGCCCTCGAACAATGGCGGCTTCGTCCCGCCCAAGCTGGTCCTGCCCGGTAAGAGGCGCCCTGGCGTTGCCTCCGCTGCTGATTCTGCGGCTCCCGCTCCGGCCGCTCCCAAGGCTTCCCCGGCTGCTGCTCCCGCGCCTAAGCCCGCGGCTCCCGCTGTGGCCGCTAGCCCGCAGCCTGCCCCGGCGGCCGCGCCGTCCGGCGCCAAGCCGGCCGCTGCCGCTCCGACCTCCGTGGCGCCTGCAGCCTCGGCCGCTCAGCCCGCTGCTGCCCCGGCTCCGTCCGCGCCTTCGGCCGACGCCGGAGCTCTCCAGCGAGCTTGGAAGCAGATCTCGCAGGCCGTGCGGGCGTCTAACCCCAGTTTTGGCTCCCTGTTGCTCAACGCCGAGGCTGATTCCGACGACGGAACCACGCTTACCCTGAGCTTCCCGGCTGGCAGCGCGTTTGCCATGAAGATGCTCGGAAGGCAGGACGTGCGCTCGGCCGTCGACGCGGCGGTCGTCTCGGTCCTGGGTCCGCGCCAGCTTGCAACCACCGAGCGCGCTGCTGCGCCCGCTGCTCCGTCGCGCCCCGCCTCTGGTAGCCTGAACATCCCTGAGGCTCCCCAGCCGGCCATCCCGGCTCCCGCGCCTGCCGCTTCTCCGGCGTCCGCCGCTGCGTCCCAGGCAAGCGCAGCTCCCGCGCCTGCCGCTGCGGCCCCCGCTTCGCAACCTGCGGCAGCTTCCTCCGCCCCGGCCGCGGCTGCCCCCTCAAGTTCGCCCGTTCAGCCGAGTGCCGCTCCCGCGCCCGCTGCGTCCGCGCCCGCCGTCGCGGCCCCCGCTCCCGAGCCGGCGCCCGCGAGCTCTCCGGCCGAGGAGCCTGAAGCCTCTGCCGACCTGCCGCCCTATGACGACTACGTCCCCTATGACGAGGCCGAAGGCGGCTCAGATGACCTGCCGCCCATCGATGTCCCCGACGAGCTCGACGTCGATGCTGAGGCGGTCGCGCCCGCGCCCGCAAACGACGCCCCCGCGCCCAAGACGGCTGCCGCAAACCTCACGGTCCCCGACGCCGCCGACACCGACGCCTCCGCACCCTTCACGGGCGGCGCCGAAGAGCTCCGTTCGCTCGCGATGGGCGTTTGGGGAGCCGGCGTCAACGTCAGCGTCGTTTCCGACGATTCGGAATAGGCTAAAGAACCGCTAGAGTTATCCCGTACGCAACTCAGAACGAAGGAGCCCCCATGGCCCAGATGAACATGCAGCAGATGATGAAGCAGGCCCGCAAGATGCAGGAACAGCTTGCCGCCGCGCAGGAGAAGCTCAAGGACGTCGAGGTCAGCGCCTCGACGGGCGGCGGCATGGTGAAGGTCGTTGCCACCGGCGAGATGCAGATCAAGTCCATCGAGATCAAGCCCGAGGCTTGCGACCCCGATGACGTCGAGCTTCTCCAGGACATGGTCCTCGCTGCCGTGAACGAGGCCCTTTCGAGCGCCCAGGAGTCCGCGAACTCCCAGATGAGCGCCGCCGCTGGCCTCGGCAACCTGAACATCCCGGGCCTGTTCTAGTCCATGCCCTACGAACAGCTTGGCGCCGGCCAGCTCGGCTCTTCCTCGTCGAGAAACGACGGGCGCGCCCTGCGCCGCCTGCTCGACGAGCTTGGCCGCCTGCCGGGCATCGGCCCCAAGAGCGCCCAGCGCATCGCCTATCACATCCTCGGTGCCGATGCCGAGGAGGCACGTCGTCTCGCGCAGGCGATTCTCGACGTAAAGCAGCAGGTTCACTTCTGTCCCGTCTGCTTTAGCTACGCCACGCGCGAGCGCTGCGACGTCTGCGAGGACATGAGCCGCGACCAGACTTCCATCTGCGTAGTCTCTGAGCCGCGTGACGTCAGTGCCATCGAGCGCACGGGCGCCTTCCACGGCCTCTACCACGTGCTTGGCGGCGTCATCAGCCCCATGGACAAGATCGGCCCCGAGCAGCTGCACGTTCGCGAGTTGCTTAGCCGCTTGGCCGACGGCTCCGTGACCGAGGTGATTCTCGCTACAAACCCCGACGTGGAGGGCGAGACCACGGCCACTTATCTCTCGCGCACCATCAAGCCACTTGGCGTCCATGTGACGAGGCTTGCGAGCGGCCTTCCGGTTGGTGGAGACCTGGAGTATGCCGACGAGGTTACGCTCGGGCGAGCCATCGAGGCGCGCCGCGAGCTGTAGAATCAAACAAAAGCCGGCCCGGTTGCGTGTCTGCGCAGCCGGGTCAATTCGTATCTGGTGCGACCTGTGGCTCGTTCGCGGTGTCGGCCAATGAGGGGGAGACATGGCGGGGAAGCGTTTTAGGCAAGATGGCGGCTCGGATTTTGCTTCGCAGCCCTCTCCCTATGCCGAGGGTGGCCAGGCCGCCTCGGGGCGCCCTGCAGCCAGCTCCGCTGCCCCGCGTGCCCGTGAGTCCCGCTTCTCTAACGCGGCCGCGTCCGGCCATTCCGCTGCGCCTTCTGCCGGGCGCACGCCTCGCTTCTCTACTCAGGCTGAGCCCGTGCAGCCCCAGTCCGCTTCTGCGGCCCCGTCGCGGTTCTCGGCTCAGCAGGGCCAGGGTGGCGGCGCCGTTGCCCCCTCTGCTGCTCAGGCAGGCCAAGGCCGTCCGACCCGCGCCCCGCGCTTCTCGAACGCTCAGGCGGCTGCTCCTGTGACCTCCACGAATGGCGCCACGGGCGCCTACGTGGCGGAAGGCTCGCCGCGCCCCATCGGCGTCGACCCGGCCACCACCGGCTCGTTCAGCGTCGTCCGCCAGGGTCGCGGCGCCGTGGCTACCACGCGCAAGAATGCCGGCGAGGCCGCCGAAGCCGGCCGCGCCTCTGTGGCCCGCACCGTCCGTGCCGGCAAGGGCGTGCGCAAGAAGCCCCAGCCCACCAAGGCGCCGCTGCCGGTGCTTATCGGCATTGGTGTGGCGGCGCTTGTCGTCGTGGTTCTTGCCGTCGTGCTGTTGGGGGCGCTTATCTCGCCCAAGGC
>CAVHWW010000098.1:0-6856 GCA_963639715.1 Acutalibacteraceae bacterium
TACCCGCTCATCGGGCCTGCGAGCAACGGGTGTTCTTCGGGGCGAGGGGCGCCTTTACGGGCCCCAAGCCCCAACTTTTGCACCCGGCTTCCTGCCTTTGCGGCAGGCTGCATCAACCGCCACGCAGGCTATCCCACCATTGCAGCCGGCCGTCTCAACATTCTCTGCGGAAACGTTCGTCCGCGCGGATCACCGCTCGGCCGCGCGGAAGACCGTCGTGGCAGGCAATCCGGCCCGCAGCTCAGTGGCACGCCGGCCAGCTCCCGCACTTCACTCGTATGCTTGCTGGAGCTCTTCGGTGCTGCCGTCGGGATAAGCGACGAGGACGCGCTCGACAGAAGAGGCGTCTCCCCCGGTCAGCTTGTACTCGGTAAGCAGCAAATCGAGGCTCGCGGCGTCACCGTCGCTGGAAAGCGTCACGGAAAGCGTGCCACCGTCCTGCGTGACAGAGGCCACCTCATCGCCGGGAATTGAGCCTCCCGAAAGCTGGAGCTGCACGTAGCCGTCCCTCGCTGCCCAGCCATCGCCCGGCATGGCTACGACGTTGCCGCCCGAGACCTGCATGGTGAGGACGGAAAGCTCGTCGTCCTGAACAGCCTCCCACGTAACGGACTTGGAAGTCCCGCCGAGCAGGAATGCAGCGGCAATAGCCAACGCGGCAACCGCAACCGCCACCACCGCAAATAGCCCGCGCTGCTTGGTTGGCGCACCCTTTCCCTCGCTCGTTTCTTGCATCTCCATCCCCTCTCATCCGCACACAGCCATCTGCTCGTTCAAAACCGGCCCATCGCGCCGGCCCATACCATGAGCATACCCATCCTCTAAACAAACCAGATGAACGGGGCAAGCGCCCGGAAGCGGCGCTTGGAGCGGTCCCTCGTCCTCGGTCTCTGCGGCGACGCCCGGCTCATCAGGCGCCGCAGGAAACACCCGCCAACCGCTGGCCGCGCGACCGCCCGTCCAACGTCACCACGCGGCCGCCCCCCATGGGCCAGCCGGCCCCAACCGCGAGTTCTCACGCGTCCGTAACAGCCATGACACACGAGCTTGAGACACTTACGCAGCATGTGCATTCCGACCGATGAAGAGAGACCTATGGACTACTACCAGCGAGCCCGCGAGCTCAAGGACGAAACGATTGCCAACCGCCGCCACATCCACACGAACGCCGAGGTTGGCCTTGATACCACCAAGACCCGCGCTTTCGTCATGGAGAAGCTCGCCGAATACGGCATCGAGCCTCACGAGTGCGGCCACGGCGTGGTCGCCACCATCGGCTCCGGCTCCCCCGTCATCCTGCTGCGCGCCGACATGGACGCCCTGCCCATGCCCGAGGAGTCCGGCGAGCCCTTCGCCTGCCCGGACGGCAAGACCGCGCACGCCTGCGGCCACGACTTCCACGCGGCGATGCTCCTCACCGCCGCACGCATGCTCAAGGAGAACGAAGCCGAGCTCAAGGGCACCGTCAAGCTCATGTTCCAGCCTGCCGAGGAGACCTTCGAGGGCGCGCGCGACATGATTGACGCCGGTGTCCTTGAGAACCCGCGCCCCGACGTGGCCCTCGCCTACCACGTGGCCGCCGGCAAGATGCCCGTCGGCATCTTCATGTACAACGACAAGAGCGCCATGATGTACTCCGTCGACGGCTTCCGCATCGAAGTGCGCGGCCGCGGCTCCCACGGCGCCTACCCCCAGAACTCCATCGACCCCATCAACGCCGCCGTCCACATCTACCTGGCCCTTGAGGCCATCATGGCGCGCGAGGTCGACCCGACCAAGGCCGCTGTCATGACCGTGGGTCACTTCAGCGCGGGCACCGCCGCCAACATCATCCCCGACACCGCCGTGATCGAGGGCACCATCCGCTCCAACGACAAGGGCGCCCGCGAGCTCATGGTGCGCCGCATGCGCGAGACTGCCGAGAAGACGGCCGAGGTCTTTGGTGCCACCGCCGAGGTCACCGCGCTTTCCGACGTGGCGCCGCTCATCTGCGACCCGACCCTCACGCGCGAGGTCGTCGGCTACATGCAGGAACTGTCCATCCCCAACCTCACGCCCTACCCCGGCATCGAGGCAAGCGCCTCCGAGGACTTCGCCACCGTCGCGGAGCAGATTCCCTCCACGTTCATGTACCTCTCGGCCGGATATCCCGACGAACGCGGCGCCTACAACGCCCACAACCCCAAGGTTCGCTTCAACGAGGACGTCTGCGACCAGGGGCCGGCGTTCCTTGCCCACTGCGCCACCCGCTGGCTCGAGGAGCACCAGGCGTAGAGGGCCGGCTGCGGGCGACGCCAACCGCGCCAAGGCGCTCTGATTGAAATCCCTCTCCAAAACGAGAAAGGACTCCCCATGGCAGACCAAAGCACCGTAAAGCCGCAGGTGGCCATCCCCCTGCCAGCCGCCAAGAAGCGAGCTGTGCAGACGGGTTGCGTCTGCATGATGATCTCTGTGGCCATGTACGGCCTGGTGTTCGCCACGCTCACCTCCCCCATCCTCGAGAGCGTGAACGCCATGGGCTACGTGAGCCTGTTCACCATCTTCGCGAATCTCGGCGTTTGCATCATGACCCCCATCGGAGGCAAGCTCGGCGACCTCATCGGCCGCCGCAACATCGTCGTGATTCCCGGCATCATCTGCGCCGTGGCCGGCTGTGCCTTCGCCTTCGTGCGCTCGCTCGCGGCGCTTATGGCGCTTCGCCTGCTCATCGGCTTTGCGCAGGGCGCCTTCATGGCCGCGCCCTACATCACCGTTGGCCTCATCAACGAGCGCAAGAACGTGCCCAAGGCCATGGGCATGCTCGCCACCGCCATCGCAGTGGGAGGCTTTGGCGGCTCCATCATCGCCGGCATCCTCACCGACATGGGGCTTCTCGCCGTGGCCATCCTCATGCCGGCCGTGCCCCTCATCGCCGGCGTGGCGCTCATCGGGACGAACCTGCCCAACATCAAGCGCGAAGGTAAGGTCCAGGTCGACGTTGCGGGCATCTGCGCGTTGGTGGTCGCCCTGTGCGGCATCTTGCTTTCGCTTAACTTCGGCTCCTCCATTGGCTGGGGCCACCCCGCCATCATCTGCGGCCTGATCGTGGGCATCGCCGCGGTCGTTGCCCTGGTCAAGATCGAGAAGAAGGCCAGCGAACCCCTGATTCCGCTGCGCTTGTTCGCCAACCAGCAGTACACGCTGCTGCTGGTCATTGGTTTCATCTGCTACTTCTACACCACCGCGATGAACACGTACGCGCCCATCGGTGCCATGAAGGTCATGGGCGTGTCCACCGGCCTTGCCGGGTCGCTGCAGTTCCCGCGCACCATCCTGACCATGTTGCTGCCCACCGTCGTTGGCGTCTGGGTTGGCAAGAGCACCGCGAACGCGTGGAAGGCCATGGCCATCGGCACCTTGTTCGTTGCCGTGCCGATGTTTGCGCTTGGCTTTACCAGCGCGGGAATGCCCATCGCCGTTTACTTCGTGGCCATTACCATCACCGGCGTGGCCGAGAGCTTCCGCGCCACTTCCATCACGCCGACGGCGCAGGCCACGCTGCCTGCGGCCGACATGGGCGTGGGCACCTCGCTCGTCAACTTCGTAAACTCGCTCGCCAACGCCATCGCGGCCTGCATCTTTGGTGTGGCGTACAACCTGAACACGGCTGCCGATCCCACCAACGCCGCTTTGATCCAGAACGGCGTGAACGCGGTGTTTTTGACCGCGGCCGTAGTGACGTTCGTTGGCTTTTTGCTCGTGATGCTCGTCATCCGCCCCAAACTGACGGAGAAGAGCGAGTAGGAATTCGGTGGCCCCGGCTACGGTGACCGAGCCGCCGATGCCGGGGCTGAACAGAACGCCCGAAAGAAGATGGACCAAACGACCCTCGCATCACTTTAGGTGCGAGGGTTTTTGCTGTCTGGACCTCGTAGTAACTTTGAGCTGGGATTTATGGCCTAAGGCTCTCCCCTAAGCGTAGGCAAGATCTCCAGAGCGGGACGGTCTGCCGGCCTTTGGCTTTGAAACCAGGCGGCATTCGACGCTCTCCTCACTCACTAAGCCTCCTTGGATGAACTAGAGCAGACCGGCCTCTTTGCGAATGACGTTGGCCATCTGGTCGGCAATCTCTGAGTGCCTGGGAGCCATAACGGTACGACTGGCTTTTCGAAAACAAAACAGGCCGGAGAGCGAATCTCCGGCCTGCGATCTTTCTGGTGGCGGGGAAGGGAATCGAACCCCTGACACGGGGATTTTCAGTCCCCTGCTCTACCAACTGAGCTACCCAGCCATTTATGTCGCTCTCAAATCGAGCTTGTTCACTATAACCAGAACCGACAGACCGGTCAAGCATCTTTTTTTGACAAATTTTGAAAAGGGGCCAAGTCCAGCAAAATGAGGCTAAAGCGCCAGCGGCGTCACTTCGGGCATATTCGAGGGGTCGAAGGTCTTTGCTTGGTAGGTCAGCTCAAGGTTCATCCAGAACTCCATCGAAGTACCGAGGGCACGACCGAGTAGCCATGCCATCTCCGTTGTGATCTCCCTCTTGCCGTTCACGATGGCAGACACTGCGCTCTGAGGCTTGCCAATCGCCTTTGCCAAGCGGTATTGGCTGATTCCCATGGGAATCAAGAACTCCTCGAGCAGTATTTCTCCAGGGGTGGAGACCACGCTCTCAGTGGTAGTCACAAAACTCTACCTCCCTCGCCTCTCCGTCTTCCCACCTGAAGCAAAGACGCCATTGGTCGTTGACTCTAATGCTGTACTGACCAAAGCGGTCGCCCTCCAAACGCTTGAGTCTATTGCCGGGAGGAGTCTTCAGGTCTTGGAGTCTCACGGCGGCATCTAGCATCTGGAGCTTTCTATACAACACTTTTCGACACTCTGGCGGGACCCTCCTTGGCGGGAGCTGCGGATTGAACCAAAACCGTTCGATATCGCCATCTCGAAACAACATTACGCAGCTCACAATACTTCCGCGTGACGCAAGTATACGTCAATTTCGAATAGAATCAAGCGTGATAGCCCCCAATAAAGGCGGGATGACTCAGGCACCGTTCGATGAGATCTCGACTCTTCGAAGGGGTTCCTAGATGACCGCAACGCGGAGCTTGAGGCCCAGCGACGCCAAAACTTCCGAGACAAGGGTGATGCTAGGGTTGCCGGTTGAGGAAAGGGCCTTGTACAGGCCATCACGCGTATAGCCAGTCTCACGGGCCATCCTCGTCATGCCCTTCGCACGGGCGATATCGCCCAAGGCCTTGCTGATGTCGGCCGAATCGCCCTCGTCGATCACAGCATTGAGATATGCCGCCATCGTCTCTTCATCCTCAAGAAACTCAGCAACGTCCCACTCAGCCACCCGCTCCACGAGACACCTCCCGCTCGCACTTAGAGTGCAGTCTTTTCGCCAAGGCAATATCAGCCCTTTGGCGTTCCGTCCCTAGCAGCGCAGCCATTCGTCTGCTGCTTGTATATTATTTTATACATTCTATCAAGCCACCATCTCTTCCCTGTCGCGTAGCTGGTCAATGATTTGGGTCAGGGCCATTCGGGGGTCGGTGCAGGAGCAGCTTGCAAGTTCCTCCCAATCCAAGACGCGGCCGCATTCGTCCGAGAGGAAGGCCGCACACTCCGGTCTGTCACCAGAAGGCGAGACGGAGAGCCACGAGACGTAGTAGAACTCGCCGTCAAGCAAGATGACCCAGCTCTTATGACGCAGGGGGCGGCCCGTACGCAGATGGGTCTCCCTGCTCAAGCTCTCGCTTATGACGGTCAGCCCGGCGATCATTGGTCGGCCTCACTCCGAACGGAAGCGGCGTCGTTTATCTGCCGTTCTTCGACAGCGTTGAGCCCAC
Organism: Acutalibacteraceae bacterium; assembly: GCA_963639715.1. Taxonomy (GTDB): domain Bacteria; phylum Actinomycetota; class Coriobacteriia; order Coriobacteriales; family Atopobiaceae; genus Parolsenella. The sequence goes on from CAVHWW010000098.1 coordinate 5,838, forward strand.
GGATTATGATTTTTGAGCCCGTGACCTCCAGCGCTATGGGAACATCCGACGCAATCACCTGAATGACGGGGCCACCGCCACAGCAGCATCCCGGACAATGGAGCCCTCCCCCGCCCAGGACGGGCATGGACTCCCCAAACAGAGTCTCCGCCTTATCCTTCTCGGTAGCCACGTGGGGCAAATCAGCCGTCCAGATGTCAAACTCGGGAGTGCTAATGAACGCATCGCTCTCGTGGAATGAAACGGGCTTCTCTACACCAGGCTTGGGAGCAGCGACGGGCGTTCTGCCTTCATCAGCGCTCGCTTGGTTTGAGGGCAGTCCATGTCCATCACGCTGCCCCATCGCGAGAGGAGCATAGGCGGGCGCACCATCGTCGCCAGAGTCCGTCTGGCCTGCCTTGTTAGCGCCCGCTTGGCTTGGTACCTGCTCAGACTCGTCGCATTTCCCCATCAGGAGCTCGGCCACGTCGGACGAGCTCAGATCCGGCTCGTCAAGACTCGACTCGTCAAGGCTCGAGAGACGACCGGACATGTCCCATGGCTCATGGTCGTTCTCGTGACGAATCCCCTCGAGCGAAACCTCGCCCTCGCCCGTGGTGAAGTCGTAGAGACACCCGTAGCAAACGTCCATATCAGCAAAAGTCTTGGCCCCGCATCGCGGACACACCTTTACGCCATCTCGGTCGAGGACCGCCATTCGGCCGGACCCCATCGCTTCCCTCTTCATAACGCTCGTTGTCATACGTCCTCCCTTGTACGAATCCCGCAATCACTTTCAAGCCGGAAAACTGCCGGCAGTTCATTCGTCACGCAAACTCAGGACTTCGCCAACGTCTGGCCAAGGTTCTTCGGAACTCGGTCTTTCGAGCACACAGGCGGCGGCTCCATTACTTACGAAGCGCCACGACGGCAGGTTCCGTTCCGAGCAGACGACTTCGCCCCGTGCATCCACCATCGCCACGTCGATGGAGTAGCGCATGCCGCAGGTGTGGATGGACGAGCACGGCACAATCAGCACC
>CAVHWW010000099.1:0-3607 GCA_963639715.1 Acutalibacteraceae bacterium
GCGTATCTCCATCGACGCCGCCGAGAACTCCGAGGCCGACATGGAACGCGCTGCCCGCGCCATCGCCGAGGTCGCGGCCACCCTTCGCGAGAGGAACCGCTCGTGAGCGGGCGCGTCCTTGTGGCCATGAGCGGCGGCGTTGACTCCAGCGTTGTTGCGCGCCTGCTTGTTGAGCAGGGTTATAGCTGCATCGGCGCCACCATGCGCCTGGCCACCAACGAAGACGACCGCCCCGGCGAGCGCACTTGCTGCAGCACCGACGACGTGGCAGACGCGCGCTCTGCCTGCTGGGACGCCGGCATCCGCCACCGCACCTTCGACTACACGCGCGAGTTCGCCCGCGATGTCATCGACCCGTTCGTGGCCGCCTACGAGGCCGGACTCACGCCAAACCCCTGCGTGGCCTGCAACCGCCATCTCAAGTTCGGCGCCTTGCTCGAGCGCGCTCGCGAGCTTGGCTGCGACTACCTGGCTACCGGCCACTACGCACGCGTAACGCACGACGAGCGCGGCTATCACCTGCTCAAGGGCGTGGACACCGCCAAGGATCAAAGCTACTTCCTCTTTGGTCTTACGCAGGAGCGACTCGCCCACGTTATGTTTCCTCTAGGCGAGATGCGCAAGGACCCCGAGGTTCGCGAGCTTGCGCAGAGCTACGGGCTCGTCTCGGCCGCGAAGAAGGACTCCGAGGGCATCTGCTTTGTCCCCGGTGGCGATCACCTGCGCTTTATTGAGCAGCGCACGGGCAAGAAGGCCCAGCCCGGAGACGTCCTCGACACCGAGGGAAACGTACTTGGCACCCACCAGGGAGCGCTTCGCTACACGCTCGGCCAGCGCAAGGGTTTGGGCGTTGCCTGCGCGCGCCCGGTATACGTGTGCGCCATTGATACGACTGCGAACACCGTGACCTTGGGCGACGAAGACCGCCTCATGGCTACTTCGCTTGTCGCGAGCGACTGGAACTGGATAAGCGGCGAGGCACCTGAGCGCCCCGTGGAGGGCGGTGCCAAGGTGCGCTACCACCAGCCCGACCAGGACTGCCGCGTAACGCCGCTGGCAGATGGCCGCGTTCGCGTGGAGTTCGAGCGTCCCCAGCGCGCCATCACCCCGGGCCAAGCCGTAGTCTTCTACCAAGGTGACGAACTCATCGGCGGCGGCACCATCGAAAGCGTGGGCTAACACGTCGCCCACGGGCCCATCGTCGCGCATGAACGGGACTCATTTCCTGCTCATTCTTTAGCAAGCCGAAGAGGCCATCGGCACGCCATAGGAAGCATGGGCTAAAGCCCGCGCGCGTGGCAAGCACGGCCGCTCCCCGCTCACATGCGCACGATAAGCGCTGTCTCTCCTCGTCAAGGCCAAGAAACAGCTGTAAAGCCCATGTCCCGTTAACTCCAATGTCAGCTCGCGCGACTTTTCGGCGACTTGTGGCGAGAGGGGCAAGTAGTCCCTTATATATGCAAGCCGTCTACCTGCGGTTTTGGAAATGGAAAATAGGGGGACTACTCGGCCTTTTTGTACAAGTCGCCGAAAAGTCGGTCGAGCTGCCAAAGATATGCCAAACGAGGCCTCTTCATGCCAAAAAGAGGCGTGGCCACTCGGTGATTGGGCTAAGCTGCGAATCCGAAAGAAGGTGAGCGGGGGCGCAGCCCCCGCTCACCCTTGCTTAAGCAAAGAAACGCGCGCGAACAGGGCGTATCCCCCGTTCGCGCGCAAATGTCTGCGGACTGTACGCGAGCCCGAAAAGCAAGACGCACAGATAGCCCCGACCTGAATGGGGTGCGCACCTTGTTCACCCCCTCCCACCAGGCAAGACCAGGCCCGAACGGGGGGCACCCCTCCCTGTTCACCATCAGGCAAGAGCGGAGCTGAACAAGGTACCCCCCCCTGCTCAGGCCCGCAAAAACCTAGTGGTCAGACAGCGAGAAGCCGTTCTTCATAAGAAGACTCGAAGCAAGCAGGACCTTGTCGAGGAGCTTCTCGGTCTCGGTCTTGAGCTCGGTGGCTACGGCCTCGTTGGCGGCCTCGAGCAGCTCGGTGACCTTCTCGGCGTCAGCACCCTCCCCCAGCTCGGCGAGTTTGGCATCGGTCTCGCGCAGGACCTTGTGGCCAAAGCCCATCGTGGTCTCGCGGTAGTTGTCGCAGGCGTTCACGCAGTCGCCGTAGTGCGGGTCAGCAATGGCAGCAATGAGACGGTTTGCCCAGTAGAAGTTCTCGCTCGTGACGCGCTCGGTGGTATCGCGCAGGTAGGCCGGCGTGTCGTTCACGTCGCCGTAGAAAGGCACCAGCGTATTGAAGGCGTTGGAGCCGTAGGCCATCCACTGCACGCAGCGGGCCGGCTCAGGCGCGTAGGGGCGAATCTGCAGCACGGCAAGTTGGCTGTTACGGTTGATGCCGATCGGGCGGAAGCGGTGGCGAGTCTCGGGCGTACCGAGGTTGCCGTAGGGGTCGTACGGGGTGCCCTCGTAGTGGTTGGAGAGCACGTCCTTCACGTCCTCGATGGTAAGCCTGCGCTCGGGCACGCGGCACCAGGGGATGTCGTCGCTGGCCGGGCCCCATTCGGCATCCGGGCCCTCCCAGGCATCGGACGGATTGAGCGAACGCTGCATGGCCCAGGCGCGGCAGGTGTTGTAGACGTGATCGCGCTCGGTATGCGAACCAAAGGCCTCGCGCGGGTTAAAGCGCAGGTGAACGCCATCGGCCTCTGCCACGACGCCGTCCTGCGAGCCGGCAAGACCGAGGTCTGCGTCAGTGAGGCTCAGGTCGAGGTGGTTGGCCGCCATCCACTCGCGCAGGTCGGGCGAGCACATGAAGTCCTTCTGAGCGCCATAGGCGTCGGCCAGGTCAAACTCGTCAATGCCGAGCTGGTTGGGCATGGTGACATAGGCTTCGTCGGGCACGCGACGAGCGATCCAGTGGTGGCCGCCCACGGTCTCCATCCACCAAATCTCGTCGGCATCGGAGAAGGCGGTGCCGTTCATCTCGTAGGTGCCATAGGTGGCAAGCAGCTCACCCAGGCGCAGCACGCCCTCGCGAGCGGTGGAGACGTAAGGAAGGACGAGCGTGAGGAAGTCCTCCTCGCCGATGCCGCCCGGCACCTCGGCCACATAGCCCTCCTCACCTGGCTTGCCCTTGGCGGCGACAAACTCCACGAGCGGGTCGGCGCCAAGCACGCGCTCGTTGGTGGTAAGGGTCTCGGTGGCGCTCATGGCCACCTGGCTCTCGTTAAAGCCGGCCTCGCCCCAGATGCCCTGCTTAGTGATGGCATTGGGCACGCTCGTATAGCGCTGCGGGTTATCCGGAAGGTCAATCTCGACGTGCGACAGCACACTCTTGTAGTGGCGCGGCTGCTCAGCGGGGCTCACCACGCAAAAGCGCTTGGGCTCAAACACGCCGTTGGGCGAATCCTCATTACGAGCAATGATGGTCGACCCATCATAGCTGGCCTTTTTTCCAATCAGGATGGTAGTGCAAGGCATATCGTTCCTCCCTTTTCGATTAGTTCCCAACCGAGGTTAGCACGAGCAAACAACACAAGTAAGGCGCGCCTCGACAAGCAGCCCGAGCCACATGCATGCGAAGCGAGGACCCCTGCGAAGCGGATGAG
>CAVHWW010000100.1:0-9525 GCA_963639715.1 Acutalibacteraceae bacterium
TGTTACGCTGCGGCGCCTTCGTGCGCGCGAGCGCTGGAGTGGGCGAGGAGTCTATCGCCGAGCTCGGAGAAGAGGGCTCCACCGAGGATGAGGGCTGCTCCGAAGACGTTGGCGGCGGTCATGGGCTCGCCAAGCAGAAGAGCGCTCAGCACCACGGCGGAGAGCGGCTCGAGGTAGCCGCAGACGGCCACGCGCGTCACGGGCAACTCGCCCATGGAGCTGAAGTACATGAAGCACCCCAGGCCCGTGTTCACGAGGCCAATGCAGAGGATGGCGCCTACGTTAAGGCTGCTAAGCTGCGCGGCGGTGGGCATTGCGAGCGTGCCTGCGACGCCGCTAACGAGCATGTAGATGGCCACGACAGAAAGGCTGCCGCTCAGCTGAATGGCCGAAGACTCGATGCCGCCGATACTCGTGACCTTCTTGCTATGGATGACCATGACTGCGTACATCACAGCGCTCATGCCACCGAGGAACAGGCCCATCGGAGCCATGCCCTCGCCCAGACCCTGTCCCACAACGAGGAAGGCTCCAAGCACGACGGCCCCAAAACCTGCGAGCTTGGTTGCCGTGAGGCGCGTTCCGAAGATGATGGGGGAGAGCGCCATCACGATGACAGGACCGCAATAGAACAGTAGCGAGGCCACGCCGACGCCGATGTAGTGGTACGACTCGAACAGGAACAGCCAGGCGGCGCCCAGGGCGGCGCCCGAGATAAAGAGGTGGGCGGCCTCGCGACGATGTGTGGGCGCCTGAAGGTTGCTGCGGGCCTGGCGGCTCAGCAGGGTCAGCGCCACGAGAAGTGCGGCTCCCAGACCCACGCGCGCGAAGACGACGTAGGCGCTCGGCAGGTCAATCATGTTGGCGACAATGCCATTGGATCCAAAAAGCACGAGCGAGAGAAGGTAGTTCCTAGTGGCCTTCGACATTCGATTCGCTCGCATTCTCGCAGGTGGCTGACATTTTTCCGCTCTTCATCTTCCCAGCTTGCTTGTATTGAGAAAAGCGGATGTTTAGCATGGTTGCCATCACAAATACGCATGGATGGATGATGGCCCGTCTCGAGCGCGCGGAAGCTACGAGGGATTGGGGCGAGGGCGCGGCGAGGAACGTGCTGCGATTGAACCAGTACAAGCGAGAATGCCGAGGCAACGTCACAAGATGGGACGGTGGCGTCTGTGCAGGGCGTGCTGGCGGCGACGCGGACGCGTGTAGGGTAATGGCGTGAGATGGGCCGGGGCCGGCAGCGTCTATGCGGGGCGTGCTAGCGGCGGCGAGAACGTGTGCGTGGCAACGGCATGAGATGGCCCGGGGCCGGCAGCATCTGCGTGGGACGCGCTAGCGGCGGCGCGAACGCGTGAGAGGCAATGGCATGAGATGGGCGGGCAACATCTGCGTGGGCCGTGCTGGCGGCGACGCGGACGCGTGTAGGGTAATGGCATGAGATGGGCCGGCAGCATCTGCGTGGGACGCGCTAGCGGCGGCGCGAACGAGCGCGAGGCAACCGCATGAGATGGGCCGGGGCCGGTGGCATCTGCGTGGGCCGTGCTGGCGGCGGCGCGAGCACGCGCGAGGCAACAGCAGCGGTGAATCGACGAACGAGATCAAGGCGGGGCTGCTATGGATTCAATGGTGCAGAAGTACCAGGCGCTGGTGGAGACGGTGCGTGCGGCGAATCGACGAACGAGATCAAGGCGAGGTTGCAATGGATTCAATGGTGCAGAAGTACCAGGCGCTGGTGGAGACGGTGCGTGCGGGAAGCATCAGCGCCGCGGCGCGCAAGCTCGGCTACAGCCAGTCGGGCGTCTCACGCATGGTTGCCGACTTGGAGCGAGAGTGGGGCATCAACCTGCTCGAACGAGGCCGCAAAGGCGTGCGTCTCACGGCCGACGGGCAGCAGGTCATGCCTTTTGTGGAGGCGGTCTGCGAGGATCAGCGCCGCTTGCGCGAGCGCGTGGCCGAGGTCGTTGGCGCGCAGACGGGCCTCATCGTCATCGGCACCTTCTCTTCGGTGGCTACGCACCTCATCCCGCCGGCAATTGAGCGGTTCAGCCGCGAGCATCCCGGCATCGAGTACGAGCTGCGCATGGGCGACTACTCCGAGATTGAAAGCTGGGTGGCCGATGGCCTAGTGGACTTCGGCTTTTTGCCCTACCCACCGCAGGAGCCGCGCGAGGACCTTGCCCGCGAGGCGGTGGCTACCGACGAGCTCATGGCCGTCGTTCCGAAAAACCATGAGCTTTCCGAGCGTGAGGCCATCTCGCTGGCCGAACTCGCCGAGGAGCCGTTTATCTTGCTCGAGAGGGGCAGCGACAACGAAATCAGCCCCTTGTTCGAGCAGGCTGGGCTTGACCTTACGGTATGCCTTTCCACCTGGGACGACTACGCCATCATGTCCATGGTCGAGAACGAGCTTGGCGTCTCTATCCTGCCAAACCTCATTCTGAGGCGCTGCCCCTACCGCATCGAGAGGCGCCCGCTCGAGCCACCCGTGACCCGTGAGCTCACGGCTGTCTATCGCCCTGGCTTACTCTCGACGCCCGCTCGAGCCTTCCTCGACTGTTTGCTGGGTTAGGGGTTCAGCAAAAGGGGACACAAGTCCTGGTTGATTGCCGGTCTTGGTGGGTAGCATGGGAGAAAAGAGAAGACTGGCGCTGCTTGCGGGGGGGGGGGTAGATGGTTCATGCGCGCTCCTATGCCCTTGATGTGTACGGCTTTTGAGCCCGGTCAGCTCGAGGCGGCACTTGCGAATATCACTGATTCTGACATGCATGCCATCGCGCTTGCCGAGTCTCACCTCTTCTGCGCTCGCGAGGCCGAGGCGGTTGAGGTTGCAAGCCCCTATCTAAACTCTCCTGATTTTGCGCTTCGCTATTCAGCCGGCCTCATCTGCGGCTATGCCAATCTGTCTCTTCATCGTATTGATGAGACGCGTAAGTGTCTGACGGCCCTTCTGGCCCCGCTCGACCCTGCCGAAACCCCGAGCGTCCGCGGCGCGCACATATTGTTCGGTGCTTCGGCGAGCGTTCTGGTCCACCTTCCGTCGCCCTTCACGGGTGATGATTTCATCCCCTATGCTTCGGGTCTGCCGGAAGGTCTGCGCCTGTTTGCCAGCTATGTGATGTCACATTCCTACTACTTGCACGCTCAGTATGGCCGTTGCGTGGGCGCGGCGGAAAACGCCCTGGTCATGAAGCAGGGTAGTTATCCCATTGCCGAAATCTTCCTGCACCTTGTTGCCTCGATGGGTTGTATGAGCCTCAAGGAGATTGATCGCGCCCGCGCTCACTTCAATAGGGCCTGGGCCATTGCGCGTCCTGATGACATCATCGAGCCCGTTGCCATGCACCATGGCCTGCTTCAAGGGCTTGTCGAGGTCTGCCTCAAGCAGCTCGAACCCGAAGATTTCTCGCGCATCATCGACATCACCTACCGGTTTAGCTCGGGTTGGCGTTGCATCCATAACGACGGTTCGGACAATGACGTTGCCGATTGCCTTACCACTACGGAGTTCACGGTTTCGATGCTGGCCTCTCGTGGTTGGAGCAATGCCGAGATTGCGCATCACCTTGGCGTTTCTGCCGGAACGGTGAAGAACCGTCTCGCCACTACCTACGCCAAGCTAGGTATCTCAAGTCGCTCAGAGCTTGCCGCCCACATGCTTCGTTAGGGATTTGATGGGCGTGGCGAGTGCCTTGCCGAATAATTATTGTCCTCGATTACCCTCGTTTTTCGTGGGGGGGGGTGCGGCATATCTTTGCCTGCAATGCTGTGCCTCCAAATGTGAGCGTACCCAGTATCACCTGCGTCTTATTGGGCGCTGACCGTTCATGGCCATAGTTCGCCGCTGACCGGATTGGCCATTTTGTGGGCAAAATGGCACTACCCAATCTGCGCTTCTGACCGCAATCTGAAACTGATTCTGAAGGCGTTAGATTGGAGTGTGGGGAAGATGAAAAGACGCTTGCTCAGCTTCTTGCTGCTCGCCGTCGTCGCGCTCGGTTGCCTGGTGCCGTCGGCCGCTTATGCGGCGCAGGCTACCGTTGTAACAGACGATGTCACAATGGACAGCTGGAAGGATCTCATCGCTGACAATACGGCCAACGTCGGTCGTATCTGGACTGATAAGAGCGTTTCGTCAACTGGCTTTAGTTCAAAAGAGACGAGCGGCGAGGAGGTCACGAAGAAGGAAGGCTCCGACTTTGTTACGGGGCTCACGGCTCTCTCCTCCACCTCAAACCTCGTCGAAACAGCGAGCTCGCCGCTCGACATCGTGCTCGTGCTCGACATGTCTTCGTCCATGACCCAAAGGATGGGCAATACAACTAAGCTTCAGGCGCTGAAAGATGCCGCTAACGAATTTGTGGATGAAATCGCCTCGCAGAACGAAAAAATTTCTGATGCGAACAACAAGCATCAGATTGCTCTCGTGAGCTACAACTCTAAAGCAACCATCAATCAGGGTCTTACGATTTGCTCGGGCAGTGATGCAACCAGCCTTAAGACAACGATTAATAATCTCAGTACGAGTACGTATACGCGTTCTGACTTGGGCCTGAGCGCAGCCAACAGTGCGCTTGGGATTAAGCGTGAGAATGCCAAGCAGGTCGTTATCTTCTTCACCGATGGCACCCCTACCCAGAGCCAAAACTTCGATGCCACTATCGCGAGCGCTGCCGTCAGTGCCGCTTCCTCTATGAAAGAAGGCGGTGCCACGATTTACACCATCGGCGTGCTTTCTGGCGCTGATCCCTCGATCGATCCCACGGGTAAAAACGTCTCCAACGAAAACAAATTCTTGCACGCTGTATCTAGCAATTATCCCAAGGCCACATATAACGGCACTATTTGGAGCTTTGACGAACGAGCTGAGGATTCTGAGTTCTACCTGAGCGCCGAGAACGCCGACGAACTCAAGGAAATCTTTAAGAAGATTTCTGATGAAATCTCGCACTCTGCGGGTTACCCAACCGAAACCACTGACGACTCTGCCGACACTTCCGGCTACATCACCTTCAATGACCAGCTGGGCGCTTATATGGAGGTCACCGACCTTAGTACGCTTATCTATAATGGGACTACGTACTCGTGTAAGAGCAAGGATGATGGCGGCTCTGTTGTTACCTATCACTTCGAAGGTGACGTTCACTCTGGCGCCGCGGATGCCAACCTGAGCAGCATCGTAATTACCGTGACAAAGTCGAGTGACCTATCTGTGGGCGACAAGGTGCAGGTTAAGATTCCGGCTTCGCTCATCCCACTGCGCAACTTCAAGGTTGACCTCACAAAAGAGACCATGAGCGTCACCGATACCAAGCCCATTTCTATCTTCTATTCCTCTGCCCTGAAGTCTGGCGTGAGCGACAAGCTCGAGAATCCTGACGATGCGATGAAGGCCTATATCCTGGCCAACAGCGACTCCGATGGCAATGTGAAGTTCTATGCCAACACATGGAGTGACGAGCAGCTTGGCGAGACGACGTCTCACTTTAACCCTGCCGATACCAACAGCTACTACTACTTCACGCAGGACACTCCTATCTACACGGATAAAGACTGCAGCGTGCCCGCCAAGGAAATCGTCAAAGGTACTTCCTATCACTACCAGCACACCTATTACGTGCTCGAAGGCAACAAGCCCGTAAAGATGACCGAGTCGCTAACGTTTGATGGCGATACGGCGGCGGCGTTTGAGGGCTGCATTGGCTATGACGGACAAGGAAATGCCTACTTCGTGAAGGGAACGGCTCGCCTGGTTTATATCAACCAGCTTCACAAGGCCAAGGAGCACAACTACACCGGGACCGCGGCCGATGTCCTGAATCCCAAGTGGAACACCGAGACTTCTGTTGCCGACGCGAAGACGGTTACCCCTCACCTTGGAAACAATGGCCTCGCCACTCTCGGCAAGGCGACGTACGACTCGGCGAGCCTTGACCTTTCGAAGGTGCTCGAGGGTCGCGACTGGCTTGAGTCCGACAGCTTTACCTTCAAGCTCGAGGCCGTCACCGAAGGCGCCCCCATGCCAAAGGATGCTGAGGGCAACGAAGTGAACGAAGCCACGGTGAGCAAAGCTGACGTTAAGGAAGGCAAGGCCGGCTTCGACTTTGGTACATTCACCTTCTATGCCGACTCGGCAACGGAATCTACTTCCAAGACCTATGAGTACAAGGTCACTGAGGTCATACCTGCGGAGAGCGACCGTATTGCTGGCATCACGTACTCGAGGGCCGAAGCGGAGGTCTCCCTGACTGTAACCTCCGACGACTCGGGTAAGCTGCGCGTGAACCCTTTCGTCTCGATCCCCACGTTCACCAACTCTTATAAGGCGAGCCTGAATTACACCTCTTCCGGCAGCCTGAACATCGCCAAGACCCTCACGGGCCGTGACATGAGTGAAGACCAGTTCTCCGTTGCCGTGGTACCGAGTGACGAGGCTTCGGCCAATGCGCTGGGTATCACTACCGAGGGAATTACGGTTGCCATTCCCGCCTCTGGTGACGGCACGCAGGTTGTGGTTGACGCGCTGAGTGGCCGCAAGGTTGTCTTTACGCAGGATGATGCTGGCAAGACGTACACCTACAAGGTCTACGAGACCGGTGAAGCGACGAGTGGCTACACCTATGACAAGACTGTTCGCACCGTGAAGATTTCCGTGGCGGATAATCCTGAACAGGCCGCGCTGACGGTCACCACCAAGGTTTCCGGTAACGGCAAGGAGCAGACGTACGTGTACCCGTCTGAGGATAAATCTCGGGCAACGGTTGCGTTTAGCAACTTCTACTCCGCCTCCACTGACGCTGACGGCGGCACGGCTGCGAGTGTCACGGCCACCAAGACCCTGACCGGTCGCGCTATGGTCGCAGGTGAGTTCTCCTTTGGTCTGCGTCTCGACAAAGCTGAAACCGACATACTGAACGCTAAGAATGATGCTAACGGCACGGTTAGCTTCGGCTCTCTGAACTACACGACGAGCTCCCTGGCCAAGCTCGTTGAGGACGGATTTGCCACCAAGGGCCTTGACAAAGAGTCCGGTAAGACCAAGTGGACTATTGGCTACGAAATCTACGAGAACACCGACGGGCTTAGTGATCGCGGCATCACTGCTAAGACGACGTCCATTTCCTTTACTGTGACAGTTCTTGACAACGGTAACGGCACGCTTAGGGCAACGGCCAACGCACCCGACGGCGGCTTCAAGTTTGAGAACGTGTACGGCGCCAAGTCCGCTACGGTCAACGTCTCCGGCAAAAAGGAGCTAAGCTACGACTCTGCCCTGAGTCCTGCCGATATCACGGGCAAGTTTAGCTTCACGATTGCGGCTGATACTTCTAACCCGAAAGCCCCGCTTCCCACCCAGACGACGGTTACCAACGATAAGTCCGGCAACGTGGACTTTGGTGGCATCACGTTCACGCTCGAAGATCTGAACAACGCCCTGGGCACCACGAGTGAGCAGTCCGGCGATGATAGCGACGTTGATTTGGAGGGCACTGAGTCCGCAGACGTTCAGACTCCCGTGAACGAGCCTGTCGTCGAGGACGAGCCTGTCGCCGAGGACGAGCAGAATCTCGCTGAGGGCTCCGAGACCGCTGCAGACTCTTCGCAGTCTGAATCTGAGGCGCAGAGCACGGACAGCAATTCCGATTCCGATGGGGCCGAGTCTGCCGAGCAGCTCGCTGCCGAACCTCTCAGCCTGATTGACGATACCCCAGTGCTCTCTGAAAACTTCTCAACCTCAAACGATGATGCTGACACTGAAGGCTCCGTGGCCCAGCCCGCTGCTTTCATCAAGGCGGTCTCTCTGTTCAAACTCCCGCAGCTCAGCACGATTTGGCGTGCGGGTTACCAGACCCTGACTTCCGCGTCTGCAGCCTCGCTTACCAAGACTGAGCCTGTCTCTCGTTCCTACACCTTTAAGTACACCGTGACGGAGAGCGGCGCTGTGTCTGGTGTCACCAACGACTCCACTTCCAAGACCGTCTCCATTACGGTCACCGATGACGGCGCGGGCCACCTCACTGCCAAGCTCGAGGGCGAAGACAGCAAACCTGCCTTTAGCTTCACCAACACCTATAACGTTAAGTCTGTCGATTCCAGCGTGACCGGTCAGGTAACCATTGCCAAGGAGCTTGATGGCCGCGATATGGTTGCTGATGAGTTCTCCTTTGAGATGCTCGAAGGCAACACCGTGGTGGCAACGGGCACCAACGACGCCAATGGCAACGTGACCCTCAGCTCCATCACCTACGACAAACCTGGTAAGCACAGCTACACCGTGCGCGAGGTTGCGGGCGAAGATGGCAATGGCATCACCTACGACGGCACGACCTTTACCATCAATACGGTAGTCAGTGACAACGGTGACGGCACTCTGAGCGTTACACACAAGCGTGATGGCAAGGAAGAAATTGTCTTTAACAACACCTACAAGGCGGCTTCGACCTCCATCGTGATTGGTGCCTCCAAGGTCCTCAACGGCGGCAAGCTTGCCGACGGGCAGTTCACCTTCAAGCTCGTGGGCGGCGGCATTGAGCTTACGGCCAAGAATAAGGCTGATGGTACGGTTAGCTTCCCGACCATTCCGTTCGAGCAGGCGGGCACCTACACCTTTGACGTCTATGAGGTCAACGACGGCCAGGCTAATGTCACCTATGACGCCACCCACCACACCGTGACGGTTAAGGTGAGCGATGACGGTAAGGGTAACCTGGTGGCTGATATCACCAGCGAGGAAGGCTCTGGTCTGACGTTCACCAACACCTACACTGCTCCAGAACCCGACCCGACTCCGTCCTCTGACGAGACGCCGACTGGCGGTAGCTCCAAGAAGAAGGCTATCCCCCAGACGGGTGACGTGTCCGCAGCTCCCGTAGCGGTCTTTGCGGCGGCGGGCATCGTGGTGTTGGCCGCAGCTATCAAGATGCGCGGCTCTCGCAAGTAACCATCCCTTTGCCGTCCAGCGGCCGATAGCCGCGACGGGCGGCCAACTCCAAGGGCCTGGCACCAACCCCGCAGGTGTCAGGCCCTCTTCTGTGTATATGGCTGAATTGAGTTCAGGTTCTTTGCCTGGGGGTGATGTCGAGACCGCGCTTGAGGGCGAGGGCCGCGCGCTCAGCTTCCGGCCGTTACGCCGACTTTCAAAACGCTATCGCTCATTGCTTATGGGGCTGTCGAGGGCGGGGGGGGGTCGCCTGCTTGCTGCATAAAGATGCGTTTTCGGCATTTGCAACCGTATGCAACAATTTTAAGGAGCCAATCTTGGAGCTATTGCGCAGACAAGTCGTTTACCTGCGGGTATGGAAACAGTGCAATCGTTGTTGCAAGAACGGATAACGCAAAAAGTTGCAAATCCCGCAATTGCATGCGTATGCGACAACCCTTTTGTTGCAGGGGCTTGCAAACTCCGCAATTGCATGCGTATGCGACAACCCCTTTGTTGCAGGGGCTTGCAAACTCCGCAATTGCATGCGAAAGCGACAGCCCCTTTGTTGCGGAGGCTTTCAAGCTCCGTAATTGCATGCG
>CAVHWW010000101.1:0-4606 GCA_963639715.1 Acutalibacteraceae bacterium
AGCCTGGTCGATGACGTTCTGAACCACGGCCTCGTTGTCGGCGCCGGCCGAGACGTCGGCCTGCACGGGCAGCACCTTGACGCCGTACTCGGCCTCGAGCGAAGCCTTGGCATCCTCGAGCTTGGCCACGTTGCGGCCGGTGATGACGAGGTTGGCGCCTTCCTTGGCGAATGCGATGTCGATGCCATAGCCGATGGAGCCGGCGCTGCCGTCCTTGAGCGTGGCCTTGCCGCCGCCGGTGACGATTACGGTCTTGCCGTCAAAAAGTCCCATGTAAAACCTCCCGTTTCGTGGTGTACGCCTGCTCTGGCAGCCCAGCCAGGCAAACGTTGCAGAGGGCGCGACACACCGTAGGGCCCCAAGCGGGGCCGAGACGCGAGGTTTCGGTTTATGGGGACACGTCAAGCGGCGAACGGTCGCAGGCGCGTGGCGGTTTACGGGCGCCTGGCTGCCTTAGCCTCGGCCTTCTGACGTTTGCGGGCGTCACGGCGTTCATGACGCTCGATGGCAGCCTCGGCGGCCGAGAAGCGGCAGCCACAGTAGCCCTGACGATACATCCCACGCTCACGGCTCTCGCGCGTGGCCTCGGGATAGAGGGGACGCCAGTCGCGCACAACGGCCTCAAGGCCATTAGCGGCGCTCAGACGCTCGAGAATCTCGGTGCAGGCGTCAAAGAGCTGATAGGGAGAGACGGCCAGCGTGGTAGAGACGTGCGTAAAGCCCAGCTCGGCGGCCACCTTGCAAGCGGCGTCCAGGCGCAGCGTATAGCAGGCCCGGCAGCGCCGCTCGCGGTCAAAGCCACAAGGCGCCACCACGCGCTCCCAGCGTTCGCGCTCCTCACCGATGGTGCGAGCGGCCTCAAGGCCCAGCCCAAAGCCCCGCTCGCAGCGAATCACCTCAACATGAGCATCCTCAGCCCAGGAGAGCAGCGTCGCCAGGCGCAGATCATGCTCAACAGCAGGTTGGATGTTGGGGTTATCCCAAAGGATGACGGGCTCAAAACCTTCATCCCTAAGGGCGGCCACCGGCTCAAGCGAGCAAGGGCCGCAACAAGCGTGAAGCGCAAGGGGCACGCGGCCGGTGACCTTGGCGCGCGCAAGGGCACCAACAAGTTCATGCCCGCTCATATGTGCCCCTCCCCTCAACAGCCCCACCGTGATGACCCGCAGGGCCCGTCGGCTCGCCCAAGGCAGTGCCCGGTCAAAGCCCAGCCAATTCCACGCCAGCCTTATATTGCTTGCCACGTTGCTAGCCGCGCGTCTCAAGCGCACACAACCCGAGCGTTCATACGAAAGCTGATATACAGACTCTCGGCTCACGCCCTTACAAAGCCCTTCTGTAACGCGAGCGTCAGAACATTCTTACCATCGTGTAAACCCGGTATCGCAGAAACGGCCCTGCAATCTTCGGGCGCAATTATACGTGCCATGCGCGGTGTGCGGAGAGGTTTTACCCTTCCTCCCTTCCCTCTCCGCACACCGCACGCAGCCGGGGCAGGCGCCCAGGCGACGCCTCGCTTCCAAAGGCCGCCCACGCGGCCCGCCCCAGCTAAAGACCTCGCCCAAGCCGTTTTGGCAATAGCCCGCGCATCCCCGGCCAAGCCGCACGGGGCCCAGTGCCCCACTTGCAGCCAGCGTCCAACTCCCCACAAGGAAGCGGCGCGTGACCCGGACGGTGATGCCCATGAGCAACAACCCCACCGCAACGCCCAGCACCACAGAGGCCGGATGCCCCACGGGCCTCGGCCCGCTCATCGAGCGTCGCACCCAGATCAACGAGGACATGGCACGCAACGGCGTGCGCTTTGGCCTGTACAAGAACGGCGAGTTCAAAGAGCAGATCTTCCCCTACGACCCGGTGCCGCGCATCATCGGCGCCGCCGAGTTCGACAAGCTCTCCCGCGGCCTTGCCCAGCGCGTGCGCGCCCTCAATGCCTTCCTGCGTGACATCTACTCTGAAAAGCAGATCATCCGCGACAAGGTCGTCCCCGAGGACTTCGTCTACTCGAGCTCGGGCTACCTGCCGCAGATCAACGAGGTAGAGCCGCCCGCGGGCATCTACGCCCACATCGCCGGCGAGGACCTCGTGCAGGATAGCGACGGCTCTTGGGTGGTGCTCGAGGACAACCTGCGCATCCCGTCTGGCGCCTCCTACCCGCTCATCGCCCGCAGCATCACGCGCCGCATCGCGCCCGACGTCTACGCCGCCAACCACGTGCGCGACAACCGCGACTACCCCGAGCTGCTTGCCGCGGCCATGGAGTACAGCAGCTGCGGCGGCATCCCGGTCATCCTTACGCCGGGCCGCTACAACGCCGCCTTCTTCGAGCACTCCTACCTGGCCGAGAAGACTGGCGCTGCCCTCGCCTACCCCTCTGACCTCGTGGTCGATGGCGACCAGCTCTTCTACGTGGACTACTCCGGCCAGCGCCATAAGGTCGGCGTGGTCTACCGCCGCATCTCCGACGAGTACCTCGACCCGTTCTGCTTCAACCCCGACTCGGTCATCGGCGTGCCCAACCTCATCAGCGCCTACCGTGCCGGCAACGTCGCCATCGTCAATGCCCCGGGCAACGGCGTGGCCGACGACAAGGGCATCTACTACTTCGTCCCGGCCATGGTGAGCTACTACCTGGGCGAAGAGCCCATCCTCAACAACGCGCCCACCTACCTGCCGATGTTCGAGCGCGACATGACCTACGTCATGGAGCACCTCCACGAGCTGGTGGTGAAAGACGTCGCCGAGGCCGGTGGCTACGGTGTTATCTTCGGCGACTCGCTCACCAAAGAGCAGCTCGCCGACCTGCGCGATCACGTCAAGGCTGAGCCCAGGCGCTTCATCGCCCAGGAGGTCGTGCACTTCAGGGACATTCCGAGCGTGGCCGAAGACGGCAGCCCGTGCCGCCGCATGGCCGATCTGCGCGCCTTCGTCCTCACCGGCGAGAGCACGAAGGTCTGGGCTTCCGGCCTTACGCGCTACGCCCGCGAACCGGGCTCGATGGTCGTCAATTCTTCCCAGGGAGGGGGCTTCAAGGACACATGGGTACTCACGAAGTAGGGGCCACGCTGCCCATCACCCGCGCAAAGGCCGACCAGCTCTTCTGGCTTGGACGCTACTCCGAGCGCGTCTACACCACGCTGGGACGCCTCGGCAAGACCTACGACGCCAACGTCGATTTGGAGACGACTGACTTCTCCAGCTTCTGCAACGCGCTCGATTTGCCCTTTGACCCCGCCGAGGAGCTCGAGAGCCTGGTTGCGGCCATCCTGTACAACGCCGACGACCCCAACTCCGTCTGTGCAAGCATGCGCGCGGCCTTTGGCAATGCCATCGAGCTGCGCCCCGAGCTTGGCACCGAGACCGTGAGCTATGTTGAGCTCGCCCTCATCAACCTGCGCGCGAGCAAGGAGCCTTGCACGCGCCTGCCCCGCCACCGCTCCGTGCGAGACGATCTGCTCGCCTTCTGGGGCTCGGTTGAGGACGGCATGAGCTCGGGCGAGGCCAAAGCCCTGCTGTTCTTGGGCAAGTACGTGGAGCGCCTTGAGCTGTGGAGCCGCTTTGGCGAGGACGAAGCCACGCTCGACCGACCGCTGCGCAAGCTCGTCTTCTACCTGGGCTATGTGCGTCACCCCGAGTGCCTGCCCATCGATTCCTTCATCTCCAACCTTGCCTACAACCTCCATTTGCGCGGCTACGGCGAGAGCGTCACGGGTAGACTGGACGACGTCTTGGAACTCGTGAGGAGGCGTGGAGGTACGCTGGCGTGAGGAAGCTCAGGTTTGACTATCAGACCTCGCTGGAGTTTAGCGAGCCCGTTGGCGACCACCGCTTCCAGCTGCGTTGCCTGCCGCCCAACCTTTCACAGCAGCGCATCTGTGACCTCGAGTTCACCCTCGAGCCCGCCTGCGAGCTCGCCTACGGAACTGACAGCTTCGCCAACCCGGTCGTAACCGGGCGCATCGTCGAGCCTCACGACAGCTTCTCCTACCACGTGGGCGGCATCGCCTTCGTTGACCAGAGCCGCCACCAAAAGCAGGTCTACAAGCCTCTCTACCGCTATCAGAGCGCCTTCACCCAGCAGGGTGAGGCGCTTGAGGCGTTTACCGCCGAGGTGGGCCGAGGAATCGCTAGAAACGTTTGGGCAGCAAGCCCGGTAGAGCAGGCCCGCTACGTCATGGGCGCCGTGCATGACCGCCTCTCCTACGAGCCCGGGTCCACCACCGTACGCACTGTGGCCGAGGAGGCTCTTGAGCTCGGTCGTGGCGTGTGCCAGGACTATGCCCAGGTAGCGATCTCGGTCTGCCGAGGCCTTGGCCTCATGGCCAAGTACGTTGCCGGCGTCTACGACGCAGAAGGCGCCACGCACGCCTGGTTTGAGGTGTACCAGAGCGGCTGCTGGCACCCCTTCGACCCCACCAACAACCGCGTGGTGGACGACGCCTACATCAAGATCAGCAACGGCCGCGACTATGGCGACTGCATGCTCTCCATCGGCGTCTTCTCGGGCGGTGCCGGCCAGCTCCAGACCATCCACGCCAAGGTGGAGGCCCTGGGAGCCAGCGAGCAGTAGGCCTTAAGCAGCAGCCGCAAGCAATCGCTCGCTTCC
>CAVHWW010000102.1:0-34388 GCA_963639715.1 Acutalibacteraceae bacterium
CCCAGCCGAGCATCTCCGCGCCGCGCTCGATGACCTCGCGCGAGCAGCCGGCGGCAAACTTCTTGTCCTTGTACTTCTTCTTGAGCGACTTCACCGTGAGGTCGTCGACGCTCTTGGAGGGGCGCATGAGCACGGCCGCGCCAATGAGGCCAGTGAGCTCGTCGGCAGCAAACAGCACCTTCTCCATGTCGGAGGTGGGCTCGTAGGGCGTGCCGGTGAGGCCAAAGCCGTGGCTGCAGCAGCCGCGCACGATCACCTCGTCGAGGTCCAGCTCGCGCATGAGCTGCTCCTCGCGCACACAGTGCTCCTCGGGCCAGCGTTCAAAGTCAAGGTCGTGCAGGGTGCCCACGACTTGCCACAGGTCGGCCTCGTCGGCGTGGCCCATGTCGGTTGCGAACCAGCGCAAGACCTCGCCCACGATGCGCCCGTGCGTGAGGTGGAAGGGGTCCTCGTTGTAGTGCTTGAGCAGCTCGTATGCTTCTTCTGGTGTGGGGATCATCTTGTTCTCCTTACGCGCGGTTGTGCTCGTGTGATTCTAGTTCTCCGGGGCCCTGGCGGGCGCGGGTAAAGTCCGACGCGCCCAAAACGGAAACTCGGCGCGGCCGGGGGCCGCGTTCGCATGCGCAGGCAAGTCCGCCGGAAACCCGGCGTGGCCGGGGGCGTGCCGCGTTCGCTTGCGCGAGCAAGGTTGCCGAGGCTGCAATTGGCGCTTACGTTCGATTTCCTATTATCCTATAGTAATGATAGGAAATAGAAGCTGAGGGTTTCTCTTGTACTGCGATTGCTGAGGCGCGCCAGGCCGAGGCACGGTCTCTACCGAGGCAACTTTGCGTTCGCACGAGGCCTGCGGCTAAGGCTGACGCGAGGTGTGTAGCAAAGTGCCGGGCGAGCTGCCCGTGGCAAGCCACGCAGCAAAGCGCCGAGCGAGTTGCCTGCGACAAGCCACGCAGAAAGCGCCGAGCGAGCTGTCCGCGGCGAGCCACGCAGCAAAGCGCTGAGCGAGCCGCTCACGGCAAGCCACGCGGCGAGCCACGCAGCAAGCCGCCCGCACTGAAGGCTCGCGGCAAAGCGCGCCACGGTGCCCGAGCAGCTATTTCCTCAAAGGATGACGTCCGCGGGCGTGGCTCGCGAGTTAGGGGGAGCCATGCTGGTGTCTACGAAGGGCCGCTACGCCCTGCGCGTGATGATTGACCTCGCCGAGCACGAGGGTGAGGGCTACCTGCCCCTGCGCGACATCGCGGCTCGCCAGTCCATCTCCGAGAAGTACCTCGAGAGCATCCTCAAGACGCTCGTGCGTGACCGCCTTATCGAGGGCCTGCGTGGAAAGGGCGGCGGCTACAAGCTCACGCGCGCCTCGGGCGACTACACCGTGGGCGAGGTCCTGCGCGCCACCGAGGGTTCGCTTGCGCCCGTCTCTGGTCTGGACGACCTCCAGACCTTCCGCGCCGAGGAGCCGCGCTGCCACGAGATGTGGGAGAAGCTCAACACCCTCATAGGCGACTACCTCGACGACATCAAGATCGTCGACCTCTGCGCCCATACGCTGGCCGGCAACGACTACGTGATCTAGCCGGATACCGAACCCGCCCGTTGGCGCGCGGCACTATTTGGGCCTTTGGGCAACTGGACCACGATGGGTGCGCTCCCCGCCCAACTGGACCACGATAGGCGCGCTCCCCACCCAACTGGGCCACGATAGGCGCGCGTCCAACCCAAGATGAGGGCGGGCACGCTCGACTGCTCAAGCGGCAAGAACGTTTCCTGGCTAAGCCTTCTCCTACAGGAACCTTGCCATGTAGGTCGGAATGCATGTGACATTGCCGTCTTGGCGAAGGTCTTTGGTGTAGACGAGGTACTGCTTGCCAACCCTGGAAGAAAATCGCTCTGAGAAGGCGTCGAGCGAGGCATGGGTCTTGTACCTGGACGACTTGACCTCCACAGGGCAAATCTTCTTGCCTTCGGTAACCAGGAAGTCGATCTCGTAGTTGTGCTTTGAGCCCTCTTTTTCCCAAACGTGGTAGAAGAGGCTATGACCCTGCGCAACAAGCTCCTGCGCCACCGCATTCTCATAGACCATTCCGAGGTTTACAGGCAGCTTGTCAGAGAGAAGCGCCTGATAAATGATGTTGTCTGTAAATTCCGAGTCCTTGAAGGCCAAGGTGACGAAAAGCCCTGTGTCAGCTAGGTAGAGTTTGAACTTTTCAAGGTTAAAGTTAGCGGACATACCGACATTCGGATCGTTGACGTAGTGGGCCGCCAAAACGGTTTTTGATTCCTTCAGCTGGGCGATTTCTTCGAGAATGTCTGCCGCCTGCTTATTCGCAAGCACGCTGGACACATGGTAGCGCGAGGCTTTATTCGAGAGCTGCGCGGGGATTGCATCGAACAGCATAGAGAGGACGCCGGAAGGGCTTATCTTATAGAAGTCCTCTTCGTAGAGGTTGATAATGTCTCTCTTTACGCTGTCAACTGCCTGCAAGTTATTTGTTTCCAGATATTCCGAGACCGCCTGGGGCATACCGCCGACGAGCATGTAAAGCCTAAAGTCTCGCATGAGTTTTCGGTTCATCTGGTCGCCCAGAGAAGTCCGTGAGGCAAAGGCGCTGCCAAGCAGCGGAATGGTGGCTTCGTCACTTTGCGCCCAACGAAACTCCTCAAAGTCCATGGGCCTCATCTGGAGCTTTCGTTCCTCGCTTGGGATGCGAATGTCACGCGTGTTCTGGCGAATGGAGACAAGCGAGCCGGTCTCCACGTAGTCATAGCGGCCGTCTTTGACGAGCGCGCGGATGGCTTGCCTGGCCTTGGGGCAGAGCTGAACCTCATCGAAAACGATAAGAGACTCACGTTCGAATAGTTGGACGCCGTAGCGCAGCTGAAGTTGCAGAAAGATGTAGTTGAGGTCGGACACATCATCGAACAAGGAACGGACGTCCGAGCTGGCGTCCGCGAAGTCGATGAGAATGTAGCTTCGGTATTCGTTGCGGCCGAATTCCTCGACGATGGTCGACTTGCCGATTCGACGCGCACCTTCGATGAGAAGAGCTGTCTTACCTTTCTGACTGCTCTTCCATTCAAGCAGGTCAGAGTATATTTTTCTCTTAAATACCATGTGGCTCCAGAAATCCGCACTTTTTCTCTTCTCAATTCTAAAGATTTCCGCACTTTTTAAATCAGTTGAATTGCGGAAATCCGCACTTTTTAAATCAGCCGATTTGTGGAAATCCGCACTTTTTAGCCATCGAGAAAGCTGATGCGGTTGCCACCTAGACGCTGCAGCCTGCTTTTCACGACCTATTTGATTAATGTCCTGGTGGTCCTTCACCCACATTTTGGCGAGGAATGTGACCCAATCTACGAGACGGCGCGTCCGCCGCAACGGCTAAAGCGCACCTACTTCGCCACGAACCCGACCTCACCATTTGCTGCTCGCGCGAGAGCCGCTTGCAGCTCGGGGTCGACGGCGAACAGGTAGAGGCCGTGGACTCCACGCTTGAGCAGGACGTTCAGCTCGTTGTGCAGGTTCTCGGCCGAGTAGTCGATTTTGCCACCGCGCTTGTTGGTGGCCTTTTTGCTCTTGCTGGCCTTTGCATCAAAAACGAGCTTGTCACCACGGAGTTTCACCGAAGGCCCGATGATGACGCCGGCATAGTTGAGGTCAAAGCCCTGGATGGTAAAGGTTGAGCCAACCTCTTCAAGGGTTTTCTCGCGCTCTGCCCAGGCGTCCTTTCCCACGCCGTGGTTGCTATTGGGCGAGAGGCCATAGTTCCATGGATGGCAGAACCGGTCGGGACTAGTGTCGTCAGCGATGTAGCCAAGATCATCGCCCTCGACAAGCCCCATTACCCAGGACCCGCTGCTGTCGCGATGCATCTTTACGTTCCACAAGCCGCTTGGGTCGTCCTTGCTCTTGCTGGCGCTTGAGTACTCCCAGTCGTAAGTGGCCAACACCCTTGAAAGGCCGCATGCATTCTCTTCGGTTGCCTTTTCACGAATGGCTTCGAACAGCTCAACGGGAGAGTCAAAGACGCGGAGCTCGTAGCTATCCTTCACGAGCTTGCCATCGAGAAAGTACTCGTCGCTCCTTGGAATCGGGCCAATTCCTTTGCCGCTAACAAAGTCTTCGATCCAAGAAATGACCTCTTTGCTCGCGGCAATGCGGAACTGGTCTTCGAGCTTTACGACCATTCGTTCTATGGACGTCCCTCCGAGCATTTCAACGGTGTCAAAGCCGTCGACGGCGCCGTTTTCGGTATCTCCAACGAGGGCTTTGAGGTCATCTTCCTCCCAGCGCTGGGAACTCTCGAGAATCTGCTCTGGGTCAAACACAGCGATCGTGATCTTGGCTCGGCGCATCACGTCGAGAAGGATGCTCTTGCCTTGGTATGCCTGGCCGCTTTGCGTGGCAAGTAGATGGGCCTCATCGATAAGAGCGATATCTGCCCTGGCGGAAGGGGAGTCGAAGTCGGTGGTCGTGTTCTGGCCGTTCTTCGAGACCTTCTTGTTGCTGCGCTCGTTCAGGAAGGAAATTGGATTGAGGACAACCGTGTCGTCCTTCGTCTGAAGTCCGAGCTTTACCGCAATCTGGTTGTAGACATTTCTCTGCTCGTTGTGGCTGATGAGGATATAGGCATCGGGGCGCTTTGGCTTCGAGCCGTGGGCCTCGTCGTCATCCGCACTCGTCATGATCGTATTGAAAAGGTGGCTGAGTACGACGGTCTTGCCAGTACCGGCGCCGCCTTGTACCACGATGAGCTTGCCATAGGCTCCGAGAGGGAGGTCCTCTTCGGTAGCCTCCTGGGCCATGGCAATGGCATCGAGGATTTTGCGTTCGGCTCGCAACTGGCCCTCAGAAAGGCTATGGAAGGGAGAGGCCTTGAACAGGGCGGAGTTACGCACGGTGTCCATCTTTGGGAACAGGGACGAATTTCGCCTGTGCAGGCCAGCCCAGATTCGGTTGAACACTGCGTCAAGCTCGTCGTGAGTGTAGTAGTTTCCCTGCGGATTGGTTCGCCGGTTGTTGAGAGTCTTGATTGAGCTTACGCCCAGCAGGTGGTGCATCATGCGGTTCTCAACGTCGAGCGTGAGCGACTTGTTGAAGTGCTCGTGGCCGATTACGTACTGCTTGACCGAGGCGGGGTCCTTGTCGGCTCGCTCACGGAATTCTTTCCAATCCTTACGGACGAGGGCGTCCCCGTTGAGGTGCTGGGATGTGCGGTTCCTGATGTTGTTCGTCTCGCCGACGTAGGCGACGTAGCTCTTGGGAGAAGTCTTTTCGTCGGCGGCGCAGATGTAGACGGTGGGGAAGTCCGAGATGAGGTAAGCCTTCTCGGGATCGTCGGGAAGGACGGGAGAAGGCTCGCCATTTACGAACTTCCAGATGCTTTCCTCGACAATGACAGGCTCGGCGACGGCATCCATTCCATTGCTTTGAGTGCTCATACTGCCCGTCCGTCCTTGTCTGCATCTATCTGGTAATTCGAGCTAGGGCGAAGAGCCTGCCGGCTCCATTCTCCCTGCTCTACTTTCCGGTCTAACCAATGGTAATGAATCGAAGACCGTGTTTGAGCGTGGCCTTCGCTTTGGTTTTGTCGTCCACGTGCACGTTCACGCCTGCGAGATATTTGCCGTTCGTGTGCTCAGCTGGCTTCCGCTGGTCGTGTAGCCATCGCTGGCGTCACGACTCTTTCTCGTCCGCTGAGCACGGGCCGTCTAGATTACTTGGTTCGATAACAGTGCGGCCAAAGTTGGCGAGTTGATGCGTGTGGTGCCGGAATCATTCGAGAGCAAAATCGGGAGGCGCAATCCGTTGAGGCGTAAGGAGGGCAACCGCAGGGACGACTACCGTGAGAGGTGAAATCGTCAGGTTTAAATCATCGGCTCCAACGTTTGCGACGCTACCAACCGCTGGCTGCAAGCTCGCCGCCATGCTCAGGGCACCTCAACCAAAAAACAGGCCCAGATGGAATGAAGCCATCTGGGCCCGCTTGCGTTTGGGCTCGTATGTTTGCGTGCCTCCGAGCTTGGCGTCGCTAGACGCCGTACGTGGACCGCGTGCCGTAAGCCTAGCCTTCGGTGAGCTCGGTGGCGCCGCCCTGCAAGAGCTCCTCGACAGAGGCGTCTGCATTGCGCAGGCTGTCGCCGAAGGCGTCGTCGCGGCCGCCGTCGAGGATGATGGGGAGGTGCTTGCCGCCCTCTACCTTGTCGAGCTGCTGGTCCGTGAGTTCATTGAGCTGGTTCTTGTTCTCAGTCATGATGCTCTCCCTTCGGGGATGGTTTGTTACTTCTGAACTGGTGCCTTAGCCGTGTGGATGCCCTAGTTCGCGGCACCTGCGGCCTTGAGTTCGTCGACGCTGCCGGTCCAAGTCTTGGTGTCGAGGCTGCTCCATTTGTCGTCGCATTTGTCGCACCACAGATAGCCCCAGTCTTCATGCGTGGGCCTGCTGCACTTGGGGCAGGGCCACCACTTGAGGACGCCGTAGATGTACTCGCCAACGGTGCGGCCGCGCGTATCTTTAACCTCAGTGATGCCGTCAAAGATGCCGCCCCCGGAAACGTCCTTGAGCTGCTTGTCATCAAGTGCCAGAGGCTTGTTCTCGTTTTCGGTCACGGCAGCTCTCCCTTCATGCTGCGGCTTTTGTGTCTTGGGCATTGTAGCTAGTTATTGTTTGCGGCATCAATGAGGCTTTCTGGGGTACCGGGCCAGGGCTTGAGGTTGATGCTGCTCCAGCTGGCGTCACACTTGTCGCACCAGTACCTAAACCAGCTGTAGTGCGTGGGGCGCCCGCAATTTGGGCAGGGCCAATAGCAGGCGATTGACTTCCAGATTTTGCCAATCTCTCGAAAACTATCATCGAAGATGAATTTGACGGGAAAGAGGGGATCATCGGTCTTGCCGAGAACAAGGCTCTCTGCTCCGAATACCTCTTTAAGTTGCTCGTCAGTGAGGGTCTCGGGCACGTTCTTCTTCTCGTCCATGAAATCCCCTCCAAACCTGGTCGCTTCACTTGCATTGTAGCCGGGCGGAATTGGGTCACCTGCGGGGATTTGACCCCGGCAATGAGTACGTACCCATACCCGTGCTGGCCTATGCCCTCATTTTCTAAAAAAGGCCCGCAAGCTTGCAAATGCAATCGCTTGCGGGCCAAGTTGGCTTGGGCTGCCTGTCAGGCGTTAGATGTGGGCGCTGTTTGCGGACTCGCGGCTACTTGCCCATCGCCCTGCGGACGGCCTTCACGAGCTCGTCCACCACCACGACGGAAATGGCGCAGAGCAGCATCTTGCCCCAGAGCGCGGCGGAGAGCGGCACGGTCTCGAACACGGCGGCGCCGAACTCGGTGATGGCAAACTGCATGGCCAACACCAGGCCAAACACGCCGAGCATCAGCTTGTTGTTGAGCACGTTCTTGAGCATCGGCACGTTGTTGAGCTCGCGGCAGTTGAAGGCGTTGAGCAGCTGCATCAGCACAAAGAGCGTGAACAGCACGGTGGCTTTCTCGCCCTCGGCGCACCCCAGGAAGTTCCAGAAGTGCTGGGCCATGAACACCGCGCTGATGTAGATGCCGTTCGCAAAGATGCGGATGAGCATCGTGCGGTCCAGGATCGAGGCGTCGCGGCGCGTGGGCTCGTGCTTGAGCAGGTCGTCGCGGATGGGCTCGAGGCCGAGCGTGAGGGCGGGCGGGCCGTCCATGATGATGTTGATCCACAGCAGCTCAAGGGCCGTGAACGGCGCCTCAAAGCCGGCCAGGATCGAGAACACAACCACGATGACCGAGCTCACGTTCACGGTGAGCTGGAACTGGATGAAGCGCTTGAAGTTCTCGTAGATGCCACGGCCCCACTGCACGGCCTTGAGAATCGTGGAGAAGGAGTCGTCGAGCAGCACCATGTCGGAGGCTTCCTTGGTGACCTCGGTGCCTGCGATACCCATGGCGATGCCCACGTCGGCGTTCTTGATGGCCGGGGCGTCGTTGATGCCGTCGCCGGTGACGGCCACGACGTTGCCGCGCGCCTTGAGCAGCTTCACCACGCGCATCTTCACGAGCGGCGTGGAGCGGGCGATGACCTGGATGCGCTCGAGCTCGCAGGCAAGCTCCTCGTCGCTCATGGCCTCGATGTCGGCGGCTTCCACGGCGATGTGGCCGTCCTCGAGCATGTGGAGCTCGTTGGCGATGGCGCGAGCCGTGCGGATGTTGTCGCCGGTGAGCATCTTGACCTCGATGCCAGCTTCGCGGCAGCGGGCGATGGCCTCGTAGACGTCGGGGGAGAGCGGGTCGGAGATGACGACGAAGCCGTCGAAGGTCATCTCGCGCTCGATGTCCTCCTGCGCCTCGTTGTCAAAGCTCGCGAGCTCACGGTGGGCAAAGCCCAGCAGACGGCCGGCGTGGCTCTGGTAGTCCTCCATGAGGGCGTCGATGTGGGCGCGCTGCTCGTCGGTGACCTCGGGGCACATGGAGAGGATCTTCTCGGGGTTGCCCTTGGTGTAGAGCATGAGGCGGCTGGTTCCGTCCTCGCCCTGCTCGCGCACGATGGTGGACATGTCCTTGTTCTGCGAGGAGAAGGGGAACACGCGCACGATGTCGGCATCGTGGCGAAGCTGCTGGTAGTCGTAGCCGGCCTTGTGCGCGGCCACGAGCAGCGAGCACTCGGTGGGGTTGCCGATGAAGTTCCAGCTGTCGCCCTCGGCCGTGACGTTGGCGTTGCCGTTGATGCAGAAGTTGCGCAGCAAGACGGGGTCGGCGAGCGCCTCGGGCTCCACGTTGCCGGCGGGTGTCCAGATGGTCTGGACGGTCATCTTGTTCTCGGTGAGGGTGCCGGTCTTGTCCGAGCAGATGATGTTCACGCAGCCGATGGTCTCGCAGGCGATCATCTTCTTCACCAGGGCGTTCTCGCGGCTCATCTTGATGATGTTGAGCGCGAGCGACACGGCCACGATGGTGGGCAGACCCTCGGGCACCGCGGCGACGATCAGCACGATCGAGGTGATGAAGGCGTCGGAGACCGTCTCCCAGTTGAACGTGTTGTTCATGACGAAGGTGGCGATCTCGATGGCGAATACGATGGCCGCAGCCGAGCAGCCCATCACCGTGATCTGCTTGCCCAGGCGGTCGAGCTTCTCCTGCAGGGGCGTTGTGGACTTCTCGATGGTGCCGAGCTCCTTGGCGATCTGGCCAAACTCGGTGTCGTTGCCCACGCCGGTGACCAGCAGCTTGCCGGTGCCGGCAGCCACAAAGCAGCCGGAGTAGAGCATGTTGGCGCGTTCGGCCACGGGGGTGGCGTCGGTGCAGGCGGCGTTCGCGTCCTTGGTCACAGGCATGGACTCGCCGGTGAGCGAGCTCTCGTTCACGCTGAGGTCCACGCTTGCGAGCAGGCGACCGTCGGCCACGATTTTGTCGCCCGTCTCAACGAGAAGAACGTCACCCACGACGATGTCGCGCTGCGGAACCTGCGTGGGCTCGCCGTTGCGCAGCACCTTCACGAGTGTGTCCTCGTTGATACGGTTGAGCTCCTCGAAGGCCTTGGCGCTCTTGCCCTCCGTGATGATGGTGATCACCACAGAAAGCGCGATGGCGCAGAAGATGCCGGCGCACTCCAGGAAGTTGTATTCGCCGCCGGTGAAGTAGCGGGCGATGTTCACCCCCAGCGTGATGATGGCGGCGAAGATGAGCATGAGCAGCATGGGCTCGGTTGACGCATCCCAGATGCGCTTGGCCAAGGACTCTCCCTTGGCCTGAGTGAAGGAGTTGGCGCCATGCTTGGCGCGTGAGGCTTCTACCTGCTGCGACGCGAGTCCCCGCTCGGCGTCGCTGCCGGTTTGGGCCAGCAACTCCTCCCGTGAGAGCGTGTGGGCGTTCTGCACGGAAATTCTCCTCTCCATATTCGTCTGTTGAGCAAAAGGCCGCGCGCAGCTTTTTGCTCATTGCTGCGCGCGGCCAAAAAAATAGAGACCAGCGCACAGCATCCCCGTGATGCCGTACGTGAGTCTCGTTCATTAAGGCAAGCCAGGCGTGCGGACGCCCCTGCGACCGCGGCCAGTATGTTGACTTACCGCATCCGTGTTCGCCAGGCGCCCGGATGCGACTACTCCCTCAAGTACGCAAACGAGGGTACCACAGACCAGCCCAAACGCAAGGGCGGGGAGTGTCGCGGTTTTGTAAGGCGCTTTGCAGCGGCGCCGGGCCACGTGGCGATAGGGTTGTGGTCGCGGAGCGTGGGGCCGTTGGGCGACGCTGACGTGGCCACGAGCAATTGGGCCGAGGTTGTTGGGCGATGGCGCCGTTGGGGCGCTGCGGTCTGGCCCCCATCCCACCACGGCCCTGGCTTTGCCTTGCCGCGCGCCCGTTTGCGCCCTTCGCGCTATCCTTATGCGCGGACAATTTGGGCGGCGCGCAGCCGCGCTGCATAGGGAGGGAGACCTGCAATGGAGCAGAATAACGCCCAGCTCAAGGCTGAGATTGACGAGTTCGTGGACCGTGTGTGGCCCGAGGTCATCGAGGACATCGCCTCGCTCGTGAGCTATCGCTCGGTCGAGGACCTGGAGCACGCCAGCGAGGGCGCCCCTTGGGGCCCCGGCCCGCGTGAGGCGCTCGATGAGGCCCTCTGCATCGCCGACCGCGTGGGCCTTGCCGCTCACGACTGCGAGGGCTACCTCGGCTTTGCTGATCTGGCTGGCACCTCTGAGAAGCAGGTTGCCCTTATCGCCCACACCGACGTGGTGCCCGAGGGCCCCGGTTGGCACACCGACCCGTACAAGATGGAGCAGCGCGAGGGCTGGCTGCTCGGTCGCGGCGTCATCGACGACAAGGGCCCGGCCGTTCTGGCCCTCCACGCTGCCCGTTTCTTCGCCGAGAAGGTCGAGAACAGCGGCGAGAAGCTGCCCTACACCCTGCGCATCATCCTCGGTGCCAACGAGGAGACCAACATGGGTGACGTGGACTACTACCTCGAGAATTACCCCGAGCCCGACTTCCTCTTCACGCCCGACGCCGAGTTCCCGGTGTGCTGCGGCGAGAAGGGCCTCTACGGCGCCACCTTCCGTTCGCCTGCGGTGAGCGGCCCGGTTGAGGGCTCGGTCATCGCGGCCATCGAGGGCGGCAGCGCCACTAACGCCATCGCGAGCTTGGCTGTGGCCGTCGTGCGAGCCAACGTGGCCGACCTGCCCGCCGCGGAGAACTTTGAGCTTGCCGACGCGAGCGAGAATGGCGAGACCCTCGCGCGCATTACGGCACACGGCATCGGCGGCCACGCGAGCACGCCCGCAGGCACCCGCAATGCCATCGGCATGCTGTGCAACTACCTGCTCGACAATGGCCTGTTCAGCGAGGCCGAGCGTCCCTTCCTCGAGCTCGAGCGCCAGATTCACGCCGCTACTGATGGCTCCAACCTTGGTATTGCCGCCACCGACGACATCTTCGAGCCGCTCACCTGCATCGGCGGCACCCTGCTGCTTACCACCGCAGGCCAGCTGGAGCAGACGGTCGACGCCCGCTTCCCCAAGTCCATCACGAGCGATGAGATTGACGCTGAGCTTGCAAAGGTCGCCGAGGCCCATGGCTGCGAATTTGAGGCCGGCCGCGCCGTCGTGCCCTTCTATGTGAGCCCCGACTCGCCCGAGATTCAGACCCTCGTGCGCTGCTACAACGAGTACACGGGCAAGGACACCAAGCCCTTCACCATCGGCGGCGGCACCTACGCCCGTCACTTCAAGAACGCCGCGAGCTTTGGCCCGGAGGACCCGTCCATGCCCATTCCCGAGTGGGGCGGCACCATGCACGGCCCGGACGAGTGCGCCAACGAGGAGCACCTGCGTCTGTCGCTCAAGATCTACATCTATGCCATCTCGGAGCTTATGAAGCTCGAGCTCTAGGGAGTCTTTGCGGTGAAGCGCGCTAAGCAGATATCTGAGTCTCTTGAATTGGGAGCCTTGCTGGCACTCGTCGGCGGCTTCATGGATGCCTATTCCTATCTTGCGAGGGATGGAGTGTTCGCCAACGCGCAGACGGGAAACATCCTGCTCGTGGGCATCAACCTTTCGGAGGCCAATCTGTCTGGCGCGCTGCGCTACTTCTTGCCGGTCGTGAGCTTTGCGGCTGGCATCATGCTGGCCGATCTCGCGCATGATCGCATGAGCGCCAGGCTCCACTGGCGCCAGCTCACCGTGTTTGCCGAGGCCCTCATCCTGTTTGGTGTGAGCTTCATTCCCGGTACGGCCAACCTACAGGCCAACTGCCTCACCTCGTTTGCCTGTGGCATGCAGGTCGAGAGCTTCCGCAAGATCCACGGCCGCGGCGTGGCCACCACCATGTGCATCGGTAACCTGCGCTCAGCCCTACAAAACGTGGACGACTTCATCCTCACCCACAACAAGGGCTTCCTCGAAAACGGCCTGCTCTACCTGGGCGTTATTTTCACCTTCGTGCTAGGCGCCATCCTCGGCAACCGCTGCATCGACCTCTTCGGCCTCCACGCCATCGCCGTCGCCGCAGCCCTGCTAGCCATCTGCTTCTTCATCATGTTCATCGACCGCGAGAATGCGAAGAAGAGCTAGCCAATTTATCAGGTAAAAGAAGCTTCCAACCAGCAATTAATTGCCATTAGCGGCACCGCCCCAAACCCTCCACAGGCAACTAAGCGCCCCTCCAACAACGTAGCCTGGCATCACCTAGGGTGTGCGGAAGAGGGGACCCCTGCGAAGCGGACCCTCGGAGCACGCCCTAGGTGATGCCAGGCCTCGCTTGTTCGCGCCTACCTGTCGGGCTCGTGCTCAATTGACGCCGCCACTCCATGCATGACGTCGTCTGCGCTGAGGGCGCCGAGCAGGGTGGCGAAGCTCTTGGCCACGGGGAAGACCTCGGCGTCGGTGGCGCCTTGTGCGGCCTCTACGAGCACCTCGAGCACGCGCTCGGTGGGTGCGAGCGGGATGCCGTTGGCCGCAAGCAAGTCCTCGACCTCCTCAGGCTCAACGCCCTGGCCGCCATTGTGGGCGCGCAACATGGCGAGTTCAACGCGTGCGGCGCTTGAGCAGGTGGCGCGGCTCACGATGGCCTTCTGGTAGCAGGCGTCGGACAGCTCTGGCTGATCGAGCTTCCACTCAATGTAGGCCAAGCGGTAGTAGAGGGTGCCAACACCCTGCGGATCGTGGGCGAGTTCGAGGTTGCGCCTAAGCTCGGCGGCTGCGCCTTCGAGGTCGCCCTTGAGCTCAAGGGCCCTTACGGCGCGCAGAGCTCCGCTCATGTCAAAGGGGTTGAGGTCGCAAGCCCTGCGAGCAAAGCCCAGGGCTTGCTCTGCGCGTCCTTGCTGCAGAAGGGCGCTGCTCATAAGCAGCTGGGCACCGTAGTAGGCGTCCGGCACGAGTTTGACCCGTTCGCCCTCGTGGGCCAGCAGGCGGTTGTAGAGGGCACGGGCCACGTAGCTCGAGAAATTGCGCCAGGTGGTGCCATCGGCGTCGCTGTACGTGTCAAGCGCGTCGATGGGCGCCAGCGCGTCGGTAAGCAGGTCGATGGTCTCCTGTGCCCCGGCGTGGCCCTTGGTGCCCAGCAGCTCCAAGGCGCGCTCGCAGGCGCGGCTGAGGGTGTCTCCGGAGACAAACTCGTCGGTGAAGGCTAGTGGGTCGTTCTCGGCCAAATCGCCCGAGATGAGGGCCTCCGCACAGCGCTTGCCTGCCTCGCGGACGGTCTGGTCGCGGTCGGCCTGCGTGATGTTGAGGATGCGGCGCACGTTGCGCTCCACCGAGCCGCCAAGGCCGCTTGCGACGTCCTCGGCCACCGCGATGCGGTGCGCGTCCTCGTTGATGGACAGGTCGCTCACGCGCTCGGCGCCGAGCAGCTCGGCCTCAAAGCGGGGTAGTACGCGGGTGGAAAGGTCAATCACCTCGTAGCGACTGGCCGGGCAGAACTTCTCGCTTTCGAGAGAAAAGCCCTGCTCAACGCCAGTAAGGCGGTCATTTTCGAGATTGAACCTCAGACCGAGGTCGCGAGCCATTTTGCGTGGGTCAAAGGGTAGAGAGAGGTCATGCTCGCGCAAGACCTCGCGCGAGACATTGCCACTGATGAGACAACGACGCGTACGGCCCGAACCCATAACGGCTACGTAGGCGTGGCAGAGCCGGCGGGAGCAGCGGAAGGCGTGGGCGGCGAGCATAATGGCGCAGCGCAGGGCGTAGTTGGTTGCCATCTGCTCGCGCATCTGGTGCGAGGCGTCGATGACTCGGCCGAGCTCAAAGGAGTAGAGCGACGCGGGCTGGCAGGAGGCTGGCACGAAGGGCGTCTCGATGGCGATGTCGCCGCCCATGAGGTTCACGCGGTAGCGCGCCGTGAGGCGAAGCGGCGTGCGCAGGCTCTCGATGCCGGCCGAGAAGGTCTGGCGAACTCCCCATTCGCCGGC
This sequence comes from Acutalibacteraceae bacterium, assembly GCA_963639715.1. Classification (GTDB taxonomy): domain Bacteria; phylum Actinomycetota; class Coriobacteriia; order Coriobacteriales; family Atopobiaceae; genus Parolsenella. The sequence continues at coordinate 14,380 of CAVHWW010000102.1, forward strand.
CACGTCGAACATGCTGGCGCGCGGGATGGGGGAGTGGCCAAGCTGCGCGCACAGGCTGTCGGCAAGGGCCTGGTTGAAGACGTAGCAGTCTTCGATATCCAGGCTTTCAGCGGCGGGCGCGTTGGCTTCGTCCGAGTTGTTCTCCGAGTTGGCGTCTTCGCTCTGCAACCCGGAAGGGGAGAGAGCGGTGTCGCTATTTGCCTGTTGGTTAGTTTCGGCAAGGCCTTCGGCGTCATGGTCGTCGGGCTGAGTGGCCAGGCCTTGCATGCCGGCGTGCTCCCAGGCAAAGAGGGCTCGGTTGAGTGCGCCCTCCACGGCGATGACGGAGCGCATTTCCTGCTCGCTGACGTCGCCGCGCGTGCGCAGGAAGATGGTGTGGCTGCGCCCTGGCAGAACGACCTCGAGCTCGGGTAGTGTGGTGTCGGTCTTGAGAAGCCCAGCCTCTTCCAGGCCGCGCGTCAGGTAGGCCGAGATGGCATCGGGCTCGTTTGCCTTGCCCTCGCGGGTGGCCTTGGCCTGCTTATTCACATCTCTTGCAAAGCGCTTGAGCTGGCGTATGGGGTTCTCCGAGACCGCGAGGTCACGGGCGAACTCGTCCATGTCGAGTGGATTGTCACGTGCGGGCGAGGGCTTTGCAGCGTCACCGGTGCATGCGTTCAGGCCATCGGCTGCAATGGCGCTGTGGGTCACATCCTCGTCTTCCAGGCCATCGAAGTCGGGATCGTAGACCACCATGTGGCCTCCCGGCGCGGGGACGTCCGGAGCTTCGCTGCTGTCGGCGGGCACATGGGTGGTCTCAGCTGCAGTGCGAGGTGCGGCGTGTGCGGCGCTCATGTTTTCGTGCGGGGTGACGGCTGCCTTCGCGTCTGCATCTTCACACGAGGCAATGCCTCCTTGCGCGTTTATGCTGAGGCTCGCTTTTGCGTTGGTGCCTGGCTGCAAACCTTCGTCCTGGTCCGCCTTTGGGGCGTCGCTTGCGGCTTCGATGCCGGCGGGCGGCATTGGCCTGCCCGAGCCATTCGTTTTCTTCGGTCGCTTGCCAAGAAGGAAGCCGGCGAATCCAGTAAGGCCAAGGCCTAAGCCCACGGCCAAGCCGGCGTACAGCATGGGCGCATCGAATCTCATGGCTTCCTCCCTTCCGGCGATTTGGTTTTTGCACGATACCTAACTATACCCGCCAGGCGCAAATTGAGCCCTCTTGCTCGAGATTTACCCACAACTCGTTACGCGTTGCTCGCGTGGGCCTTGGTCGATATTCGCTTACGGCTCTTTACGCGCTGCCTGCGCGGGGCCGGCCGGTCGACTGCTCGTGGGAGGCAACGAGGTGGGTGCCTACTGACTTCATAAGCTGCTAGACAAACGCTCGCTCGTCACGAGGGGCCCGCAAGGCAATCGCCCGCTTCCGTAAGCGGCCGGCTACGCGTCCGGCGTGTATCATCTAGGCGACAATCGCCGGCGCGAGCTTCGCTTCGCGCCTGACCTTGGAGGAACCATGGCCGTAGACATCCAGTCGCTCGCCTCGCAGATCACCTCGGCCGTTCAGAAGGCGCCTGAGCTTGCCCAGCAGTTCGTGAGCGCCCCTGCGGCCACGGTCGAGAAGGTCACGGGCGCCGTTGCGGCTGACTACGACCTCACCGACCTCTTCAGCGCCACCATGGCCAAGCTTGCCGAGACGGGCGTTGACCTCAGCAGCGTCGACCTCTCCCAGCTCGACTTCTCTGGCATCGACATCTCTCGCTTGAACCTCGCCGATCTTGCCAAGTCGGCCGGCGCCCTCGGCATCGACCTCACCAAGCTCGACCTTTCCAAGCTGGGCGGACTGGCGGGCCTTGCCGGTGGCCTCTTTGGCAACGGCGGCCTGTTTGGCGGTCTCTTCGGCTAGGAGCACTTCGCCTCTGCCTGCGCCAAGTTGCGCTACGGCCCGAGATGGGCTTCGCGACCATAGAAAAGCCCGCCCCTTGCGCGGACCGAAGCCTTCAATGGGCTGCGGGATGCTGCAAGGGGCGGGCTAACTTGTAAAAGTTCTCTCAGGCGAGGGCTGTTTCGAAGCAGCTTCTTAGGCGAAGCGGTGCATGAGCAGGCCGTTACTCGGCAGTAGGGGCCAGCTCATGTCTTGGCCCTTGGGCACAAGCAGGCAGAGCGGATGCAGAACAGCCGAGCGGGCATCGAGGTTCGGCCTGCTCTCACGGGCCTCATCTGCGAGTGCCTTGGCTGCCTTGAGCGCAGGTGCGCTCAAGTTCGTGGGCGCACAAGCCACTGTGGCAAGGGTGGCGCAGATGGCATCAACTGCGTCCTCGCGGCTCACGCGCCAGACAACCACCTGCGTCTCGAAGCCATTGCTGAGGTTGTAGAGCGGCGTGGCGCTCTGCGCGGCCGCAACGATGACGTCGAGCGCATAGCTCGCCTCGTACTCGCAGACAATCGGCTCGGCATGCGCACCAAGCGAGCGCATCTGCACAAGATGCGCTTCCGATGCGTCTACCAGTGCTTTATTGCTCGCGACTTCGGCAGTGTCGTTTGGCGTCTCAACAAGCTCAGCTTCATGGCCATCCCCAGAAGAAGCGTCAAACTCGCATTCTACCTGCGAGTTATTCTCGAGCGCCAACTTCGCGAGCTCGTCGGCATCGCCGCAACAAACGACGCCACGCCTCACGAGCTCGTCGTCGCGTCGCGCCACGAGGTAGAGCGAGCGGCCAAGGTCTTGCGTGTAGGCCTCCTCAGCAATGAGCGCGTCGAGTTCGGCAGAGGTGGCAGGAAGGCAGAGCCTGTCCATGTGCTCGGGAAGCGGACGTGCGCATGAAAAGGCCTGTACCTGCAAGGTTCCTCCTGTTGTGTCTGACGTTGCCAGCGGTTTGCGCTACTTGATCACGCGCACGCGGTAGATGGCCGGGATGCTCTTGAGGGCGGCGATGGTGGAGTCCTCGAGGTGCTCGTCGGTGTCGAACATCGTGTAGGCGTTCTCGCCGGCGCTCTCGTTGACCATGCGCTGCACGTTGGCGTTGTCCTTGGCGAGGATGGCCGTGATCTGGCCGATCATGTTGGGGACGTTGGCGTGCAGGCACGCGATGCGGCTGGCGGCGCGGGCCTTGCCCATGGAGCAGGAGGGGTAGTTCACCGAGTTGGCGATGTTGCCGTTCTCCAGGTAGTCCTTGAGCTCGGAGATGGCCATGTCGGCGCAGTTGGCCTCGGCCTCACCGGTGCCGGCGCCGGAGTGGGTGGTGATGAAGGTGTTGGGCATCTTCACCGTCTTGGGCGTGGCGAAGTCGCAGGCAAACCACGAGAGGCGGCCACCGCGCAGCGCGGCGTCCACGGCGTCCTCGTCCACGATGGTCTCGCGGGCGTAGTTGATGAGCACGGCACCCGGGTTCAGAAGGCCCAGCATGTCGGCATCGACCATGCCGATGGTGTCGGCCTTGCTGGGGACGTGGACGGTGAGGTAGTCGCAGCCACGGCAGAGGTCCTCGAGGGTGCCCACGCGCTGCACCTCGCGGCTGAGGACCCAGGCGTGCTCAACCGAGATGAACGGGTCATAGCCATAGACCTGCATGCCGAGGTCAACGCAGGCGTTGGCAACCTTGGAGCCAACGTTGCCCAGGCCCACGACGCCGATACGCTTGCCCTTGAGCTCGTGGCCCACGAAGGCCTTCTTGGCCTTCTCGGCGTTGACAAGGATGTTCTCGTCGTCGGCGTGGGCGCGTACCCAGTCCATGGACTGCACGACGCCACGGCTCGAGAGGATGAGCATTGCGATGACGAGCTCCTTCACGGCGTTGGAGTTAGCGCCGGGGGAGTTGAAGACCACAACGCCCTGCTTGGCGTACTCCTCGGTGGGGATGTTGTTCACGCCGGCGCCGCAGCGGGCGATGGCGCGGATGCCCTCGGGCAGGGTGTAGCCGTGCAGGTCGGTGGAGCGCATGAGGATGGCGTCGGCGTCCTCGGCCTTCTCGACGAAGTCATAGCCCTCGCCGAACTCGACCTTGCCGTCCTTGGTGATGTCGTCGATCGTCTTGATGTGGCGCATTGGTGCCCCTTTCGGGTGAGCCCGGTTTGCTCGGGCGTGGATTTTGTCTTTGCGACGGCCGCTTGCCGCCTGCTGCGGTCCGTGCTTTGCGCGAGTGTCAGGCTTGCGGAAAACAATCAGTCTGCCTGCGGTTTATTGCAGTTTGCCGTAGCTCGCGGATTACCTTACGTGCTCGCTCTCGAACTCCTCCATATAGGAGACAAGCGCCTTCACGCCCTCGAGCGGAACAGCGTTGTAGACGCTGGCGCGCATGCCGCCCACAAGGCGGTGGCCCTTCACACCCACGAGGCCGCGCTCGGTGGCACCGGCCACGAAGGCGGCGTCCAGGCGCTCGTCGCCCGTGCGGAAGGTAACGTTGGCGATGGAGCGGCTGTCCTTCTGGGCATGTCCGTGGAACAGGCGGCTGCTGTCGAGGTAGTTGTACAGCAGGTCGCTCTTCTCGAGGTTGCGCTGCTGCATGGCCTCAAGGCCGCCCTGCTCCTCGATCCAGCGGTAGACCTTGCCGCACAGGTAGATGCCAAAGGTGTTGGGCGTGTTGAGCATGGAGCCCTTCTCGGCCTGCACGCGATAGTCGAGGTAGGTGGGGCAGCACGGCAGGGCCGGTCCGTCCTTGATGAGGTCCTTGCGCACAATGACCACGGTCACGCCCGCGCAGCCCGCGTTCTTCTGGGCGCCGGCGTAGACGAGGCCGTACTTGCTGACGTCGATCGGCTCGGCCAGAAAGCAGCTCGAGACGTCGGAGACGAGCGGCGTGTCGCCGCACTCGGGCAGCGCGTGGTACTGCGTGCCGTAGATGGTGTTGTTCTGGCAGATGTAGACGTAGTCGTAGCCAGAGGCCTCGGCCAGCTCGCCAACACCCGCAACCTCGGGGATGCGGTCGAAGTTGGTGTACTCGCTGGTGGCGAGGATGTCGGCCTGGCCGTACTTGCCCGCCTCCTGCCAGGCCTTCTTGGCAAAGCTGCCCGTGACGAGGTAGCCGGCGCGGCCGCCGTCCATGAGGTTCATGGGGATGCCGGCGAACTGCAGGGTGGCGCCACCCTGGAGCAGCAGAATCTCGTAGTTGCTAGGGACGTTGACGATGCGGCGCAGGGCGTCCACCGTCTCATCGAAGATGTCCTGGTAGCCACTAGATCGGTGGCTCATCTCGAGTACGCTCATACCGCAGCCGCGGTAATCCAGCATTTCTTCGGCGCACTCGGCGAGCACGCTTTCGGGCAGGGCCGCAGGGCCAGCCGCGAAGTTGAAGACTCGAGCCATGACACATCTCCTTGTCACCGCAGTCGCGGTGCCTAGGCACGCGCAACCTGGCGCGTGCGTTGTACAAGCGTCATTAGGATACCCGCATGCGCCGCGCCGTGTGCGTTACGCCTTGGTAACGAGTGAGTGCGAGCTTGCGAGAGCCGATTTTTAGACAAAACGGGGAGAGCGTTTCACGCTTAGGACAACGAACTCTTACTCTTCGCTGGCGGCCTTGGCCTCGTCGAGGTAGCTGTAGAGGGTGTACTTGGAGATGCCAAAGTACTTGCACACCTTGGGACCCGACTTGGTGATGAGGAAGGCGCCCGTGTCATTGAGATAGCCTATGGCGCGCACGCGCTCGTCCTTGCTCATGAGGGCCGCCGGCTTGCCCACGAGCGCCACGCTCTGCTCAATGAGGTCGTCGAGCAGGTCGGCCACGTTCTTCACGATGGGTTCGGGCTCGGGCTCGTTTGCGTCTTCGCTTGCCTTCTCGGGAGAGCCTGTGAGACCGTTCAGGGTCTTGGCCGCCGCCGAGATAATCGTGATGTCGTAGTTGATGCCGAGGATGCCCACGACCGCGCCCTCGTCGTTTCTGATGAAGACGGTGGTGGAGCGCAGGATGCGGCCGTCGTTGGTCTTGGTGAGGTAGCCCAGGCGGTCATCGAGCTTGTGGAGCTTGCCGGCCTTGGCGGCCTCGAGCACGACGTGGCTGGGGCCGTCGCCCACCGAGCGGCCGGTGACGTGGCCGTTCTCGATCGCCACGATGGAGCGCTCCGGGTCTTCTGTCTCGAGGTCATGCACAACCACCTCGCAGTTTGTGCCGAACTGCGTGGCGATGGCGTGAGCGAGGCGCGTGTAAAAATCAACCTGGTTGGCGTCCATGGGCGGCCTTTCATAAATGCAGGTACATACCTATGGGATACGTGTCCGTCTCCTAATACCAGACGGTCTACCTGCAAAAACTAACATAAAGTTATGCTTTGGGAAATTATATAATCCAAATCGCAACAGGGATTTCGATGTTGACTGCGAGAAAAGGGGACGTGCATGAACGAGAAGGTTGCGGAGCTCATTCCGTTCGTGGACTTTCTTGGCGCCGCTCTTGGCTCTGCAACCGAGGTCGTTCTGCATGATTTCTCCGACCCCGAGCACTCGCTGGTAAAGATCGTGAACTCCCATGTCTCTGGTCGTTCGGTTGGGGCCCCTGCCACGGGTTTTGCCCTCAAGATGGCCGAACAGGTCAAGGACACCGGCGATGTCTTCGTAAGCGACTACGTCTCCACCACGGCAGACGGCAGGCCGCTCCAGAGCTCCTCCTACTTCGTGAGGGACGGCGGGGAAGTGGTCGGTATGTTGTGCGTCAACATCGACCCGCAGCCCTTCCGCACGCTCGAGGACGCGCTGGGCGTCTTCATGGAGGCCTACCGCCACGGTGGTTCCGAGGAATATCGCGACAACAACCTCGAGGCCGTGCGGGCCGCCTATCGCGCCTCTAGTGTGGAGACACTTTCTGTGGGCAAGAATGATGCGGGCGTTGCCGAGCAGGCGCGCGCCGTTCTTTCGGCCCTTGGCAAGACCTCGAGTGAACTTGACCAGGCGGGCCGTATTGAGGTCATTCGCAGGCTTGATGCCTCGGGTGCCTTCCTCATCAAGGGCGCCGCCGCAGACGTTGCCGGCGAGCTCCATATCTCGGTTCCGAGCGTCTACCGCTATCTGCAGAAGGTCCGCCGCGAGGGGTAGGGCTTCTAGGCGTAAGCCCGCTCATTCTTATTGAGCTTGGCCAGTTGGCTCATGAGCTTGGTTTGCTGCCATGAGCTTTGTCTTTTGGCGCACGGTTAGCGCATGTGCTTGGGCCTGCAAGTTCATGAGCTTAACGACAGGTCTATGGGTTCGGGCCTGCGCGTCCATGGGTTTGGCATCCGGCCCAAGCCGAGTCTTTTGAGCTTGGGCGGCAAGTCAATCTGAACCTGGGCGACAACCCGATACTTCCTCGGCCCTGGCCAACAACCCTCGAAGCCAATTAGATTTTTGAAACCGTTTTGCAGAAAAATACACAACGGATTCCCTTGTTTTACGAGGTAATGGGCGCAATTACCGTTCGCAGGCACTTTGATACCGCCTGCGACTAAAAATTATTATCAAGCACAGTAATAATTAATAATCAGGCAACCCGAAGCGGGCGAGGTCTCCTTTCGCGAAGGAAAAACCGGCTGCCCGTGACCAACGGCATGCTTTTTGGGCCCGTGGCGCATTCGTACGGTGCGCGATCGTGGCTGCGATGCCGGGGCTTTTCTCGCGGGCAGCCTGCCCGCGACGTTCTGCGAAAACCGTCTTTTTCGCAACGGCATGCGGGCTTTGGGCCCGCAGCGGTCTAAGGGAGAACCCATGGAAGAGAAGCTTGATTCGCTGTTCCACCTCAAGGAGCGCGGCACTACGGTGAAGACCGAGGTGCTCGCCGGGCTTACCACCTTCGTCACGGCGGCCTACGTCTTGGCCGTCAATCCTTCTGTTATGAGCGCCACCGGCATGGACTCCGGGGCCGTATTCACGGCGACGGCCCTCGTGTGCTTCCTTGGCACACTCGTGATGGCCCTGCTCACCAACTACCCGTTTGTTCTCGTCCCGAGCATGGGACTCAACGCCTACTTTGCCTACACCGTGGTGCTGGGCATGGGCTATAGCTGGGAGGTTGCGCTTGCCGCGATCTTTCTTGAGGGCGTCGTGTTTGCCCTCATTTCCCTCACGAGCTTGAGGGACAAGATTTTCAATGCCATCCCGCTCAACCTCAAGTACGCCATTTCGGCGGGCATTGGCCTGTTCATCACGATCATCGGCCTCAAGAACTCCGGCCTGGTCATTAGCAGCAGCGCCACGCTTGTTTCGATCTTCTCGTTTTCGGGCAGCATGGCCGATGGCACCTTCAACACGGCCGGCATCAGCGTCGTGCTGTTTTGTGTGGGCCTTGTCATCACCGGCGTGCTCATGGCCAAGAACGTGAAGGGCAATATCCTGCTCGGCATCCTTATCACGTGGCTCCTTGGCATCGTTTGCGAGCTTTGCGGGCTCTACGTCCCCGATGCGGCCGCTGGCTATGCGAGCCTTCTGCCCGACTTCAGCAACGGTTTCGCCGTGCCGTCGCTTGAGCCCACCTTCCTCAAGATGGACTTCTCGCACATCGCTGACCTCGGTTTTCTTGTCGTGGCCTTTGCCTTCTTGCTCACGAGCCTGTTCGACACGGTTGGCTCTCTCATTGGCCTGGGCGCCAAGGCGCAGCTGCTCGACTCCGAGGGCAACATGCCGGCCGTTGGCAAGGCCATGAGCGCCGAGTCCGTTGCCACGATGATCGCTGGCCTGCTTGGCAACTCCGCCACTTGCTGCTCGGTTGAGTGCGCAGCCGGCATCGCCGAGGGCGGCCGCACGGGCCTCATGGCCATCACCACCGGCGTCCTGTTCTTGCTCTCGATGTTCCTGTCGCCGATCTTCCTCGCCATTCCCTCGTTTGCCACGGCTCCCGCGCTTGTCATCGTGGGCTCGCTCATGGCCAGCTCGGTGCTTAGCATCGACTTTGGTGACCCCACCGAGTCCATTCCGGCCTTCCTGTGCTTCGTAGGCATGCCGTTTTGCTACAGCATCGTCGAGGGAATCTCGCTCGGCATCATCTCCTACGTCGGCATCAACCTCATCTGCGGAAACTTCAAGAAGATCAGCCCGATGATGTACGTCCTTGCCGTGATCTTCATCGTGAAGTACGCGCTTATCTAGGGAAGGGTTTGCCTGTTGGCTGAGCCCCAAGCTCACTGGTTGGGGCGCTAGGGCACAGCGGTTCGGCTCTTTTGGCTGGCTTCGTAGGACCCGCATGAGGTTCGCACATTGCCCGCGTCATCCGGTTGCGCACTTGCGTCTTGCGACGGCATTCCCAAAACGGCTCAAGAACTAAAACTCCGCGCGTCTTTCCTGTAGTCTTTAGATGCGCCCACTGATTGGACATGAACATGGAAACCAAGTCGTTCGTCCTGCACGGAAACATCTGCTACAACAACAACCCGCAGGAAGTTCGTTGCGTTGTCGGTGGCTACGCGGTTTGCGTTGACGGCGTCAGCGCCGGCGTGTTCGAGGAGCTTCCCGAACGCTACGCCAACTTGCCGTTCGTTGATTGTGGCGACCAGCTCGTCATTCCCGGCATGAATGACATTCACATCCACGCGCCGCAGTACTCCTTCAGGGGCCTCGGCATGGACCTCGAGCTCATTGATTGGCTGAACACCCACACGTTCCCCGAAGAAGCTCACTACTCTGACCTCGACTACGCCGAGAAGGCCTATTCCATCTTTGCTGATGACCTGCGCAAGAGCGCCACGACGCGCGCCGTCGTCTTTGGCACGCTGCATGTGGAGGCCACTGAGCTGCTTATGGACAAGCTCGAGACGTCCGGCCTTTCCACCTACGTAGGCAAGGTGAACATGGACCGCAACGGTGGCGAGAACCTCGAGGAAGACACGGCCCAGTCTGCTGCCGACACCCGCCGCTGGCTTGAAGATGTCGAGGGTCGCTACGATCACACCTCGCCGATCATCACGCCTCGATTTACTCCGAGCGTCACCGACAAGCTTATGGCCGAGCTCGCCGAGATTGCTCACGAGCGTAACCTGCCAATCCAGAGCCACCTGTCCGAGAACCCCTCCGAGTGCGGTTGGGTCAAGGGCCTCTGCCCGTGGTCGAGCTGCTACGGCGACGCCTACGACCACTTTGGCGTTCTTGGTCCCCGTACGGTGATGGCCCACTGCATCTATTCCGGAACGGCCGAGACCGAGCTTCTGCGCCGTACGGGCACCTACGTGGCCCACTGCCCGCAGAGCAACGCCCAGCTCTCGAGCGGCATTGCTCCCATTCGCCGCTACCTCGACCTCGGCCTCAACGTGGGCCTTGGTACCGACGTTGCGGGCGGAGCGAACCTGTCGATGTTTCGCTGCATGGCCGATGCCGTTGCCGTCTCCAAGCTGCGCTGGCGCATGGTGGATATCAGCGCCGATGCCCTCACAACGCAGGAAGCCCTGTGGCTTGCCACGGCGGGTGGCGGCTCGTTCTTCGGCAAGGTGGGTTCGTTCGAGGAGGGCTATGAGTTCGATGCCCTTGTGCTCGACGATTGCAAGATTCGTACCCCGCGCGAGCTCAGCGTTTGGGAGCGCCTTGAGCGCTACGTCTATCTCGCCGAGGAAGGCGGCCACCTGACCCGCAAGTACGTTGCCGGCCGCGAGGTTGACCTCTCCTAAGGCGCGCTCTTTATAGCGATGCGCGCAGGCGCCGTTTTGTGAGGCCTTTCTCGTCTCTCCTTCTCCTTTGCCCTTGCCTCACCTGATGGCGCCAATGCCGCCTGCGATTTGTTTCGCGACGGTGCCAAAGCCGCCCGTGATTTGATTCACGGACGGCTTTTGTGGGCATATTGGCTTAGCCCCGCGTGGTTCCAGCTCGGCTTTCTTTGGGTCTTCCGGTGCTCAGACGGCGCTTTGGGAGCCTGATTTGTCCCGAAGAATCCGGCTTTGAAGGGCAGGGAGCCGTGCTTAGACGCTGCTTTGGGAGTCCGATTTGCCCCAGGGCCACTCGTGGTTAGAGGGGCAAAAAATTAGTTAGGTTTCCAAGGAGTTGGCTCGAAAATCCCGCTAAGGACCCGTTGTTGTTAGCAAAGTGTAACGAAACCGCAGCTAGTTTGCCATGTTTTGAAGTGCCTAACTAACCGTTCGCCGATTGGAAAAATAGATGTAACGAGGACGAATCCCAACATAAACCTGCAGTTATGACAATTAGTTAGGTCGTAAAACATTCTGTGCGAGGTTTGCCGTTTACGGGGCCGAGCGCCAGGTTTTGGGTGCTTATGGAGAGAATCGTCTAAAGCGTTTAGCCGATGTGTGCGGCTGCTTTGCGCGAGTGCGGGGGAGGGCCCGCCGCCTGTATGGGCGCGCTCCATAGCTGATCGGTCGTAGGTGACAAACCCCGCCTCCGACAACGAAGGGAGCACCATGCTGATTGTCGGCAACGGACGCGTAATCACTCGTGACGCATCGAATCCTTACCTCGAGCACGGAGCTGTCGCCATTGACGGTGACACTATTGTCGCCGTGGGCAACGAGGCCGAACTCAAGGCCGCTCACCCGGATGCCGAGTACGTTGACGCCCAGGGTGGCGTCATCATGCCCGGCCTCATCAACTGCCACACGCACATCTATTCCGGCCTCGCTCGTGGCCTTGCCATCGAGGGCTGCAATCCCACCAACTTCCTCGAGAACCTCGAGCAGCAGTGGTGGAAGATCGACGACAACCTTACGCTCGACGGCACTCGTGCCAGCGCCTACGCCACCATCCTCGATTCGCTTCGCGACGGCGTGACCACCATCTTCGATCACCACGCCAGCTTCTGCGAGATTCCTGGCAGCCTGTTCGCTATCAAGGACGTGGCCGAGGAGCTCGGCATGCGTTCCTGCCTGTGCTACGAGGTCTCCGACCGCCGCGGCACCGAGAAGCGCGACCAGTCCATCGCTGAGAACGCCGAGTTCGCCCAGTGGGCCGCCAAGCAGCGCGAAGGCGGCAACACCATGGTCGCGGCCATGTTTGGCGGCCACGCCACCTTTACGCTCTCCGACGAGACCATGGACAAGATGGCCGAGGCCAACAACGGCCTCACGGGCTTCCACATCCACGTCTGCGAGGGCATGAACGACGTCTGGGACTCCCGCAAGAACCGTGGCGGCATCAGTCCCGTCGAGCGCCTGTTGCAGCACAACCTGCTCGGGCCCGACACCATGCTCGGCCACTGCATTCACGTCACGCCCGCCGAGATGGACATCGTCCGTGACTCGGGTACCTGGCTCGTCAACAACCCCGAGTCCAACATGGGCAACGCCGTTGGTTGCGCCCCTGTGCTCGAGTTCTTCCGTCGCGGCATCCCCGTGTGCATGGGCACCGACGCCTACACCCACGACATGCTCGAGAGCCTCAAGGTCTTCCTCATCATCCAGCGCCACAACGCCGCCATGCCCAACGTGGGCTGGTGCGAGGCCATGACCATGCTGTTCGAGAACAACGCCAAGATGGCCTCCAAATACTTCGGCCGCACCCTCGGCGTGCTCGCGCCCGGCGCTGCCGCCGACGTCATCGTGATGGACTACCCGGTCTTCACGCCCTTCTCCGGCGACAACATCGACGGCCACATGCTCTTCGGCATGATGGGTAAGAACTGCCGTACCACCATCGTCAACGGCAAGGTCCTCTACAAGGACCGTGAGTTCGTAGCCTTCGACGAGGAGAAGATCAACGCCTGGACGCTCGAGCAGTCCAAGAAGCTCTGGGGAGAGCTCAATCACCGTACCTACTAGTTTTCCACCGGGCCGCGCGTGCGGCCCGTGGGCGTCGCCCGCATCAGTGGGCGGGCGGCGCTAATCCGCATCGGGGCCGGGGAGCCTTGTTGCGGCAGACGGCCTCCGCGGGGCCGTCGGCGGTGCCACAGGCGCCGCTGTCCACACTGGTCTCGTCGCGCGGTCTCGGCGAGGCAGGAGAGGAGCTTTTATATGAGCGACATCATGAGGCCGATCCCGTTCGCACAGCTTATGGACTGGATCCTCACCGAGAACGCTGAGAAGGGGAGCATCTTCGGCATCCGCAAGGTCGTTGCCCACGAGGGTGGCGCCGAGCCCATTTTTGCCGAGAAGATCGAGACGCCCTTCGGCCCGGCCGCTGGCCCCAACAGCCAGCTCGCACAGAACATCATTGCCTCCTACGTGGCGGGAGCTCGCTTCTTCGAGCTCAAGACCGTCCAGATCATGGACGGCGAGGAACTCTCGAAGTGCGTGAACAAGCCCTGCATCGTGGCTGAGGACGAGTGCTACAACTGCGAGTGGTCCACCGAGCTCGAGGTCCCGCAGGCCATGGACGAGTACATCAAGGCCTGGTGGGCCTGCAAGCTGCTCTCCCGTGAGCTGGGCCTTGGCGCCGAGGACGGTTTCGTCTTTAACATGAGCGTTGGCTACGACCTCGAGGGCATCAAGAGCCCCAAGGTCGACACCTACATCGAGAGCATGAAGGACGCGAGCGGCACCGAGGTTTGGGCACAGTGCCGCGAGTGGGCGCTTGCCAACCTCAGTCGCTTCACCAAGGTTGACGAGGAGTTCGTCAATTCAGTGAGTCCGCACGTCTCTGCCTCCGTCACCGAGTCCACGCTCCACGGTTGCCCGCCTGATGAGATCGAGCGCATCGCCACCTACCTCATCACCGAGAAGGGCCTCAACACCTACATCAAGTGCAACCCCACGCTTCTGGGCTACGACTACGCTCGCGAGCGCCTTGATTCGCTGGGCTTTGACTACATCGCCTTCGATGACAAGCACTTCGTCGAGGACCTGCAGTGGGCCGACGCCGTTCCCATGTTCGAGCGCCTCATCGCCCTCACCGCCGAGCGCGGCCTGTCCTTTGGCGTGAAGCTTACGAACACCTTCCCGGTCGACGTCACCCGCAAGGAGCTGCCGAGCGAGGAGATGTACATGAGCGGACGTTCGCTGTTTCCGCTCACCATCCACCTTGCCCGTAAGATCTCTGAGCAGTTCGATGGCAAGCTGCGCATCAGCTACTCCGGCGGCGCCGATGCCTCCAACATCGCCGACATCTACGGTGCCGGCATCTGGCCCATCACGATGGCCACCACCGTCCTCAAGCCCGGCGGCTACGAGCGCTTCAGCCAGATCGCCGGTATTCTCGCTGGTACTCCGCGCAAGAACGAGGTCGACGTTGAGGCCGTGGCCGCCCTTGACGAGGCCGTGGCCACAAGCCCGCTGTATCGCAAGCCCATTAAGCCGGCCAAGCCGCACAAGATCAGCGCCCCGCTGCCGCTCACGAGCTGCTTCACGGCCCCGTGCCGCTCCGGCTGCCCCATCCAGCAGGACATCCCTGCCTACCTGCACAAGGTTGACGAGGGCGATCTCGCCGGTGCCCTGCGTGTGGTGCTCGAGCGCAACGCCCTGCCCCACATCACCGGCAACCTCTGCCCGCACCCCTGCGGTGCCAAGTGCGAGCGTGCCTTCTACGAGCCCGAGGGCGCCCAGATTCGCGAGAGCAAGCTCACCGCTGCTCGTGGAGGCTTCGCTGACGTCCTTGCCGAGCTGAAGGCTGCCTCTCCCGCTCCTACGGCTGCCGCCGCTGGCAAGAAGGTCGCCGTCGTCGGCGGTGGCCCCGCTGGCCTTGCAACCGCCTTCTTCCTCACTCGCGCCGGCGCCGAGGTCACCATCATCGAGCGCAAGGACCGTCTGGGTGGCGTGGCTCGCCACATCATCCCTGAGTTCCGCATCAACCACGAGGACATCGACGCCGACGAGCAGCTCTGCCTCGCCTTCGGTGCCAAGGTCGAGCTCGGCCGTGAGGTCAAGAATGTCGATGAGCTCAAGGCCGAGGGCTACACCGACGTCGTGGTCTGCACCGGCGCCTGGGCTCCCGGCCACGTTGGCCTGGAGTTTGGCGAGGAGATTGATGTTCTTGAGTTCCTCGAGGCCGCCAAGGCTGGCCGTGACCTCACCTCGCTCGGCACCGACATCGTGATCGTGGGCGCCGGCAACACCGCCATGGATGCGGCCCGCGTGGCAAAGCGCCTGCCGGGCGTCGAGGCCGTGCGCATCGTCTACCGCCGCACCAAGCGCTTCATGCCGGCCGATGAGCAGGAGCTTCGCGAGGCCATCGAAGACGGCGTGCAGTTCTGCGAGCTTCTCGCCCCCAAGGGCGCGAAGGACGGCGTGCTCACCTGCGAGCGCATGGAGCTTGGCGAGGCCGATGAGAGCGGCCGCCAGAGGCCCGTTGCCACCGGTGAGCTCGTTGAGGTTCCTGCCACGGCCGTCATCTGCGCCGTGGGCGAGCGCATCGAGGGCGAACTCTACGCTTCTGCCGGCGTCACCGTGGATGCCAAGGGCCGCCCGGAAGACACCTTCACCGGCGTTGCGGGCGTTTGGGCCGCTGGTGACTGCCGTCGCGGACCCGCCACCTTCGTTGAGGCCATCGCTGACGCCCAGGCCGTTGCCCGCGAGCTCGTTGGTGCCGACTTCAACGCCTTCACAGAGGCCAATGCTGCCGCTACGGCCGAGCAGTGCTACGAGCGCAAGGGCACGCTCTCCACGCCTGCCGCCCCGCTTGCTCACTCCCGTTGCCTTGGCTGCGCCTCTGTGTGCGAGGCCTGCTGCGACGTCTGCCCCAACCGCGCCAACGTCTCCATCACGGTGCCCGGGCTTGCCCAGCACCAGGTGGTCCACGTCGACGGCATGTGCAACGAGTGCGGCAACTGCGCCGTGTTCTGCCCGTGGAGCGGCCGCCCCTACAAGGACAAGCTCACCCTCTTCTGGAGCGCCGAGGACATGGGTGCCTCCGAGAACCAGGGCTTCCTGCCCCAGGTCGACGGCTCCTTCCTCGTCCGCCTTGCCTCCGGCACCGGCGCCTATAACGTCGACGACGCCTCCTGCGGCCTTCCCGAGGAGGTCCGCCTGACCATCAAGGCCGTGCGAGACTCCTACTCTTACCTGTTCAAGTAATAGCCTCCCCGCGGGCGGGGCGCCACGCCCCGCCCGAGAGGCACGTCTGTTAGCTTGTATTGTCAGAAAGACCATTCCATGGCCTACGACCAGCAAAAATACGACCACGCAAAGGCGACTCCCGCACCCAAGCCCAAGAAGGCGAAAAAGCCTCGCCCCAAGGCCGTCGTGATGTGCAACGGCGGCTGCACCGAGGCTGGCCTGTGCAAGAGCGGCTGCATCGGCTGCGGCGCGTGCGCCACGGCCTGCCGCAGGGGCGCCATCGCCATCACGCCCGAGGGCCACGCCCACGTTGACCAGGAGCTTTGCATTGGCTGTGGCCTCTGCACGCGCGTGTGCCCGCGAAACATCATCACCATGGTTGAGCCGCGCTACAACATCACCGCGCGTTGCTCCAACACCGAGCCGGGTTCGGTTGCCAAGAAGGTCTGCGCCTCGAGCTGCGTCTCGTGCGGCAACTGTGAGAAGGCTTGTCCGGCCGGCGCCATCAAGGTCATCGACAACCACGCCGTTATCAACTGGACCCAGTGCATTGCCTGCGGCATGTGCGCCACCAAGTGCCCGCGCGGCGTCATTCGCGACGCCTTTGGCATCCTGGCTTTGAAGTAGGGGAGGAAGACATGGCTGAGTACCACCTCCTCATCAACGGCGAGGAGCACATCACAACCGAGAACAAGCCTATCCTTCGTTATCTGCGCGACGACCTCAAGCTCACGAGCGTGAAGGACGGCTGCTCCGAAGGCGCATGCGGAACCTGCACGATCATCGTCGATGACCGTGCGGTGAAGTCGTGCGTGCTGACCACCAAGCTCGCCCAGGGTCACTCCATCACCACCATCGAGGGTCTCTCCCATGAGGAGCAGGAGGCCTTCGTCTATGCCTTTGGCGTCTCCGGCGCCGTTCAGTGCGGCTTCTGCATTCCGGGCATGGTTATGGCTGGCGCTGCCCTCATCCACAGGAACCCCGACCCTTCCGGCCCTGAGATTGCCGAGGCCATTCGCGGCAACATTTGCCGCTGCACCGGCTACAAGCGCATCCTCGTCGGCATCAAGCTCGCAGCCTCCATCCTGCGCGGGGAAGACGAGATTGATCCGGCCGCAGAGCAGGGCGAGGAATACGGCGTTGGCAAGCAGATCTTCCGCACCGACGTGCGCCGCAAGGTCCTGGGCTTCGGTAAGTACCCCGATGACCTCGACGAACGCGACTTCCCTGGCCTGGCTTATGCCACAGCCGTGCGCTCCGCCTACCCGCGCGCCCGCGTGCTGTCCATCGATGCCACGAAGGCTCTCGCGCTCGACGGCGTGATCGACATCCTTACGGCTGCTGACGTTCCGGTGAACCAGGTGGGCCACCTCATCCAGGACTGGGACGTCATGATTCCAGTCGGAGAGGTCACCCGCTGCGTGGGCGACGCCATCGCCCTTGTGGTGGCCAAGGACAGAAAGACCGCCGAGAAGGCCAAGAAGCTCGTGAAGGTCTCCTACGAGGAGCTCGAGCCGGTGCGCGATATCGACGAGGCCATGGCCCCCGGCGCACCGCTCATCCACGAGAGCTTTAACGCCTTCGGCAACCATGTGGTGCTCGAGAACAACATCTGCCAGCAGCGTCACGTTACGCGCGGCGACGCGGCGACAGCGCTCAAGAACAGTGCCTTTACCGCCACCGAGACCTTTACCACGCCCTTCACCGAACATGCCTTCCTCGAGCCCGAGTGCGCGGTGGCTGCTCCTTACAAGAACGGTGTAAAGATCTGGTCCACCGACCAGGGCGCCTATGACACGCGCAAGGAATGCGCCCACATGTTCGGTTGGGACGACGAGAAAGACCGCGTCGTGGTCGAGACCATGCTCGTGGGCGGCGGCTTTGGCGGCAAGGAAGATGTCTCGGTCCAGCATCTGGCGGCTCTTGCGGCCTACAAGCTGAAGATGCCCGTGAAGTGCTGGCTCACCCGCGCCGAGTCTTTGGCCTTCCACCCCAAGCGCCACTACATGCGCGGCACCTTCACGCTCGGCTGCGACGAGCAGGGCAAGTTCACGGGCCTCGATTGCGAGATCAACTTCGACACGGGCGCCTACGCGAGCCTGTGCGGCCCGGTTCTGGAGCGCGCCTGCACCCACAGCGTTGGCCCCTACACCTACCAAAATACCGATATCCGCGGTTTTGGCTACTACACCAACAACCCGCCCGCGGGCGCCTTCCGCGGCTTTGGCGTGTGCCAGTCCGAGTTTGCCCTCGAGAGCCTTATTGACGTGCTTGCCGAGAAGGCCGGCATTGATCCGTGGGAGATTCGCTACCGCAATGCCATCGAGCCGGGCGAGGCCCTGCCTAACGGCCAGATCGCCGACTGCTCCACGGCCCTCAAGGAGTGCCTCGAGGCCGTCAAGGATGCCTACTACGAGCATCCCGGACACGCCGGTATCGCCTGCTCCATGAAAAACGCCGGTACGGGCGTTGGCCTTCCCGACGCGGGCCGCTGTAACATCCGCGTCGAGAACGGCGTGGCTGTGGTCTACGCTGCTACGTCTGATATTGGCCAGGGCTGCAACACCGTCTTCACGCAGGACGTCGCCGAGGCCTGTGGCCTGCCGCGTCGCTGCATCGCCAACGGCGAGTGCTCCACCGAAAACGCGCCCGACTCCGGCACCACCTCTGGTTCTCGCCAGACGGTCGTTACCGGCGAGGCTGTGCGTGGCGCCGCCTTCCTGCTGCGTGACGCTATGCTTGCTGTGGAGCGCGGCGAGGAGGTGCCGGAAGGCCATGTGCGTGCAGGCGGCAACGGCAAGACCTTCACCTACGAGGGCGGCGAGACCTTCACCGTAGACGCTGCCGAGCTTACGCCCGGTCACACGCGTACGGCCAAGGATCCCGTGGCTGCGCTAGCGGCGCTCGAGGGGCGTGAGTTCTACTACGAGTACTTCGAGCCCACCGACAAGCTCGGCGCCGACGTGCCCAACGCCAAGAGCCACATCTGCTACGGCTTTGCTGCTCATGTCTGCGTCCTCGACGACGAGGGCAAGGCTGTCGAGTTCTACGCGGCGCACGACTCGGGCCGCGTCATCAACCCCATCGCCATCCAGGGCCAGATCGAGGGCGGCGTGCTGATGGGCATGGGCTACGCGCTTACCGAGGACTACCCGCGCACTGATTGCGTGCCCACGGCCAAGTACGGCACGCTCGGGCTTTTCCGTGCCGATGACATCCCGCAGATTCACGCCATCTACGTGGAGAAAGACGAGCAGCTGCCTGTGGCCTACGGCGGCAAGGGCATCGGAGAGATTGCGACGATTCCGGCCGCGCCCGCGGTGCAGAACGCCTATCGTGCGCTCGATGGCAAGCTCAGGCCGAGCCTGCCGATGCAAGACACGTATTACTCGCACAGGGCCGGAAAGGACTAGGGGCGCCCAAAATTGTCCATTGGGCCAAGACATGGCATTCATCAACAATTTTCGCCTACTACGCAGGCATTCATGACTTTTATTTAGCCAATCTGCCTAATTGTAGTAACGCGGATTGTTGTTTTCGTTAATCACTCTGTCATGCACTACGGGTTACTCTGGTATGCATTGTAAGGGGAGGGCAATGCAAGAGGCCCTTGTAAGGGAACGGTTCCCGGCCGCAGAGAGGCAAGAACGAGCCCGCTTGGGCGGCTGGGATAGCGAGGGGAGGGCGCCGGCTTTTCCGGCGCATAGGCGGGGAACGTTGAAAGGTGGTACGTATGGCCGAGTTGCTCCGGATGGACAACATCAGCAAGGCCTTCGGTGCGTTCTATGCAAACAAGAACGTGAACCTCGAGATTGAACAAGGCGAGGTCCACACGCTTTTGGGAGAGAACGGCGCCGGCAAGTCGACGCTCATGAACGTGCTTATCGGACTGTATCAGCCCACTGAGGGCAAGATTTTCATGCGCGGGCAGGAGGTGCACATCACCAACCCCGGCATTGCCGTTGAGCATGGCATCGGCATGGTCCACCAGCACTTCATGCTCATCGAGGACATGACCGGCCTCGAGAACATCATCCTGGGCGACAAGCGCCACAACTCGCCGCTGCTCCAGATCGCCGACGACCGCAAGGTCATCGAGGAGCTCATGGACCGCTACGGCATGGAGATCGACCTCGACGAGAAGGTCGGCAACATGTCCATCGGCATGCAGCAGCGCGTCGAGATCATGAAGGTCCTCTTCCGCGGCGCCGACC
>CAVHWW010000103.1:0-4664 GCA_963639715.1 Acutalibacteraceae bacterium
GTGGCCGAGTACGTGCAGTGGGCCAAGGACAACGGCATCGGCGTCGGCCCCGGCCGTGGATCTGCCGCCGGCGCCATCGTCGCCTACGCCATGAACATCACTGCGTTTGACCCGCTCGAGAACGGCCTGATGTTCGAGAGGTTCCTCTCCCCGCAGCGTACCGAAATGCCCGATATCGATATGGACTTCGACGATGAGCGACGCCTCGAGGTCGTTGAGCACGTGCGTCAGCTCTACGGCCCCGAGAAGGTCACCCACGTCATCACCTACTCCACCATCAAGGCCAAGCAGGCCATCAACGACTCTGCCCGCGTGCTCGATTACCCGGTCTACGTTGGCCAGCGCCTCTCCAAGATGGTTCCTGCTGACCCGAGCGTGAAGCTGCGCCAGGTGCTCGAGAAGCAGCCGGGCAAGGAAGACCTCTACAACCCCGAGTTTGTCGAGGCCTACCAGAACGAGGAAGACGCCCGCAAGATCATCGACACGGCGCTCTCCATCGAGGGCCTCATCCGTGGCGAGGGCGTGCATGCCTGCGCCGTTCTGATTTGCCGTGACCCGGTCAACGAGCATTGCCCCACCAAGCTCGATACCAAGGGCGGCGTGGAGATTACCCAGTACGAGGGCCACACGGTGGCAGACATGGGCTTGCTCAAGATGGACTTCCTGGGCCTGCGTACCCTCACGGTCATCTCCAAGGCCAAGGCCAACATCAAGGCAAACTACGGCATCGACATCAATGAGGCCGAGATTCCCTTCGATGACCCCGAGATTTTCAAGCTCATGGGCTCGGGCCACACGGCTGGCGTCTTCCAGGTCGAGTCCGCCGGCATGACGGCCACCATCAAGAACATGAAGCCCACCGAGTACAAGCACGTGGTGGCACTTATCGCCCTGTACCGCCCCGGCCCCCTGGGCGCAGGCATGGTCTCGTCCTACATCAACCGCATGAACGGCAAGGAACCCGCCGTCTCCTACGACCCGCGCCTGGACGACATCCTGGGCGAGACCTACGGCACCATGGTCTACCAAGAGCAGGTCATGCTCATCTCGGTTGCCATGTGCGGCTTCTCCAAGGGCGAGTCCGACTCGCGCATTCGTAAGCCGGTGGCAAAGAAGAAGATCAAGCTGCTCACCTCCACGGTCATGCACTGGGAGGACGGCTCTGACGAGACCACGTATGACCACTGGATGAACGGCGCGGTCAAGAACGGCTACAAGAAGGAGACGGCCCAGCGCATCTGGGACGACGTTCTCGAGTTCGCTTCCTACGCCTTCAACAAGTCGCACTCGGCCGGCTACGCCATCCTCGTTATGCAGACGGCCTGGCTCAAGGCCCACTACCCCAACGAGTACATGGCGGCCGTGCTCACCTCCTACACGGGCAAGACCGACAAGATCGTCCACTACGTGAGCGCCTGCCGCCAAGACGGCATCCAGGTCCTGCCGCCAGACATCAACGAGAGCGGCAAGGAGTTCACGGCTACCAAGGAGGGCGTGCGCTTTGGCCTGGCCGGTATCCGTGGCGTGGGCGAGGGCGTGGCCGAGGCCATCATCGCCGAGCGCGAGCGCGGCGGCGCCTTCAAGAACCTGCACGACCTGGTTGAGCGTGTTGACTCCGGCACGGCCAACCGCCGCGTCATCGAAGCCCTCATCAAGGGCGGCGCCTTCGACTCCACCGGCTACCCGCGTCGCCAGCTCATGGAGTTCATCGACAAGAACAACCCGGCCAACATCCTCGATGCGGCAAGCAAGCGCCAGAAGGATCGCGCGGCTGGCCAGAGCTCCATGTTTGATCTCTTTGGCGACGTGGAGGGCTCCGGCTTTGAGGACGACGTGCCGGAGCCCAGCCAGGTCGAGTGGGACCGCACGCTCAAGCTCGCCCAGGAGCGCGAGGTGCTCGGCCTCTACATTTCCGACCACCCGCTGCGCCCCTACGAGTACGCCCTGTCCAAGGCGCGCGACTACACGCTCGGCGAGATTCTGAACGGCTACGAGAAGACGAGCGTCACCGGTGAGGTCCGCCACATGGACGTGAGCGGCGAGAAGCCCGTGTGGGTGGCCGGCATGGTCTCTGGCGTGCAGAAGCGCACCACCAAGAAGGGCGACCCCATGGCTATCGCCACGCTCGAGGACATGGAGAACAAGCTCGACGTCGTGGTCTTCCCCAAGGCCTACAAGAAGTGCGCTGCCGTGCTTGCCGGCCAAACCGACCAGCAAACCGGCGAGCAGACGGGCGACGTCTTCGTGCGCATCCTCGGCCGTATCGACAGAAGCGACCGCGGCGACCAGTTCCTTGCCACGGCCGTGGAACCGCTTGAGCTGTCCGAGAAGACCAACAAGCCCAAGATCTTGGAGGTCATGCTCGAGCCAAGCGCGCTTTCTCGTGTGATGCTCGAGCAGCTGCAGAAGGTGTTCTCTCTGCACCCGGGCATGGACCGCGTGGAGCTCTACGTAGTGTCAGAGAACGGCGAGCGCCTGCGTATGGAGGTGCCCGTGCGCGTTGACGCCAAGAACGTGATGCTCATGGCGCGCATCCAGGACCTTGTGGGTTCCAAGGGCTCGGCAAAGGTCGTCGTGTAGGGAGCAGGCGCGGCTGTCGCGCGCCGAGACGCGGCCGGGCTGGACGTGCGGAGTAGGGCGGGCCGCAGGCCTTGGACACGAGGCGTTGGAGCGTGCGGTAAGGCGTGCTGGTACAGATGGGCTAAGGCCTGTCGTGTCGCGCGCCGAGACGCGGCCGGCTGGTGTGGAGACGATTGGGTGGTAAAGGGGAGAGAGCCATGGCAGAGAAGCTCTTTGAAGAGATTGACGTCACCGAGGTCGAGGGCCTGCGCATCGGCTGCGCCCAGGACGAGGTGGCCAAGACGGGCGTGACGGTGCTCATGTTCGATCAGGGCGCCAAGATCGGCATTGATGTCTCGGGCGGTGGCCCTGCTGCGCGCGAGACCCATCTGGCAGACCCCACCACGGCCGACAACCCCGTGAACGCCATCATGCTCGCTGGCGGTTCGGCCTATGGCCTGGCGGCGGCAGACGGCGTCATGCGCTACCTCGAGGAGCATGGGGTGGGATATGACACGGGCTTTGCCCTCGTGCCGCTCGTCTGCGGCTCGTGCCTCTATGACCTCAGCTACGGCAGCGCCACGGTTCGCCCGGACGCGCAGATGGGCTACGCGGCCTGCGTGGACGCGGAGCGCAATGCTCCCAAGAGCGGTAACTTCGGTGCTGGCTGCGGCGCCACCGTGGGCAAGATCTGCGGCATGGAGCGCTGTTCCAACTCGGGCCTCGGCATCTATGCAGCGCGCCTCGGCAGGCTCGAGGTGGCCGCCATCGTGGCCGTGAACGCCTTGGGTGACGTCATTGACCCCGAGACGGGCGAGCAGGTCGCAGGCTTGCGCTCCGAGGACGGCTTCGGCTTTGCCGACACGCGTGCCGAGCTCTACAAGATTGCCCAGCGTACCGACATGTTCACCGGCAACACCACCATCGGTGCCATCGTCACTAACGGCGCCTTCACCAAGGCCGAGATGAGCAAGATCGCCTCCATGACGAGGTGCGCCTACGCTCGTTGCATACGCCCGGTGGCCACCCTGGCAGACGGCGACACCATCTACGCCGCCAGCACGGGCAAGGTCGAGGCCGACGTAAACGTGGCCGGTACCCTAGCCGCCGACGTCATGCAGCAGGCCATCCTGCGAGCCATCGCCTCCGCGGGAACGAGCCTGTAGAGGAGCTTTTACTCGTCTTCGGGGTTTGGTGTATTGACCTCCATGGGATATTTCGCCGTGAAGCTACGGAAGCGCTCATGGAACCGGGTGAGGAGGTCCGTCACGCGACGGCGCTTCTCTGCCTGGGGGTTTCCCTTGGCAAAGCGGGAGACCGGCGGCAGGATCTTTGCCACGGCGGTGCCTTCCTGAGGTACGCCGCCAACCTCAAAGGACTCGCTTACGAGGGCGCGTGTTTCCGCGGGCTTGAGGTTCTCCTGGCCGATGATGTTCTCGAGCTCATTTTCCATCGAGCGAGCGATGTGACGTTCCCACTGCTCGTGCACGACGGCATGGCGCTCCTCCGCATTCGCGTCGGGGTCGATTACAAATGCGGCCGGGGTATCCCCGAAGCCCGCCATCTCGAGGAAGCGGTCGATAAGATCCTGCTTGTCGCGTAGCTCGGGCGAGGCGAGTACGGAGCTACGGATGCGTTCGGAGATCTCGCGGTCGCGATCGTTATCGCCGTGCCTTTGCTCCACGAGCATAAGGATGTAGTCGATATTCACTTCGATTTGGCGCACGAGCTCCATCTCGAACACGAGGTCGTCGGCAATGGACTCCTTCTCGGAGCCCTCACGCTCACGATACTTGTCGCGCAGGTCGAGGTAGACGCTCTGGTAGTCCTGGAGCTCCCACTCGCTGAGGGTGTCGTCTTCAGCAAAATCATCGAAGCTCGTGAGGATGTTCCTCAGTCGCAGGATAGCCGAGAAGGTCTTGATAAAATCGCGCTCCAGCGCCTCGCCCATCGGATCGCCTAGCCCATCGAGCGAGAAGGCCCCGTTCAGGTGGGCAAGCTTTTTTCTGTACTCCTCAAAGTAAACCTCGTAAGGCTTGAGCAGCACGATGCCGCCGGCCTTGGGGTCGCCGAAGAGACCTACGGCCTCGTCGACGTTCTCCTGC
>CAVHWW010000104.1:0-4818 GCA_963639715.1 Acutalibacteraceae bacterium
CCTTGGCCTGCTCCACGAAGGTAACCTCGGGCATGCCGGTCATGATGACCACGCGCACCGTCGGGTCGGCTTCCTTGATGCGCCGGGCCGCCACGATGCCGCTCGAGCCGTTCTCGGTGCAGACGTCCATGAGGACGAGGTCGCACCTGAGCTCGGCTGTGCGCTCGGGGGCCTCGGCGGCGTCGGCCAAGCTGGCAGAGACGTGCATGTCTGCCTGGGCGTTTATTGCGCAGGCCAAGCTCTCGCGCAGCATGGCCTGGTCCTCGACAATCAAAACCTCAATCATTGCCGCACCCCTCTTTGTAGATGGCTGCCCTGAGGGCCGCCTTGTCGCTGCTCTTCGTGTCTTGGTCGTTGGCACTGCTTGGCTGGGCACTGCTTGCCGACAAAGCGGCGGCGTCCGTGCTTGCATGGGGCGTGTCAACGGGCGCTTCGGCGAGAATCGTGAAGCTGGGCTCGCGCACGATGGAAAGCGTGCCGCCGAGACAGCCCATCTCTCTTCTCATACCCGTGATGCCGCCCCGCTCGCCGAAGGGCCCGGCCGGCGCGTTGCCGTCGTCGGTGACGGTAAGGCGGGCGATTGGGGCAGCTGCTGCGCTGGGGGCTGCGCTGCCTGCCGCAACGCCACTCGACGCGATGCCTGCCGCACTGGTGGCGGCGCTGCCCGCCATGGCACCCTTTGCGGTATCGCCGGTCGCGCTAGCTTCGATGCCTGCCGAATCTGTCACGCCACCGAATTCGCTAACGGTCGCGCCGCCTATTGCGGCGTTGCCCACATCGGCGCCCGTATCCCCAATGCGCTCCAACTCCACACATACGTGCTTGGCGTGGGCGTGGCGGCAGGAGTTCGTGCAAGCCTCGCGGATCACCTTGGCAAACGCAATGCCCACGCGTCCCTCGGGAAGTTCGCCTTGCACCTCGACCTCAACGCCCACGAGCGCGAAGGCGCTGACGATGGCATCGAGCTCAGCGCGTGCATCGCAGGCGGCGTCTTGGCGAAGGTCGACCATGACCGAGGAGAGGAGCTGCTCCAGCTCGGCCACCGACTCCGGGTCGGTCTTTCCCATCTCGAGGTAGCGATGCAGGATGGAGAGCCGCTGGCCCACGACGTCGTGGACGCGCGAGCGCATGCGCAGGTAGGCTGCGGTCTGGGCCGCGCGATCAACGTCGGCAAGGCAGGCGCGCAGCTCATCAGCGGCGGCCTTGAGCTGGCGGTTTGTCTCGCTAAGGGCCGTGTTGGCGCGAGCGGCCTCGGTGACGTCGAGGCACACGACCTTGGCAGTGCCCGTGCGTTTGTCGAGCATGTCTCGCACAAACAACCAGGTCCTTTTGTCGGGAAGGTCAACCAGGAGGTTATCCGTGCCTTGGGCAAGCTCCGCTGGGGCACCGAGCAACCTGGCCTCGGTGGTAAGGCTTCGGCCAAGCCTGGCGAGTCTGGGCCACAGCTGGCTTTGATCGCCAAGGTCAACCGGCAGGCCAAGCGCCGTGAGACACTCCCTCATCTGCACGTTCATGAAGGTGGAGCCGCCCGTCGCGCCAATGACCAGCACGCCCACGGGCATGCCCATCAGCGCCTCCGCGGAGCTGAGGTCCGAAAGGTCCTCCGAGCGCCTAACCAGGTCGCGGGAGATGCCGCACAGGCCTCGGAACAAAAGCCAGGTGATGTCGAGAAGGGCCGCCACGTTCCAGGCTGGCCCCATGGCCTCGATGACCGCCGGCGTGCACAGGGCCATGAACAGGGCGTCGACGAGGTGGTCGGGCCTGCACCTGCGGACGGCGACGGCGAAGGCCAGGGCCGCAAAGGCGGCGTTTGACCACAGCAGCCAAAATGCGCTTGAGGAGGCGAGCGCCCAGACCAGCACCGCCTCGCCAATAAGCCCTGCGCCGACCGTGAGGACGAGCGCCTGCGCCAGGTGGAGCAGCACCGCCGTCTCGAGCGCGCAAGACAGACGCCTTGACCTCGGCTCCGTTTGAAACGCCACAAAAAACAGGTGCACTACCTGCAGACTCATGTTTACGAACTCGCCGGCCACCACGAGCACGAGGCAGGCCTCGTTGAGCAACAGTGTCCTCATGAGTCCCCACCGCCCCTCACGCGGGCAACAAGCACGAGCTGGCCCACGTCGCCGGTGAGCGAGTAGATGACGTCGCAGGCGTCCAGACGCTCGCGCAAGGCCTGTGTTCTTGCTCGTGACCCCAGGTCTTCATCGTCGTCAGACTGCAGGTTGGCGCGCAGCTCAACCATGCCGTCGTCCCTCTCGCCCAGGTGGTAGATGAGGGCGGGGGACGTGCAGTCAAAGGCCATGGCCGCCATGTCGTAGATGCAGTCGTAAAGGGTGCTGGCCTGCTGGGCGGCCACCGGGTGGCGAAGGTTGGTGATGGCGGCGCAGTCGATGCCCACTGCGCGCAGATCGCAGGCCAGCTCGTTGGCGATGAGGCGGATGCGATCGCGGTCGAGCTCGGGGTCGGCGGCCTCGGCAAGCACGAGCGAGCCCTTGCGCTTGCAGTAGGCGACGAGCATGCGGGCGCGCTCGAGCTGGCGACGGCGGGCGGCAGGGTCTTCGGGCAGGGTCCTCAGCAGCGTCGTGACCTCGGACATTGACGTGGAAAGCGCACGGTCGACGTCGTCTACGAGGGCCGACTCCGCTTCGAGGCCCGCCAGCAGCTCGGCCAGCTCGCGGTCGTGCTCGAGGGTCTGACGGTCGCGTTCGAGCTCGGCGCCGCGCTTCTCGAGCGTGCGGTTGAGTGTGCGAAGCGGCCCCATGTCTTGGGTGAGCAGCGCCATGCCGCCAGAGAGCGGCCAACTGACGAACTGCATGTCGGGCAGGTTGGGCAGCGTGAAGGAGGCAGGCTCAGCGGGACTCATGCGTGCTACGACCTCGGGGCGCAGCGGCTCGGCGACTTCGGTCTTGCGGAAGAGGACCCCTTCGCGCGAGACGATCTTGAGGTCGAACGGCAGGCCGTCAAAGACCTTGTTGAACGAGCGGGTTGAGGGAATAAGCCCCAGGTCAAGGCAGAGTTCCAGCACCACCATAACGAGGATGCCGTAGACAAGAGAGAAGTTGAGCGAGGACGCCAGCGGCGCCTGGAGCGCGTAGGCGGCGAAGTAGAGCATGCCAGCTACGGCCACCGCGGCCGCCGGCACCACGAGGCTGCGCAAAGACCTTCTGCTCGAGCGCCATAGGGCGCAAAAGAAGGCGAGGTAATACAGGCCGCTGTAGGCAAAGAACATCCAGTAGGCAGGGCCGTAGGAGTAGGTCCCCACAACACCTGAGGTGGGCGCATTGAAGGTAAAGAACAGCTGGTGGAGGTCGTTGGTGAGGGCGAGCGTCGCAAACGTTGTGCCGGCCGCTGCGGCCGCGAGTGTGACGGGCGTGCGCTTCTCGCTCAGCTCAACGCCGGCCGAGCGCAGGGCGCATGAGAGGCATAGCGGCGGGATGAGCGCCATGGGGGTGTAGTAGCTGTACCAGAGGTAGCGCTCGAGGGTGAGGTCGCTCGTGTTCCACTTGATGGTCACGGCCAAGAGCCACAGGGTGAGCGTCACGGCGACGGCAGCGAGGCGGCGCGAGATGCGCGGGTCGAGGCAGCGCAGGTAGGCCATGACGCCCCAGAGCGAGAAGACAACGCCAAAGACGCAGTTCAGCGCCGTGCGGTCGATGGCGACGCTGAAGGCGTCTTGCGTTTGCTCGGGTGCCGCGGGTGGTGTTGGCGGCCAGGCTAGCGCAAGCGCGACTGCGCCGGCGAGCCAACAGATGGCGATGGCGGCGCAGGTCGCGAACAGCTGCCTTTGGTGCTTTCGCGTGAAGACGCGCAAGACCGATCCGTTTGACATGCGTGCCACCTCCCCTTGCTTCGAAAGCTTAGGGGGCTGCAACGCCCGCCGCAAGGACATGCGTCCCAACCTCGTCGAGAGGCGGTTGCCTTGGCGGGGCGTCGGCGGTGCGAACAAAGGAATATGGCGTGAGGGCCGGAATGCATGAGCGGCGGATTCTTGTAAACGTCGCAGCGTGCCTTGCTGCCCGCCATTGACGGTGGACGCGCGATCGCATGCGGGTCGGCCGCTCCGTCTGCGCGCATGGACCGGACGGAACCCACCTTCTTCGGGTCGTGGGCAAGGTATTTGGGCTTCGTCGGGGCACGGATGTCACTTCGAGCGACTTTTCGGTGACTTGTACAAAAACTCCGAGTAGTCCCCCTATTTTCCATTTCTAAAACCGCAGGTAGACGACTTGCATATATAAGGGACTACTTGCCCCTCTCGTCACAAGTCGCCGAAAAGTCGGCCGAGCTGCCAAAGGCTCGCCGAATGGGGCCTCTTTGCGCCAAAACACAGTCTGGTCGCCTGGAAATTAGATAAAGGCAAGCGCATAAACAGGAGTGTGTCCCCTGCCCACGGCCGAGAGTCTCGCCCCGTTCGCCCTGATGTGCATTCTTGTGACTTTTAGTTGACTTGCGTCCAGATGGTCATGTATCCGGTTTTTGGGCAATTCGCTTACCTGCGATTTTCCATGAGCAATCCGGCAGGCTACTCAGCGGGTTCATGACGAGTCACCTAAAAGTCGGTCGAACGCGCATCTAGCCAAACTAGGAGCGTACGCGCCGGCAAACCAAGAGCGTGCATGTGACCAAACCGAGAGCGTGCGCGCCGGCAAACCAAGAGCGTGCACGTGACCAAACCGAGAGCGTGCACGCTAGCAAACCAAAAGCATGCGCGCCGGCAAACCAAAAGCGTGCGCGCCAGCAAACCGAGAGCGTGCACGTGACCAAACCGAGAGCGTGCGCGCAGGCAAGCCAAGAGCGTGCATGTGGCTAAACCCA
>CAVHWW010000105.1:0-21291 GCA_963639715.1 Acutalibacteraceae bacterium
CCCTCGAATCCTGCTGTAAAAGCATGCCCTAGCTGCCGGGAAGCAGGTTTGTTTGCGGGGTGGCCGCTCCGCAGCCGCTTCCTTTGCGGCGAGGGCCGCGATGGGGCAAACGCCCTATGGGGCCGCCGGGGAACCTAGAACTTCACCTGCGGGGTCTCGGCGTCGGCGCTGGTGATTTCGTAGCCACGCTTGGGTGCGCGGCCGTTGGCGAAGAGGCTGCCGGGGAAGGTCTGGATGGCGTTGTTGAACATGTAGACGCAGTCGTTGTAGCTCTGGCGTGCGTAGGTGATCTTGTCCTCGGTGTCCTGCAGCTGGGCCTGGAGCTGCTGGAAGTTCTGGTTGGCCTTGAGGTCAGGATAGCTCTCGGCCAGCGCAAAGACCTGGCGCAGGGC
The DNA here is from genome assembly GCA_963639715.1 of Acutalibacteraceae bacterium. Classification (GTDB taxonomy): domain Bacteria; phylum Actinomycetota; class Coriobacteriia; order Coriobacteriales; family Atopobiaceae; genus Parolsenella. The sequence continues at coordinate 393 of CAVHWW010000105.1, forward strand.
GCTTGTGAGCTGGTTGTCTGCTGCGGCTGCGGTCTCGGGCGTGGCGGCGCTCACCGCGGCGTTGCGGGCGTTGACGACGGCCTCGAGCGTGGACGACTCGTGGGCGGCGTAGCCCTTGACCGTCTCGACCAGGTTGGGAACGAGGTCGGCTCGGCGCTTGAGCTGGGCGTTGATCTGGTCCCAGGCGTTGTCGCAGCGGTTGGACGCGCGGACGATGTTGTTGTTGAGGTAGATTGCGCCGCCAACGAGCGCAACGACGACAACGAGAACGATGACGATAGTGCCCATGGCACCTCTCCTCCCAAAGGCGCCGCCCGTTGCGGCGTTCAACCCTGAGTATACCCAGGCGCTTTCAGCTAGCGGGCGGTCTTGGTCCGCCGCTGCTGTCAAAGGCGGCCGCGGGGGCGCTATCCGCTGTCTCCCGTTGCGTTCGGAGTCCCTCCGCGAGGTTTTTCAACGTATGGGTTGCTTTCGGAGGCTCTCCGGAAGGTTCGTTCAACTTGTGGGGCGCAAATTCGCGACCCCTCGAGTAGCGCCCCTGTTTTGCACACAAAACAGCAGTTGGCGAAGACTCGAAATTGACCTCTACTTGCCATGCCCAAGATTTGAGCCCCACAAGTTGAACGAGCTTAATTAAAAGGATAATTCGAAGACGCGAAGACGCGAAGACGCGAAGACGCGAAGACGCGAAGACGCGAAGACGCGAAGACGCGAAGACGCGAAGACGCGAAGACGCGAAGGCGCGAAGGCGCGAAGGCGCGATGCCGCGACGGCTTGGCGGGTGTGCGCGGGCCCAAACAAAAGCGAGGCCGCCGGATGGCCGGCGACCTCGCAATCTGTTCTATGGCGGAGGAGGAGAGATTCGAACTCTCGAGACGGACGAGCCGCCCAACGGTTTTCAAGACCGCCGCATTCAACCGCTCTGCCACTCCTCCGGAGCAAGAGCTATCTTACCCGAAACGCCGCCCGCCGGTGGGGCCGCTACCCATAAGGCGCATTGTCTTGCCACAAGGCCTTCTCGCCGTATGTTCCGTCCAGGTTGCAACAAGGCCCGAAGCGAACATCCGCCAGCAGCTCCATTGCCGCAAGCCGATATGGCCACAGCTGCGGCGCCATCTCAGGAACACGTTTCAGCGTCGGCCGCAACAAGGCCCGAAGCGAACATCTACCAGCAGCTCCATTGCCACAAGCCGACATAGTTTCAGCTGCATCACCATCTCAGGAACACGATCCAGCGCTAGCTGCAACAAGAAGTCCCGCACGCTCTCCAAACGTTTCGGCCCAGCTTGAGGCGCCTAAGGCGCCCCTCAAGCTGCAGATGCAAGCCGGGGCGGGGCATGCCGTAGGGAGAGGCTGTGGGGGATTTGCGAAGCAAATCTGTCCTCGCCCGCAGGTATGCCCCGCCCCGGCGCAGGGAATCGCAGCTTGCGCCTAGTACTCCGGGTTCGGGTCCTCGACCTTGTCGACCTCCTGGTAGGGGGCCAGCGTGGAGACCATCTTGATGGGCTCGTCGTAGGGGTTGTTCACGTAGTGGACCTCGCCCGGGCCGATGTGGATGAAGTCGCCGGCACCTAGCGTGTGCACAACGCCGTCCACCACGATGTCGACCTTGCCCTCGAGGATGAAGAAGTTCTCCTCCATGATGTTGTGGTGGTGGGCCTGGAAGTTCTGGTGGGGCTGGAACTGCACGAGCGCGTAGTTCATGCGCGGGCCCTTCATGAGGTACTTGGGGCCCGAGTCGCCGAAGCGGTACTCGAAGTCGTTCTCGTTGACGACGAAGGTCTCTGCCATGGTGCTCTCCTTTTCCCGTCCGCTACCGGACGAATCAATCCGCAAGTTTAGGCTCCGGCCGCGCGTTTGTCCCCGCGGCCGGAGCATCGGTTGCCCTTACAGGCCGGGCGCGCGCCACATGCTCTTGGTGGTACCGGCCTCGCTCAGCTCAAACTGCGCCTTGTAGACCTGCTTCCAGCTCTGGTAAAGCTGCTCGTAGACCTCGGCGTTGTCGGGATTGGGCGTGTAGGTGGTGTCCCACTTCACGACGCGCTGGGCGCCCTCGGCGATGCTCGGGTAGATGCCCACGCCGTAACCGGCCAGCACCGCAGCGCCGAGCGCCGTGGCCTCCTTCACCACAGGAACCTTGACGGGCTTGCCCGTGACGTCGGCCACGATCTGGGCCCACAGCGGGCTCTTGGAGGCGCCGCCGGCAAAGACAAGCTCGTCGGGCTCGTTGCCCGTGGCCTCGCGCACAAGCTCGATGTGGCCGCGCACAAGCAGCGCGGTGTTCTCGAGAATGGCCCGGTAGAAGGTGTACTTGTTGAACTTCTCGGGCTCAAGCTCAAAGTTGGTGAAAGTCGGTGCGGCGTGGGTCCAGTGGATGTAGTTCATCACGTCGCTGAAGCAGCACAGCATGCCGTAGGAGCCGGCCGGAATCTCGGCGGCCTTCTCGTTCATGAGGTCGTAGACGTCGCGGCCGCAGGCCTTGGCCTGCTCCTTTTCGGCCTGGCAGAAGCCGTCGCGGAACCAGCGCATGACAAGGCCGGGCTTGAAGGCCAGCGCCTCGTACTGCCATACGCCGGGGGCGGCGTGGCAGTTTACACGCACGCGGCAGTCGGGGTCGGTGGCGCCGTTGTCGGTGTTGAACTCGTACTGCCAGAAGCTGCCGCCAAAGACGCCGGCCTGGCCAGGCAGGCAAGCGTTGACGCCGATCATGCCGAGCTGGCAGTCGCCGCCGCCCACAACCACGGGCGTCCCCTCGGCAAGTCCGGTGTCGGCCGCACCCTTGGCGCTTACGGCGCCGGCGACCTCGCCGCACTCCTTCACGTCGCCGAAGATGTCGGTGCGAAGCCCGCAGCGCTCGGCGATGGTCGGGTCCCAGGTGCGGGTCTTGAGGTCCATGATGCCGGTGGTGGAGCCGTTGGAGGGCTCCACGGCAAGCTGGCCGGTGAGCTTGTAGATGAGCCAGTCGTTGAACATGCCGATGCGGGCGGTCTTCTCGTAGACCTCGGGCATCTTGTTCTTCACCCACAGCAGGCGCGGCAGGGCGCCCAGGGCGTAGGTCTGGCCGCTCTCGCGATAGAGCTCGGCCTCAAGCTCGGGGTTCATGGCGATGAGCTCGCCCACCTCATCGTTCGAACGAGCGTCGACGTTGGCGCAAGCCCAAATCTCCTTGCCTTCGGCGTCATAGAGCAGGATGCCCTCGCGCATGCAGGTGGTGGAGACGGCGGCGATGGCGCCAGGCTCAATGCCGGTGGTCTCGAGGACCTCCTTCACGCAGCCACGGGCGAGGTCCCAGTTGGTCTCCCAATCAAAGTCCATGGAGCCGGGCCACCTGGGGTCCTCGTTGTGGGTCCACTCGCGCTGGGCCACGCCAACCTGCTCGCCGTCGACCGAGAAGATCACGGCGCGCACGCTGCCGGTGCCTGCGTCCATTGCGAGAAGGTACTTGTCCATGACGTTCATCTCCTAGCTCTGTGGTGAATAGTCGAGAAGCGCTCGCGCCGTCTGTTCGTCGGTCACGAGGATGTTCAGATAGCCGTGCTTAAGAACGGCGTACATGGCCGGTACCTTCACCAGGCCGCCCGCCGCGCCGATGACGTTGCGCATCTGCTGGAGCTTGTCGAGGCTGGTGCTCACGATGCGGTCCTCGATGCTTGTGCTGACCGGCTCGCCCTCCGCGTCAATGAAGTGGTTGAGCACGTCTCCCACCGCACCTTGCATCTTGAGCAGGGCAAAGTCGGTCTTAGAGAGGATGCCGTTGCGGATGATGGTGGCGTCTTCGTCCATGCTGCCGATGCCCACCACCGTCATGTCGGCATGCGAGGTCATGCGGTAGACGTCCTGGATGGCCGGCTCTTTGAGTAGCGCCTCGCGCAGTTCGGCCGACGAGAGGATGAGCGGGGAGGGCGTGAGGTAGAGGTGCATGGCGAAGACCTCGGAGCTCACCTTGGGCAGGTAGTAGCTCACGCCGCCCGTGAGGCTCGCGACGTTGATGTCGGAGCGCCTGCTTGCGGCGAGGTTGTCCAGAATGAGGCCGGTCATGTCGCCGTAACCGATGTTGAGGAAGCCGTCGGCTCGCAGGTGATCGGCCACATAGATGCTGGCCGCGCGGGCGATGCTGTTCGTGAGGTCGGCGGCGTGGGCGGGCGTGGGGACCACGAAGGCGTCCTCGAGCGAGAAGCGCTCTATGAGACCGCGCTCGACCTCCATGCGGCGCTGGTCGTCTTCGCGGAAGAGGAAGCGGATGACCCCACTGGCGCGCGCCTCGTCAAGAAGGCGGATGACCTTGGCACGGCTAACGCCCATCAGCTGCGAAATCTGCTGCTGGGTGTAGTTCTCCATGTAGTAGTACCAGGTTGCCTTGAGCATGAGCTGGTAGTCTGTCTCGGCCACGTTCCCTCCCTTCTTCTGCATATGCATGGCGTACGTACTCATATTCAAATAAGTCGTGTGGCGGCCGCGCGGCCGCTCCATGCAGGCTGGAACTTTTGCTAAATCGCGAACAAATGTCACATGGTTCAACAAAAGTACGTTTCAGCTATACCCCGCACACTAAAGGCGGTCAATCGAGCGCGACGCTTCGTCCGGTGAGAGGTCGAAGAAAGTAGGTGAACAGCATCTGCCGATGTGTTGGGCGAAAAAGATAACCGCTCAACTGGGGCGTAATAGGCCTGAAACTCAAGCTGCGTCGTCAGGGGCGCGCGATGCATGCCTGTTTGAACGTCCGTAAATCCAAAGCCGGGCGAGGGGAATCGATGACTCTCGCGCGGTAATCAAATTGGACAATCGTCCGGGTGGTGGTCAAATTACCGTTTAATGACCAATTGCTACCGTTCGGTCTCCGTAAGGTTCTTGCAAGGGGTCCCAATGGATAACTTGAACTTGTATCGATGGTCATGTCATTGACCGTGCATCTGTCCTATTGGGGAGGGAATCGAATGACAAACGATACCCAGACGAAGCCCGCCGAGGGCAACGCCGACGCCCTCCGCGAGGTTGTCGAGGACATCAAGAGCCGTGACACGCTGCTTTCCGTGCACGACATCTATAAGTCCTTCGGAACTAACGCGGTGCTTAAGGGCATCAGCCTTGAGGTCTGCCCGGGCGAGGTTCTCGCCCTCATTGGCGGCAACGGCGCTGGCAAGTCCACGCTCATGAAGATCATCATGGGCATTTACTCCGCCGACAGCGGAGAGATCATCATTGGCGGCGACAAGGTCGACATTTCCAATCCCAAGGCCGCCCTCGCCCACAGCATCTATATGGTTCCGCAGGAGCCCATGCTCTTCCCGAACATGAGCGTCCGCGAGAACATCACCATCGGCTTCGAGGAGAAGGCCTCCGTTCTGGCCGAGCGCCTCGAGAAGGTCATGGACACCACCGGCTGGCACATGGACCTCGAGCGCAAGGCGCTCACGCTGTCCATCGCCGAGCAGGGCATGGTCGAGATTCTGCGTGGCCTCATGCGCAACCCCGAGGTCCTCATTCTCGACGAGCCCACCTCCGCCCTTACCTTTGACGAGGTCCAGAGCCTGTTCAACTGCGTGCGCGAGCTGCAGAAGAAGGGCATCGGCATCGTCTACATCACCCACCGTCTGGCCGAGGTCTTCGAGCTCGCGGACAAGGTTGCCATTCTTCGTGACGGCATCGTCGCCATGCAGGGCTCCGTCTCCGAGTTCACCCGCGAGGACCTCGTCCGTGGCCTGCTGCCGCCAAACTCCAGCGACATCAAGCCCGATTCGGTCGAGGCCGAGAGCCCCATCGACTACTCTGCCGCACCCGTGCTTGAGCTCAAGAACTTCAGCGGCTATGGCTTTGCCGACGTGAACCTCAAGGTCTACCCCGGTGAGATCGTGGGCATGGCGGGCGTCATCGGCGCCGGCCGCACCGAGATGGCCACCACCATCTTCGGCCGCGACAAGGTGCTCGGCGGCCAGGTTTTGCTCGACGGCAAGGACATCACGGGCCTTAAGACCCCCGACGTCATCAACGCCGGCGTGAACTACCTGCCCGAGGACCGCTTCGCCGACGCCCTCTTCCGCATCCGCGACGTCTCCGAGAACACCACCAGCTCGCTTCTCTGTGGCAAGAAGATCGGCAGCTTCCTGCTCAACAGCAAGGAGGAGGAGCGCATCTCCGATAGCTACGTCAAGGACTTCCGCACCAAGGTCACCGGCCTTGACCAGGAGGTTGGCGGTCTTTCCGGCGGCAACCAGCAAAAGATCCTCATCGGTCGCATCTTCGCGACCGAGCCCCGCCTCGTCATCCTCGACGAGCCCACCCGTGGCATCGACGCCGCGGCCCGTGGCGACGTCTACGCCGTGCTCCAGGAGCTGCGCAAGACCGGCGTCTCCATCCTGCTCATCTCCTCGGACATGGAAGAGGTCGTCTCTCTGGCCGACCGCGCCGTGACCATGTTCCAGGGTCGCATCAACTGCGAGTTCGAGAAGTCCGAGATTTCTCAGGACGCGCTTATGTCGGCGGCCTTCGGCGTCACCAAGGACAAGGGGGCGGTGTCGGCATGAGCCTAAGCCGCCAGTTTGGGGAATCTCGTTTTAGCTTCGATCAGAGGGAAGGGGTGTAATCGATGGAGAAGGTAAAGAAGCTTCTCAAGGCGCGTGAGCTTACCAGCCTCGTGTTCCTTATCGCGCTGTTTGCCATCGTGGGCATCATGAACCCGCTGTTCTTGAACCCGTCCAACGTCTCAGCGTGCTTCAACACGTCCGTCGTCTACACGCTCATTGCCGTGGGAATGGCCTTCGTGCTGTTCATTGGTGAGATTGACGTCTCGGTGGGCTCCAACCTGGGCCTTGTCGCCGCTATTGTCGGCACGATGCTGCGTGACGGCCAGTCGCTCGTCCTCGCCATCATCATCGCCGTCATCATCGGCGTGGTTATCGGCCTCATCAACGGCTGGGGCGTCTGCATCATGGGTGCGCCGTCGCTCATCTTCACCCTCGGCGTGAACGGCATCCTGCGTGGTGTTCTCTACCTCTACACCAACGGTGCCTGGGTCGAGAACCTGCCCAAGGACTTCAAGGACTTCTCGGCCGTCACCCTCGTGGGCCCGCTCACGGTGTACTACTGCGCCGTTATCGCCCTCGTGATCGTGATCCACCTCGTGCTTACCCGCACGCGTCAGGGCCGTTACTTCGTGGCTGTGGGCGACAACGCCCAGGGCGCTACGCTCGTTGGCCTGCCCACGCTCAAGACCAAGATGCTCGCCTATGTCATCTGCGCCGTTATGGCCTCCATCGGCGGCGTCATCTTCTGCAGCCGCATCGGCTTCGTTACCCCCAGCAGCGGCAACGGCTACGAGATGAAGGCCATCGCGGCCTGCGTCCTCGGCGGCATCTCGCTCGCCGGCGGCGTCGGCTCCGTGATCGGCTCCGCCATCGGCGCCGTCATCATGGCTTCCATCTCCTACCTGCTCGTCTTCATGGGCTTCTCCTCCAACTACGACAACGCCATCACCGGCATCATCCTGCTGGTCATCGTCGTGGTGGACGCCGTGCTCCAGCACCGCTCGCTCGTGAACAACCGTCATGCAAGGCTCGCGGCCCGCGTCTCTGCTGCAGATGACACGGCCAAGAAGGGTGGTGAGGCGTAATGGATAAGCTTAAGAAGCTCCTCACCCGTGGTCAGTCTGGTTGGAACCTGCTGCTCATCGCTCTGCTCATTCTCGAATTCGTTATCTTTGGCGCCACTAACCCCAAGTTCCTGCGCCCGGCTCTGCTCTTTACGAGCATCAACGACAACATCGCCGTCTTTATGCTCGCCCTGTTCGTCACGATCGTTATGTGCACCGGCGGCATCGACATCCAGGTCGCCTCGCTGGTGGGCCTTACTTCGATCATCATCGGCGTGGCCTGGCAAGACTTTGGCCTGCCCATCTGGGGCGCCGTGGGCCTGGCAGTGATCGTTGTCTGCCTGTGCGGAGCCCTCTCCGGATTCCTCATCGGCTACTGCGGGGTCCAGGCAATGGTCATTACGCTCGGTGGCAGCTTCCTGTACTCGGGCATGGCCCTGCTCGTCTCCACGCTCTCGAGCACCGCTTCCTATGAGTCCATCGGTGGCTTCCCGGATGAGTTCCGCTTCATCGGTAACTATGAGATCGGCGGCGTCATCCCGTTCCAGATTTTCATTTACATCTTGATGCTCGTTGTGGCCTTTATCCTGCTGCACAAGACCAAGTACGGTCGCAAGGTGATACTCACCGGCGTAAACCCCTCGGCTGCCGAGTATTCCGGCATCAACACCCGCCGCGTGATAATGTCCACGTACGTCTTGAGCGCTCTCGCCGCCGCCATTGCCGGTACGGTCATCACTGCCTACCTCGGCACCGCTAAGTCCGACCTCGGCGGAGACCTCACGATGGACATCATCACCGCCGTCGTTCTCGGAGGCACGCTCTCTACGGGCGGCAAGGGCTCCATCATCGGTACGGCCCTGGCATCTCTCGCCATTGCACTTCTGCGTTTCGGTCTGCCGCTCTGCTTCAAGATCGGCACCCAGTACCTGGATATCCCGGTGGGCGTCCTGCTCGTCGTGGTAATCGTTGGGCGATCCGCAGCGACTAACACGGGAATCGTCCCGTGGCTCCGCTCGCTGTTCGCAAGGAAGGGTAGTTCTGAGGTAAGTGCCCAGTAGGGGGCAAAGAAAAGGGAGGTTCGTTATGAAGAACATGACTCGTCGCGGATTCCTGCAGGTGGCTGGCGTGAGCGCCGCTGCCGCTGGCCTCGGCCTGGCTGGCTGCGGTGGCTCCGGCTCCAGCAGCGCTGACACGGCTGCCGCCTCTGGCGCTGCCGAGGGCGGCGACATCGCCGGCAAGACCGTTGCCTTCATCCCGAAGGTCACCGGCAATGCCTTCTTCGAGTCCGCCAACGACGGTGCTCAGAAGTATGCCGAGGAGTGGGGCATCACGGTCGACTACATCGGCTCCAGCTCCGCCTCTGCCGCCGACCAGGTCGGCGTCATCAACCAGGCCGTCGCCAACGGCGTCGACGCCCTGTGCATCTCCACGGTTGACGCCGCTGGCGTCTCCGACGCCCTGAAGAAGGCCACCGACGCCGGCATCGTCGTCACCACGTGGGACTCCGACGCCCAGACCGAGGATCGTACCCTCATGGTCTCCCAGGGCACGCCCGAGATCCTCGGCCAGATGCTCGTCGACATGTCCGTCGACGGCCTGAAGGAGCGCGGCAAGGATCCGTCCGCCGATGAGATCACCTACGTGTGGCACTACTCTCAGGCCACCGTCACCGACCAGAACTCCTGGCAGGTCGCCGCTGAGGCCATCATCAAGAAGGACTACCCGAACTGGAAGAACGTCCACGAGAACTACTACAGCAACCAGGACGCCGAGCTTGCCATCACCACCGGCGAGGCCGTCCTCGACGCCTTCCCCGAGATTGACCTGATCATCTGCAACGACTCCACCGCTCTCCCCGGCCAGCTCCAGGCCGCTGAGAACAAGGGCTACGACTCCACCAAGATCACCATCACCGGTTTCGCTTCCCCGCAGTCCATCAAGAGCTACTGCGAGAACGGCACCATCTACAACTGGGGTCTGTGGGACTGTGCTGTCCAGGGCGCCATGGGCTGCTACGTTGCCGCCTACCTGGCCGCTGGCAACACCGTCAAGGTTGGCGACACCATCTCCATCCCGAGCATTGGTGACGTCACCGTCGAGGCCAACGACTCCATCTCCGAGGGCGCCGAGACCGGCGACGAGAACAACGGCGTCGTGCTCCTGCCCGAGCGCCTTGTCTTCACCAAGGAGAACATGAACGACTACAGCTTCTAAGTTTTAGTCGCGCTGCGGGGGCGGCGCGAGAGCGTCGCCCCCGTCTGCTTGGCGCATCGCCGTTCTATGTGGCACGGCGACGCGCGGAGCAGACCCGAAAGGCACGGGGGTGGGGGATTCACTCGTTTGTGCCGCGGCTTCGCTAGGTTTGGGTTGGGCCGAACTTTTGCCAGCCCGTGCATCTGCCAACCTCGTTACCATGCTGGTTGCCCGGCATTTGTCGGGGAAAACTAAGGGAAAGGATCCTTATCAATGGCTGATCTCGATGGACTCAAGGTCGCTCACGACTATCACGTTGACGAGCCGTTCGCGAACAACGAGGGCTTCTACGTCAAGGGCGCCAACAGCCTCGACTGGGGCATGAAGAAGCACCTCTCCAACATCTTCAACCCGAAGAGCGGCAACACCGTGATGTTCGCCTTCGACCACGGCTACTTCATGGGTTCCACCTCTGGTCTCGAGCGCCTCGACCTGCTCCTGCCCGAGCTTGCTCCCTACGTTGACTGCTTCATGGGCACCCGTGGTGCTATCCGCACCTGCGCTGCCCCCGAGATTGTGAAGGCCGTCGCCCTCCGCACCACCTCCGGCTCCTCCATGCTCCAGGCCGACCTCTCCCACGAGATCGTCGCCGTGGACATCGAGGACGCCATCCGTATGAACGCCGACTGCATGGCCTCCCAGGTCTTCATCGGTGCCGACGGTCAGCTCTCCTCGCTCGACAACCTCAACCAGATCATTAACGCCGGCATGCGTTACAGCATCCCGACGCTTGGCGTTTGCGCCGTGGGCAAGGACATGGAGCGCACCGACAAGTTCTTCAAGCTGGCCACCCGTATCATCGCCGAGATGGGCTGCCAGATCGTTAAGACCTACGACTGCGAGAACTTCGAGGAGGTCGTGGCTGCCTGCCCCGTGCCGATCGTCGTCGCCGGCGGCAAGAAGCTCGCCGAGAAGGACGCCCTGCACCTCGCCTACGACGTCATCCGTAAGGGCGCCAACGGCGTTGACATGGGCCGCAACATCTTCCAGTCGCCGCATCCCATCGAGATGGCCAAGTGCGTCAACAAGATCGTGCACGAGGGCATGACCGACGTTGAGGCTTGGGAGATGTACCAGGACCTCACCCACTAAGTACCCTGCGCAAGTGATCGCGCCTGGGGCCTGGCCTTCCAACGGGTCCTTGGCATAAGCGAATCGGCGCATATCGCGGCCCGATCCCGTCATTTTACGGGCCGCCTCCCGCACCCGGAGCCAGTTTCCCCCTTCCACTGGCCCCGGGTGCTTTTGTGTTGAGGATTGGTTCTTTGGGGGCGGGCAACAGGTGCGCCAGGCCTTGGGGCCGAAGTTACGCAGGGTCGTCGTCGTTTAGGGGCGCCGCGTGACAAGGCCCCTTGATTTGTGTATTGGGCCCTGCCCGTCAGAGAACAGGTTCGAGCTGGCGGTCCGGACTATCGTTTGCGCATGACTTTGCTGGTTCTGGGCGCTGTGCGGCAAGCCCCTTAATCCCGGCCGTGCTCTACCTTCTTTATGCGATAGTGAATAGGCTGAACTGCGACTATGCGGCTGAGAGGAGTGCCATGACGGACGAGGACTACATGCGCATGGCGCTCGAGGAAGCCCGTTTGGCAGCCGAAGAGGGCGAGGTTCCCATTGGCGCCGTCGTAGTTCACGGGATGAGCCGCGCAGGAGACGGTGACGAGGCCCGCTACGAAGGTGGCGAGGTCGTCGCCCGCGCTCACAACAGGCGCGAGACCGACAAGGACCCCTCGGCCCATGCCGAGTTCTCGGCGATGTGCGAGGCGGCTCGCGCGCTGGATCGTTGGCGCCTTACGGGCTGCACCGTCTACGTGACGCTTGAGCCCTGCCTCATGTGCTCCGGCCTTATGGTCAACTCGCGCATCGACCGCTGTGTCTTTGGCGCGCCCGATCCCAAGGGCGGCGCCTTGGGCACCCTCTACGACATAAGCCATGACGAGCGCCTTAACCACGAGTTCGAGGTCACGAGCGGCGTTCTTGAGGAAGAATGCGCCACCTTGCTCCGTGATTTCTTCCGCGAGCGCAGGGCCAAGAACAAAGCCGCCCGTAGCCAGTCTCGCCCCTCTATTCGCTAGCCCTCCGTCGGGCGAATCCAGGATGCCTCGGGCTTGTAGATGACGCGCGCGTTGCAATACGCCATCTCCATGTCCAGGCAGGTCCGCGCAGCGTAGTGCCCGCCAACGCGCTCGATGAGCGCACCATTTGCGATGGTTTCTCCTGCCGGGCCGAATCGCCTTAATCCGGCCGGCGCCTGATTCCATCGAGGACGGCGCCAAGGGTTGGGTATAGACGTCGTAGGTCATGCGTTGCCGCAGTTAAGCGGCACTGAATAGAAGGGACTCCCATGGAGCTCATCAAGAACGTTGAGAAGGAAGCCGTCTTTAACCTTGCGGGCGCCGTGCCTGCCGAGGCGGGCAAGGTCAACAGCCTTACGCTGTCGCAGATGCCGGGCGCCAAGGTGACGCTGTTCGCCATCGATGCCGACGAGGGCATGAGCAGCCACGCGGCCGGCGGCGACGCTATGGTCAACGTGCTTGAGGGCACGGGCGAGATTACCATCAACGGCGTGGCGCATGAGGTTCACGCTGGCGAGAGCGTCGTGATCCCGGAGGGCGCTCCGCACTCGGTGCGCGGCGTTACCGCGTTCAAGATGCTGCTTGTCGTTATCTTGCCGGCTTAAGGCGGTCTTGCGATGCCGTTTAGGAACCTGCCGACCGATGAGGCCGTCTCGCTGGCCTCGCTTATCAGCGCGCGTCCGGGCCAGGTCTCGAGCATGGCCCTCACCCGATTGGGCGATCCAATTGGCGCAACGCTGCTCGCCTTCTCGGAAGGGGAGAGCGTCTCCGAGGAACGCTATCCCGGAGACACTATGTACTACCTGGTAGAGGGCGAGGTCGATATTTGCTTTGCAGACCGGTGCGTGCGCATGGCGACTGGCGATGTCCTGCGCGTTCCGGCCGATGTGGAGCATGCCGTAGAGCCGGTCTGTGCCACCAAGCTCCTCCAGATTTGCTTCGTGTAAGCACGAGTGACGCCGGATTCGCAAGAGCGGTCCGGCGTCATTTTTAGTCGGACAACATCCGAGCCATGATCAGAGGTTGAGCCAGCTTTTGGATCTCTAACCTTGGCCAAGCCGCTTTGAAAACCAAGGTTTCTCAATAACCTTGGTTTTCTCTCGCTAAAAACCAAGGTTATCGGATAACCTTGGTTTTTGAAGTGCGATGGCCAAGGTTAGGAGGTGGACATGGGCTCGTTTGAGAAGAAGTTTTGGGACTCAGACAGCTGGTACGGGAAGAGCGGCGCGTATGAGGCCTATCTGCCCGACAAGCTTGCTGATGCCCGGATTGCCCTTGAGCAAGACGTATCCAAGGCCGTCGTGGAAGCGACCGCCCTCATGCGTGAGCTCGACTGCTCCGCTGAAGTCCTTACCGACACCGAGCCCATCGCTCGCCTTCTCATGCGCTCCGAGGCCTTGGCCTCTTCAAAAATCGAGGGCATGACGGTGCCCGCGAAAAAGATCCTGGAAATCGAAGCCCTCGACGAGCTTGGCGTATCCCACAGGCTTGATTCGGCTGAGGTCATGGCTCTAGCCAACATCGCCGCCATGAGGGCTGCGGTTGAGAACGTTGGCACGGGCGACGAGATAACCCTCGAGGCCCTCTGTGAGATTAATCGCATGCTGACGCGGGGCTCCCAGGTGGAGGATTGGGGTGGCAAGCTGCGAAATGTTCAGAATTGGATTGGCGGCAGCAACTACTCTCCGGTTGGTGCGGTCTATGTCCCGCCTGCTCCCGAGCGCATCTCCGAGCTGATGGAAGACCTGGTTGTCTTTTGCAACGAGTCACGTCTCCCGGCTCTGGCAAAGGCCGCGATTGCGCACGCCCAGTTCGAATCCATCCATCCGTTTGTTGACGGCAACGGGCGGACCGGCCGCGCGCTTATCCAGATGATCTTGCGTCGAGAGGGAGCGGCGGGAAACACCGTTCCCCCCATCTCGCTTGTCTTGGCTACCGACAAAGCGGCCTATATCGCCCAGCTGACGGCGTTTAGGTCAGATGGCTCGCCTGCTCTCGAGGCTCCGGCATGCCAGGAACTTATCCGTTTCTTTGCCGAGAAAACGATTGAAGCTTGTAACGTCGCGATGGTCTTCGAGAGGCGAATGCGAGCGCTGCAGCAACGCTGGGCTGAACGCGTGCGTCCTAGGTCTGGGTCGGCTGCCGAGAGGCTTCTGTTGGTGCTCCCCGGCAACCCGGTCGTTAGCGTGGCCTCGGCAGCGCGCTTGTGCGACAGGAGCAACGAGGCCGTGCGAAACGCCATTCCCGCGCTGATGGAAGCCGGCGTTCTGCATCAGACCTCGAAGAACCGGAAGAGCAATATCTACTGCGCCGACGAGGTTCTTTTCGAGTTCACGGCTCTGGAGCGTGCGCTTGGCACCCCCGGTGGCGACACCGCCGTTGCGCATCCGGCCCGCGCGGTACCTCAGCGCAACTGGTAGGGGTGCTGCGAGGACGAAGGCCCCTTGAGCGGCGGATGCTTCTCATCTGCCTGCTTCTAAACCTTTCTTACGGGTCGCGAGCGTCGGCCTTTGAGTGTTAGCGAGGCCCCAATTGCTCGCGGCCGTCTTGTCTATAAACGAAGCGCGCCCTGGCTCGTGGGAGCTGGGGCGCGCTTGTTGTGGCTACGTGGCCTGCTTATCGGCTGGCTAAGCCACGGTCTTTGTGAGCCTAGGCGGTTGGCCTCGACTTAGAAGACGGGGATGACGGAGCCCTGGTACTGCTCCTCGATGAACTTGCGGGCGGTCTCGGAGGTGAGGGCCTTCACGAGGGCCTTGGTCTTGTCGGTCTCCTCGTCACCGTTGCGGACGGCCACGATGTTGGCGTAGGTCTGGGCGGCCACGGAGTCGGCGTCCTCGCTGGCGAGGGTAGCGGAGGTGTCAAGGCCGGCGGACAGAGCGTAGTTACCGTTGATGACGCCGAAGTCGGCATCCTCGAGCGTACGGGCGACGGCGGCGGCCTCAACCTCGACGAGCTCGATGTTGTGCGGGTTCTCCTCGATGTCGTTGGCGGTAGCCTCGAGGCCCACGCCGTCCTTGAGCTTGATCACGCCCTGGTCCTGGAGAAGCAGCAGCGCGCGGGCCTCGTTGGTGGCGTCGGAGGGAACGGCGATCTTGGCGCCGTCGGGCACGTTGTTGATGTCGGAGCTCTTGCCGGCGTACAGACCCAT
This sequence comes from Acutalibacteraceae bacterium, assembly GCA_963639715.1. Lineage (GTDB taxonomy): Bacteria > Actinomycetota > Coriobacteriia > Coriobacteriales > Atopobiaceae > Parolsenella. The sequence goes on from CAVHWW010000105.1 coordinate 15,454, forward strand.
CGGCTCGAAGTGGATGGCGGCGGCGCTCACGAGGTCGGTGCCGTTCTCCTCGTTGTAGTTCTCGAGGTAGGGGAGGTGCTGGAAGTAGTTGGCGTCGAGGTCGCCGTCAGAAAGGGCAACGTTGGGCTGGACGTAGTCGTTGTACTCAACAACCTTGAGCTCGTAGCCCTCGTTGGCCAGCTCGTCCTTGATGGCGTCGAGAATCTCGGCGTGGGGCGAGGGGGAGGCGCCGACGGTGATGACGTTGTCGGTGGAGTCGGACGAGGCGGTGGTGGTGGCCGCAGCGCTGCCACTGTTGCCGCCGCAGGCGGTGAGGGCAAGGGCGAGACCGGCAACGGCCGCAACGCTAGCGAGCGGCTTGATGTGCTGCTTGATGGACATGGGACTTCCTTTCGAATCAGCTTGCTTTCAGCAAAATTTGCATACGAATGCCCAAAGGCCAGGGTGCCATGAGGGCAAAGTGCCAGGTTTGGTGCGCCGTGGGCGCAAACTTAGATATATGCGCTAGGAGCGCATTCGCTTGTCGCAAACGCGGACAAGCAGGTTACACAGCGTCTGGATGACCTGCACCATGATGATGAGGATGATCACGGTGGCGATCATGACGTCGTCCTGGTAGCGCTGGTAGCCATAGCGGATGGCGATGTCGCCCAGGCCGCCGGCGCCAACAGTGCCGGCCATGGCGGTGTAGCCCAGGATCGTGATGATGACGATCGGCAGGCCGCGAAGCAGGCTGGGCAGGCCCTCGCGCAGATAGACCTTGGTGATGATCTCCCAGGTGGAGGCACCCATGGAGCTTGCCGCCTCGATGAGGCCGTGGCTGACCTCGGCCTCGCTCGACTCGACCATGCGGGCCACGAAGGGCGCGGCCGAGACGATGAGCGGGAAGACTGCAGCGGGCACACCGAGCGTGGTGCCCACCACGGCACGGGTGACCGGGATGAGGAAGAGCAACAGGATGATGAACGGCAGCGAGCGGGCCATGTTCACGATCCAGCCGATGATGGTGTAGGCCACGCGGTTGGGGCGAAGGCCGTTCGGGGCGAGGACGGTGAGCAGCGTGCCGAGCACGATGCCGATGACGTAGGCGCCGAGCGTGGAGGCGAGCACCATGACGGTGGTGTCGACCGTGCCCTGGGCAAGCAGCTCGCCGTACTTCTCGAAGAATGCGGAGAGGTCCATTAGCGTGCCTCCCCCTCAAACTGGAGCAGCGCGCGCGTGACGTCTGCCTGCGGGTTTCCGAATACCTCGCTCACGCTGCCGTTTTCCACGACCTGGCCGTGGTCCATGACGGCGATGCGTCCGCAGATACGGCGGGCGACTGCCAGCGAGTGGGTGATGAGCACGATGGTGACACCAAGCTCGTCGTTGATCTGGGCGAGCAGGTCGAGCACCTGGCTGGTGGTGAGGGTGTCGAGTGCACTCGTGGCCTCGTCGCACAGCAGGGTCTTGGGGCGCGTCATGAGCGCGCGAGCGATGGCGACGCGCTGCTGCTGGCCGCCGGAGAGTTGCGAGGGGTAGACGTCCTGCTTGCCCTCAAGGCCAACGAGGCGAAGGAGCTCGCGGGCGCGCTCGGGGGCGTCGGCGCGCGAGACACGCTTGCCGCAGGCGGCGAGGGTGGACGGGAAGATGACGTTCTCGAGTACGGTGCGCTGCTCGAACAGCGAGAAGCTCTGGAAGATCATGCCGATGTCGGCGCGCAGCTCGCGAAGCTCGCGGCCGCGGAGATTCGTGACGTCACGACCGTCGATGGAGACGGTGCCGCTCGTGGGCTGCTCAAGCAGGTTGATGCAGCGCACGAGCGTAGACTTGCCGGCGCCCGACTCGCCGATGATGCCGAAGATCTCTCCGGAGTCGATGGAGAGGCTGACATCATCGAGGGCGCGGAAGGGGCCGTCGCTGGTCTCGTAAACCTTGGTTATGTTAGATAGCTCAATCATGGTGCGGACGAGTATAGCAGCCCGCTGAAGAATCTCTAAAAGAAATACCTACAAACCCACCAGGATTTACCGATAGCTAACCATAGGGAAAAGCTATGGGAGCATCTTGTTTGGGGCGGACCTTTGGTATCTACTCGCGATCGGGGCGATTTTGGCGGCGTGTTCTTTGAGGCGAGGCGGGCCGTCGTTGGGGATGCAGCTTGCTTGGGGGCTCGTTGACTGCGAGGCTTCTATTTGATTCGAGCCGCTTTCGGCCTGAGCGCATTAGCGGGGGAGCCTGGCGACTGGACGCATATAAAAGGCGGGAGCCGAACGAATCGACTCCCACCTTGTTTGCGCTATGACTCCCACCTTGCTTGCGCTATTTCCGCTGTTGCGTGGACGACGCGGCCCCTGGGCGGGTTGCAACCCGTTGCTGCATGGGCGTCGTCGCCCGCAGGCAGGCCCTTACTTCACGTAGGTGACGCGTCCCTCGAGGCGAGCCGGGGCCTCCTTTTCGCCGTCCTCGGCGGCGTAGCCAAGGATGCAGTGGCCAACGCCGCGCCACTCGCCAACGACGCCCCACTTGGCGAGCAGAGCCTTGCCTTCCTCGCTCTCGAACTCCTCCTTGGCGCGGTGGATCCAGCAAGAGCCGAGGCCCTGGTCGTGGGCGGCGGCCAAAAGGTTGCCCATGACGAGAGAGCCGTCCTCGACGCAGGTGCTGTTCTCGGGGTTGGAGAGGACGACGATGACGGTCTTGGCGCCGTAGAACGGGTCGAAGCTGGCACCCATGATGGCGGCATTCATGGCGCTGAGCTGGGCCACCGTTTCGGGGTCGGTCACGGCGACGAGGTGGGTGCCCTGCTTGCCCATGCCGCTTGCGGCCCAAAGGCCGGCCTCGAGTACGGCCTGGAGCTTCTCGGGCTCAACGGGCTGGTCGGTGTACTTGCGGCAGCTGCGGCGGGTCTTGAGGGTATCGATGAACTCTGACATGTGAGCTCCTTTGGTTGAGCGTTTTGCGCCGCACGACAGCAACCTGCGTGTGCGGTCCTGTTCGAAGGGTTGGTACCCCGCAGATGGGCCGATATTTCGCTCGCGACGGCATCTCAGCCAAAACTTGACGGAGATGGTGGGCCGATGGCGAGCTGCGTGTGGGCAGGCGCCTTTACCTGCGGCCGCGAGCGGGCGGCCGTGCGCGCCCGTGCTCGCCGTGGGGAACCGAGCTCCCGCTGTCGCGGTTGCTCTACGCCGTAAGCGAGCCTTCGAGGTCGCCGCGGTTGAGGGCCTCGCCGAAGATGTGGCCGAAGACCTCGCTGCCGTGCAGGCCGTCATGCTCAAACTCGTTGGTGACCCAGGCGTGGCTCGCGCCGACGCGGCTGAGGGTGTCGAGCTGCAGCCCGGAGTCAACGTAGAGGTCGTCGAAGTAAACCGCTGCCTGCAGCGGCACCGTGTTGGCGGCAAGCTGGCCCTCGTCATAGATCTGGTCGAAGTCGGTGTCCTCCATGAGCAGGTCGACGGCCGGCTTGAAGGGCGCGAGCAGCGGGTCGTCCTCGAGCATGAAGGGGAAGGCCGCCTCACCGGTGAGCATGAGCGGGCGCGCCGTCGCGGCAAACTCCGGACGGGAGAGGTATTCGTGCTCAGCTGCCCAACGGATGGGCTGCTTGAGCGCGCCGTCGGCGTAGATGAACTCCTGCAGCACCCAGTAAAGCGGGTTGCCCGCCGTGGTGAGGTTCTGCAGCGCGCCCATAAGGAAGGCGTCGGTGAGCTGCGGTTTATTGCCGGCGCAGGCAAGCGAGCCGTCGCCAGACTCAAAGGCCGTGTCGAGAAGGGCGTGCAGCCGCTCGGGTGCCGGCTTCATGCCAAGACCGCTGCCAAGAACCTGCAGCCTGCGGGCCGTGAGCGGGCTAGCGTCGGGCAGGCGGACATCGCTTGCAGCGCAGACGTCGGCGATGGCTGCGATGCGCTGCTCGTCCTCGGGGTAGCGCTCGTAGTAGGCGCGGGTCTTGTCGGCCATGCGGCCAAAGGTGTGGGCGTAGACCTCCGCGGCGCTGGCCGGGACGTGCGGGATGCCGCCGCAAGTGAAGCTCGCGGCAACGCCCTCGGAATAAAAGCTCAGGTAGCAAAGGGTGAGGAAGCCGCCGTAGCTTTGGCCGAGCGTGGTCCAACGGCGCCCGCCAAACTCGGTGAGGCGCAGGTACTCAAAGTCGCGCACGATGGAGCGGGCGAGGAAGTGCTTGAGGAACTTCGCCTGCTCGGACGCGCCAGCGCGACGCTCGAGGGCACGGCGGCTCACGCGCTCGCTGCGGCCGGTGCCGCGCTGGTCGGGTAACACGACGCGGTAATGCTTGATGGCCTCGGCCACCCATCCGTCGGAGGTGGGGCTCAAAAGGCGCGGACCCGCTCCGCCGGGGCCGCCCTGCAAAAATACGAGAAGCGGCAGGTCGCGCCCCTTGTTCTCGGGCGAGCAGACCGTTCGGTAGAACAGGTGAATGCGCTCGCGCTCGCCCAGGCCGTCGGCCGCGGCGCGCTCGGGCTCGGTGCCTCGCCAGTCGAGCGGGACTTCGATGGAGTGGTCCTCAACGTAGAGGCCGGGCAGGTAGTAGCTCGAGAGTTTGGTCATAGTGTTCCTTCCTCCGGGTTGGCTGGCGACATTATGCCGCGCGGTGGGGCCTGGCCGCTTCGTGTTCCTCGGAGTATCCGGCGCTCGTCTTGTCCGTGCCTGGCGCGCTGGGCCCGGGGCGTCCGTGGTTTGCGCTCATCGGCGCTCCGAACCCCCGCACCTGGCGTGGCCCGTCCGTTCGCCGCGGCGGCCCTCGCATGTCTTGCGCCCCTGCGCTACCATCAAATACCGCATGTATCTTCGCCGGCGGCAGACCGACCGGCGCCATGGCCCGCCCTCGGTTTCATCTGCCGGGCGTCAGGGCCCAGAAAGGCTCCACCCAATGCCCATCAACATCCCCGACGGCTTGCCCGCCAAGCGCATCCTGCAGCAGGAGCGCATCTTCGCCCTTGAGGAGGACGTGGCCAGCAAGCAGCAGATTCGTCCGCTTCACGTCTGCCTGCTCAACCTCATGCCCACCAAGATTGAGACCGAGACCCAGATTCTGCGTCTCATCTCCAAGTCGCCGTTGCAGGTGAGCGTCGACTTCATGCGCGTCTCGACCCATGAAGCCACGCACGCGGCCGACCACCTGGTGAAGTTCTACGACACCTTCGACGACCTCAAGGCCAACAACTACGACGGCCTGATCATCACCGGTGCTCCCATCGAGCAGATGCCCTTCGAGGATGTCGACTACTGGGACGAGCTTTGTCAGATTATGGACTGGGCCTCTGAGCACGTGCTTTCCACGATGTTCCTCTGCTGGGGCGCATTCGCCGGCCTCTATCACTTCCACGGCGTTCACAAGCGCGTACTCGGCAGCAAGATCTTCGGTGTGTTCCCGCAGCGCCTTTGCGACGAGTACAACTTCCTCACCAACGGCTTTGACGAGGTGCACAACATGCCGCATAGCCGTCATGCCGTGCCCGACGAGCGCGAGATTGACGCCGACCAGACGCTGCAGGTCCTTTCGCGCGGCGCCGAGAGCGGCCCGGCCCTCATCGCCACGCGCGACTTCCACGAGATTTATGCCCTCGGCCACTTTGAGTACGGCCGCGACACTCTGGCTGACGAGTACTGGCGCGACTTCCACGCTGGCCTTCCCATCCAGCTGCCGCAGAACTACTTCCCCGAGGACGACCCCGAGCGCCAGCCCATCTTCACCTGGCGCAGCCACGCCAACCTGCTGTATCGCAACTGGCTCAACTACGTCTACCAGACCACGCCTTACGAGCGCGAGCGCATTCCCGAGGTCGTGGCCGAGCTGCGCGAGCACACCGAGGCCCTCGTCGCCGAGGGTGGCGTCCCGAGCAAGTT
>CAVHWW010000106.1:0-9528 GCA_963639715.1 Acutalibacteraceae bacterium
GGAAGCTACGGCAACCCATGCAGGTGTAGCAATCGCCGTTGCCCTCGGTCTCCCCCGCCGACAGCTTGAGCTCGCGCATCTTCTTCTCAGAGATGTAGTCGGGCACCATACGCTTGGCGGTGCACTTGGCAGCAAGCTGAGTGAGGTAGTAGTACTTCTGGCCAGGCTCGATGTTGTCGTCCTCAAGCACGTAGATGAGCTTGGGGAAGGCGGGCGTGATCCAAACGCCAGCCTCATTCTTCACGCCCTCGTAGCGCTGGCGCAGGGTCTCCTTGATGATGAGAGCAAGGTCATGCTTCTCCTGGGCCGTGCGAGCCTCGTTGAGGTACATGAAGACCGTGACGAAGGGCGCCTGGCCGTTGGTGGTCATAAGGGTGACGACCTGGTACTGGATGGTCTGGACGCCGCGGCGGATCTCGTCGAGAAGACGGTCCTCGACCACCTGGGCGACCTTCTCCTCGCTCGTCTCGACACCAAGGGTCTCGAGCTCACGGGTGACTTCGCGACGAATCTTGCGACGGCTCACCTCAACGAAGGGCGCGAGGTGCGTGAGCGAGATGGACTGGCCGCCGTACTGGGACGAGGCGACTTGGGCAATGATCTGCGTAGCGATGTTGCAGGCAGTGGAGAAGCTGTGCGGCTTCTCAATCAGGGTGCCCGAGATGACGGTGCCGTTCTGCAGCATGTCCTCGAGGTTCACGAGGTCGCAGTTGTGCATGTGCTGGGCGTAGTAATCAGAGTCGTGGAAGTGAATGATGCCATCCTGGTGAGCCTGCACCACATCCTCAGGGAGCAGCATACGCATGGTGAGGTCCTTCGAGACCTCACCGGCCATGTAGTCACGCTGAACGGAGTTGACCGTCGGGTTCTTGTTGGAGTTCTCCTGCTTGACCTCTTCGTTGTTGCACTCAATGAGCGAGAGGATCTTGTCGTCGGTCGTGTTGGACTGACGCTTGAGGTTCTGCACGTAGCGATAGGTGATGTAGTTGCGCGCCACCGTGAAGGCGCCCTTGGCCATGATCTGGTCCTCGACCATGTCCTGGATCTCTTCGACCGTGACGGTGTGACCGCAAGAGGAGGCCTCGAGCTCAACCGCGTCGCCGGCGTCGACGACCTGCTGGTGCGTGAGGCGCTGCTCCACCGGGACCGTTATGTTGGCCCTCTCGATGGCAGAGACGATCTTGGTCACGTCAAAGGTGACCTCAGAACCATTGCGCTTCACGATCTTCATGGCAGCTCCTCAAATGACACATACCTCGCCCCTCAGACGCTCGGGACGACAAAAGACGGGGAAGAATTGGGTGACGCCGTGGGGGAACGGCGACTGGTTAGATATTAGAGCTTCCGTCTGCCAAGAATAGTCTTGACATTCAGCAATTGGCACAACCTGCATGGGGCCATACAACAAGAAGCCACAATATCTTGTGTTATGTAACCAACGTCCATTTGTGCTCGTTTCGCGGAGGAGAAGATTCGACCAAAGGTTGTCGATGACGTACCATGAACAAGCCAAACAAATGCGAGGACCACGCGCAAAGGCGTTGACTCGTTCGCATCAAAGATTGCACTAGGAGACAAAATGCCCAACGAAGGAAGCTACGAGGTCGCGCTTGAGCGCAGCCAGCGCATTGCTGCCGACCTGCCCAACAACCCGCAGAACTACACCATGCTCACCGGCGACCGCCCCACGGGCCGTCTGCACCTCGGCCACTACTTCGGCACGCTCAAGAGCCGCGTGGAACTCCAGAACATGGGTGTCCGCACCAACATCCTCATCGCTGATTACCAGGTCATCACCGACCGCGACACCACCGACAACATCAAGGACAACGTCTACAACATGGTCATGGACTACCTTGCCTGCGGCATCGACCCAGACAAGACCATGATTTACGCCCACTCCGCGGTGCCGGCGGCAAACCAGCTCATGCTGCCCTTCCTCTCCCTCGTCTCCGAGGCCGAGCTTCAGCGCAACCCAACCGTCAAGGCCGAGATGGAGGCCTCGGGCCACGAGCTCACCGGCCTTCTGCTCACCTACCCGGTGCACCAGGCCTGCGACATCCTGTTCTGCAAGGGCAACGTGGTGCCGGTCGGTCGCGACCAGCTGCCCCACATCGAGCTCACGCGCACCATCGCCCGCAAGTTCAACAACCGCTACTGCAAGAACTGCAAGCCCGTCTTCCCCGAGGTTGACGCCCTACTCTCCGACACGCCGCTTCTGCCCGGCCTCGACGGTCGCAAGATGTCCAAGAGCTACGGCAACGGCATCTTCATCTCCATGACTGCCGAGGAGACCGCGCAGCGCATCAAGAAGAGCCAGACGGACTCCGAGCGCAACATCACCTTCGACCCCGAGAATCGCCCCGGCGTCTCTGGCCTGCTTTCCACTGCCGCCATCTGCACTGGTCGCGACGCCGCCGAGATTGCCGAAGAGATTGGCATGGGCGGCTCGGGCACCCTCAAGAAGTATGTCACCGAAGCCGTGAACAGCTACTTTGAGCCCATCCGCGAGCGTCGCCACACCTATGAGAACGACCTCGACTACGTGAAGGACGTCCTGCACGAGGGCAACCGCAAGGCGAACGAAATCGCCGAGCAGACGCTCGCCGAGGTCCGCGAGGCCATGGGGATGACGTACTAGGCAAGAAGCCCAAAGCGTCCTGCTCCAACGCACGAACGTACGTAACGAAAAAGAGCCCGGCCTGGTATTTCTCCAGGCCGGGCGCTTTTGTTGTGACCAAGTTCTCTTAGCCCTCGAACTTATCCGGGAAGAGGACCTTCTCGACCAGCTCGCAGGCATCGGCGATGCACAGAGGGCACGGCCTCAAAACGCCGTGGTCGGTCCCCACGCCCTTGAGCTCACCGCAGGTAACGGAGCCATTCTGGGCCCCAAAGCGCTCAAGGAGCTCACGAGACAGCGCATAGCTCGCCTTCTTGGAGCCTGGAGCCTCGAGGTTGGCATCGCTCGTAAGAAGGCCGGCGAGGTAGACCGCACCGGAAAGCGCGCCGCAGGTCCCCTTCATGCCGCCCATACCAAGGCCAAACGCCTCCATGGAACGAAAAGCCTCTTGCTCGCTCACACCAACGAGGTCGCAGTAGGTGCAAGCAACAGCCTGGGCGCAGTTATACCCACGCTTGTGCAGAACATCGGCGTTGGCAACCCTGGATTCCATCGTCGCTCCCCTACTCAGCGTCGCCGGGAAGAAGACCCATGCCGAGCTTCTTGCCGCCCATGACGTGCATGTGGAAGTGCATCACGGTCTGGCCAGCGTCCGCGCCGGCGTTGGTGATGACACGATAGCCGGTCTTAGCGATGCCCTCGGACTTCACGACCTCAGAGATAGCGTTGGCCATGGCGCCAAGCGTATCGGCGTCAACGCCGTCGCAAATGTTGGCGTGGTGCTCCTTAGGGATAACGAGCACGTGCGTGGGCGCCTGCGGCTCAAGGTCGCGGAAGGCAAGGACCTTCTCGTCCTCAAAGACGACGGTGGAGGGAATCTCGTGGTTGGCAATCTTGCAGAAGATGCAGTCACACATGTGAAGCTCCTATTCCTCGGTAGTAGTTGACGCGGCATCGGGGGCAGCGACCTCGTTCGTGGAATCCAGAAGGACCTGGACTCGCTGCTCGGCGTTTGCAAGGCGATCGCGAAGACTACGAAGCAGCTCAACGCCACGCTGGTAGCGCTCCAGAGCAACCTCGAGCTCGAGCTCGCCGCCCTCAAGCGAGCGTACCACCTGCTCGAGCTCCACGGAGGCCTCCTTGAAGCTCAGCTCGTCAATTGCCTTGTCCTTGTTCTCGAGCGCCATGGCGCCCTCCTTATCCTCATGCCGCAGCGCGGCAAATACAAATACGATTCGGCCTAGCCTTGAACGGACGTGACGTTTGCGGAGAAAGACCCCGAGCCGAGCCTTACGTTGACGTCGGCGCCGACCTCAAGGTCCGCAGAGCTGCCAAGCACATGGCCGTCCGCATCAGTTGCGATGGCGTAGCCTCGGCCCAGGACCTTAAGCGGCGACAGGGCGTCAAGCGTCGCGGCAAGCCTGCCCACCTGGGCCTCATGGGTCCTCGTAAGGCGCGGGGCAACGTCAGCAAGACGCGAGGAAAGCACGGCCACTTCCTGGGAGTTGCGCTCAACACAACGAGGTAAGGCGTCCATGAGGCGCTGCTCGGATTGCAAAAGCGCTGTCTCTCTATCGCTTACGACACTCTTGAAATCCCTCAAGCAGGTATGAGACGCAAGCGACTCAACACGCATGCGTTCACGCTCAAGACGGCTCGTAACAAAGAGGGGCAGCTGAGCGGCGCTTGTCTGCAGCTCCTTCTGGTATCCGGAGAGGCTCGCATCCATCGCGCGCTTCATGCGGTCCCTTCGCCCGTTGATCGCAGAAACGATCTCATCAAGCGTAGGCGCAACAGATTCAGCGGCAGCGGTGGGCGTAGACATAAACCTGTCGGCGACGTCATCGCAGATGGAGTGGTCTGGGTCATGCCCGATGCCCGTGACAACCGGAACGGGACATGCCGCAACAGCACGCGCCAGGGACTCGTCGTTGAAGGTCATAAGGTCCTCAAACGAGCCGCCGCCGCGCACAAGCAGGATGGCATCAGGCTTGGCCTTCGCCGCAACCTCAAGGGCCCTGATAATAGTCGGCTCGGCACCTTCGCCCTGAACCCTGCAGCCAGCACAAAGAATCTCGACCATGGGGTTGCGCCTGCGAAGGGTGCGCTTCACATCATCGATTACCGACCCAGACAAGCTCGTGACAACAGCCACACGCGTGCAAAAAGATGGTATGGGGCGCTTCCGGGCCTGCGCCATAAGGCCCTCTGCCTCGAGCTTTGCACGAAGCTGAGCAACCTGTTGGCGAAGGAGGCCCTCGCCAGAGACAGAGATCTTGCTTGCAACAAAGCTCAGCCGGCCCGTGCCCGCATAGACGTCAAACTTGCCCGAAAGCTGAAGCTGCAGACCATCACGAAGTTCAATGCCGCTCGAGGCGTAGACGCCGCGCCAAACGATGACATCCATCGCCGCGCCATCGTCCTTCACCTGAAAGTAGCAGTGGCCAGAGCGAGCGTTAGGGCCACGAAAACCAGTGACCTCGCCGGTGACGAGCAGCGTGCCCATCTCATTGACGCGCTTCTTGGCAGCGTCAACCGCCAAGCTAACCGAAAGCGGCTCGCGAGACACCTTAGCCACACGTATGGCAAGGCTAGCCCTACCGGTTGTCTCTGAAACATCCCAGGCCATGCCCACCCTCAATCAATAGAGCCAACAAACCATGCAAGATGACTTGCACGTGCCTCAAAGTATGTACCCGTTACCGGACATTAAGAGCGTGCCAAACCTTTGCAGCGGTCTAGGCACCATCACTAAAGAATCTCTACGTGACCGTCCTTGACCGTGAGGCCGCAATCGCCAGACAGGAGCCTCTCGAGCTTCTCGCCAGCAAGCTGATAGCGCCAGCCGTCGCGCAGAGCGGGGTGGTTCTGGCCAGACAAAAAGTCGAGAAGGTCATCGCGCGTGGCAATAAGCTGGCAGGCCACGCCGCTCTTGTCCGAAATGATGCGCAGCATCGCATACATGAGGTCGAGCACGCTCTCTTGCTCGGCACTCGGGCGGCTGCGGCGAGGCAGCGAAGGCAAGTCGCTAGACGGGCACTTTAGGCCGCGGTGCACCGCCTGCACGAGGTTCTCGGCATCTCTTTCGGACGTCTGCTCGGTGCCACGAATCTTGCGGAGCTTCTGGGTGTCAGAGGGAGCGCGACGGCAAACCTCAAGCATGACCTCATCAGAGAGCACCCACTTGCGCGGGATGTCGCGCTTGGAAGCAAGCTTCTCTCGCCAGGCACAGGCCTCGCGGGCCACGGCAAGCTGCTTTCTGGTGAGGGTGCTCGCGCGCTTGAGATGCTTGTAGGCATCCTGGGGGTCATGACGGTAGTGAGACGGGTCGAGCAGAGCCTGCATCTCGGGCAAAACCATCTGCAGACGGTCCTTCTCGACCAGCTCAGCCACCATCTGCTCGTAAATGCCAGGAAGATAGCGAACGTCGTCCTCGGCATACGTAAGCTGCTCGGGATCAAGCGGCCTGCGAGACCAATCGGTAAGGCTCTCTGCCTTGGCAAGGTGCACGCCAGTATAGGCCTCGACAAGCGCACCGTAGCCCATCTGCATCCTGTGGCCGAGGAAGGCCGCCGCCACCTGCGTGTCAAACAACGGGGCAGGAACGCAGCCCATGGCACCATCAATGACCTCGAGGTCCTGGCCACAGGCGTGGAGAATCTTGGTGATGGACGGATTGGTGAAGAGCTCCGCGATAGGACTTAGGTCATCGATCGCCAAGGGGTCAACCGCCGCAATGTGATCGGGCGAGGTAGCAAGCTGGATCAGGCACAGCTTGGGACGAAAGGTCTTCTCGCGCAAAAACTCAGTGTCAACGGCCAAGACGCTTGAGGAGGCCGCGCGCTCGCAGAAGCGCCTAAGCTCCTCAGAAGTGGAAATGAACACTACGTGACCCCTCAGCCCGCCGCACCTTCTCATAGGGCGCGGGCGAAATCGGCTACCATGCTAATGCGGCCAAAAGGCCGTACAGACAGGAGGATACCATGCGATGCCTCATCGTTCACAATCCGCGTTCGGGCTTTGGCTCCGACGCCATCTATGCCTTTGAACGCGAGCTTGTCCGCTCCGGTGACGAATGCGTCTTGCGCGCGCTCGCCGACGATGATGACTGCGGGCGCGCGCTCGAGGACGCAGAGAGCTTTGACGTAGTCGTGCTTTCGGGCGGCGACGGCACCGTCTCCAACCTTCTGTACTTCCTCAAGCACAAAAACGTAAGGACCTGCGTCTTCCCGTCCGGTACCGCCAACCTGCTATTCTCCAACATCGGCAACTCGCCTGAGCCAGCCGCGCTCGCACGTGCCTGCCGCTGGGCCGACACCGCAAGCTGCGACCTCGGTGAGGCCAACTGGACAGACGATGCCGCAGAATCGCACACCCGTGGCTTCTCCATTATGGCCGGCACCGGCTTTGACGCCGAACTCATGCGCGCGGCCGCTCCGAACAAGAAGTCCATGGGAGAAGTCGCCTACTTCATGGCGGCACTCTCCGACCCGATGCCCAAGGTCATCCACTACACCATTGACATCGACGGAACCACCGTGGAGCGCGACGGCATCGCCTGTCTCGTTGCCAACAACGCCATGATCCAACTCGACATGGAGGTCGTACCCGGCTGCACTATGGACGATGGCCTCATCGACGTCATCGTGCTCGAAGCAACCGTCACCGCCCAGCTCATTCGCCCGCTGATCAGCGGCATCATCGACCGCAAGGGCGAGCGCGGCGCCAGGCCCAAACTCGAGACCTTCCGCGGCAAGAACGTCAAAATCACGGCTTCCGAGCCCATCCCGATGCAGATCGATGGCGAGGTCATCGAAGGCACCGTCACCAGCTGGCAGGCCAGCGTCATCCCCGGCGCCAACGAGCTCATCGTCGACGCCCTCTCGCGCTACCAGCCTGCCGAGCCAAGGAAAACTCCCCTCTTCCCAGTGGCCAAGGAGCTCGCCTTCCCTGAATAGCAAGGTTTGTCTCGCTGGGCTGGAATAGGGCCTTCGAAAACGTCCTCGCTCAACTGCGCTCGAGGGCTTCATTCGCTTGGCTGCTGCGGAATGTTTTCTCAGGCCCTATTCCAGCCCCGTAGGGGCTACGGGGCTATTCTGGGAAGTCGGAAGGGACTCCCGAACGACCTTGTAGCGGGTTGTGGGCGTTTTATATGAGCGGGTCAGTCTTAGCTGCACAGATTTAGCGACCTGAGAAAAGTGCTCTTTTAATTTGCTGATGAAGTTCGGGGCTTACCACCGAGCGAAGTCGATGACCTGAAACTCCCGCTGCCCAAGAACGTCCAAATCGGTTCAAAACAGCCATACAACTAGCGCTATGCCCCCCATTAAAGCAAAGCCCCAGCAATCCGCTACAGGGACCTCCCGAGGGCCCCACCATCGCGCGCGACGCCGAAGGCACGCGCGCCCAAGCGGCAGAGATAGCAGAAGGGCCTAGGCCACCTGAGCAAACATTCCGCAGCAGCGAGTGGCGCGAAGCCCTCGGTACAGGGTGAGCGAGGACGTTTGCGAAGGTGGCCTAGGCCCGACGTTTCAGTGGCGCTTCCTACAACGACTAGCCTTCGGTGGAAAGCGCGATGCCCTCCAGATATTTGCCGTATTCGGTCTTGGAGATCTTGGATGCGAGGGCAAGGAGCTGGGCGCGACCAATCCAGCCCTTGCGGTAGGCAATCTCCTCGATGGCAGCAATCTTGGTGCCGGTGGACTGCTGCACGACGCGCATGAACTCGCCGGCGTGGAACAGGTCGTCTACCGTGCGCGGGCTAAACCAGGCGAAGCCCTCCTGCAGCGTGGTGGTGTAGAGCTGCTTGTGCTCGAGATACATCTGATTGAGATCGGTAATCTCGAGCTCACCGCGAGCAGAAGGCTTGAGCTTCTTGGCGTACTCGACAACCTTGTTGTCATACATGTAGAAACCGGTGGCCACGTAGTTGGTGCGGGCCTCCTCGGGCTTCTCCTCGATGTAGGTGACCTTGTTCTTCTCGTCAAAGTCGATGACCGCATAGCGCTCGGGGTGCTTGACCTGGTAGCCAAAGATCGTGGCGCCCTTCTTGTGGCTCTTGGCCTCCTCGATGTTGGCGTCGAAACCAGAACCGTAGAAGATGCTGTCGGCCAGGATAAGGGCCACGGAATCATCACCGATGAAATCCTCGCCGATGAGGAAGGCCTGGGCGATGCCGTCGCGGCTCTCCTGGGCAGCGTAGGAGATGTTGAGACCGAGCTGAGAACCGTCACCAAAGTGGGCCTTGTAGGCCTCGATGTCGGACGGGTTCACGATGAACAGCACGTCTCGGATATCTGCCTTCATAAGCGTTGCGAGGGAGTAGTAGACAAGCGGCTTGTCATAGATGGGCAGCAGATGCTTGGAGCCCGAGAACGTCATGGGGTAGAGGTGGGTGCCGAAGCCTCCGGCAAGGACGATACCTTTCACGGGATGAGCCTCCTTTGTTTGCGGTGCATACCGTCTTGAGTATAGCGCCGCCGTGGGCAAATCGGCCGATGCGAAAGGTAAGCCTTTCTCGCGGTATACTTCCATGCGTATGTGACCAGACCATTAGGAGGACCTTCAATGTCCGACAGCTCCACGCCCGTGCGCGTTCGCTTCGCGCCCTCCCCCACTGGCAAGCTTCACGTGGGCGGCGCTCGCACCGCAATCTTCAACTGGGCCTTCGCCCGCGCCAACAAGGGCAGCTTCATCCTCCGCATCGATGACACCGACCCCGAGCGCTCCACCGACGAGAACACCCAGATCATCCTGCGCGCCATGCGTTGGATGGGTCTTGACTGGGACGAGGGCCCCGAGGTCGGCGGCGACTTTGGCCCCTATGCCCAGACCGAGCGCCTCGAGATGTACAAGCAGGCCGCCCAGAAGCTCTGGGACGAGGGCCGTGCCTATCCGTGCTTCTGCTC
>CAVHWW010000107.1:0-5133 GCA_963639715.1 Acutalibacteraceae bacterium
CGTAAGTGCACGCCTCGGCCAAGGTATGGTCAATTGGGCAACTCCAACTTGTGCGTAAGTGCACGCCTCGGCCAAGGTATGGTCAATTGGGCAACTCCAACTTGTGCGCAACGAGAGAAGAGGGGCATCCGCCCGCGTCGATACCCCTAATTCGGGCATGGGCTTTGTCCCGTGGGCCACTTTCCGTCCCGTGGGCTGTTCCTTGTCCCATGGGCCGCGTTTTGTCCCGTGGGCCGTTCCTTCTCCCGTGGGCCACTTTCCGTCCCGTGGGCCGTTCCTTGTCCCATGGGCCGCGTCTTGTCCCGTGGGCCGCGTTTTGTCCCATGGGCCGGCAGGCAATAACAGCTGCACAAAAACGGGGCTTTGTATCCGGTTCGGATACAAAGCCCCGTTGCGTAGCTATGGCCGCTCCCCCGCTTCTACAGCAGGGCCTCGTTGGCGATGGGGGTGGTACGGACCGTGAGGCGCTCGGTTGCCTCGGCCGGGACTGTGATCTTGTAGTTCACCGTGGTGGTGGCACCGCCGCCCGTGTGAACGCGCATACGCGCGACCTGGCAGCCGCTCAGCGGGTTCACCGGGATCTCGGAGCTCTCGTCAAGCAGGCCGTCACCGGAAATTTGGATGTCGGAGATGGTGCCGCCCAGCGGGGTGTAGATGTAGAGGAAGAGGTTGGAGTCGGCCTTGTCGCGCTTGTTTTCGTTGGTGCCCGTGATGTAGGTGGGCAGGGTCTCGGCCTCCTCGAGCGAAAGGGTGTTGGTGTACTCGGAGCGCACGCTATAGGTGGTAGTGCCGTCGGAATTTTGCACGCTATCGCCAATAGTGGTGTGCCACGTGGCGTACCAGCTGATCTTGCTGTACGTATCGTCAGAGATATAGAAGCCGAGCTGAGGCTTGGTGATATCGGTCTGCAGGCCGCCAGAGAAGCCGCAGTCAACCACCATCTGCTGCTCGGTCTCATTGGCCATCCACGCCAGCAGGCGGTAGTCGGCGCCGGACTCGCCAATCACTTCAGCAAGCTTCTCCACGTCGACGCTGCCGAGGTTGTTCATCACGCTGGAGAACGCGGCGTCAGCCACGTGGGCGAAGAACTCGTCGGAATCGTTGCCGGAGGGGAAGGCGATGTAGGCGTCGTGCATGAGGAGCTGGGCGCAGTTCTCGCCCGTAACGTCATAACCGTCGACGTTAAAGCCGCCGGTAAGGCCAACGATACGCTGCAAGAACACCGGGTCGATGGCAACGACGCCATCCACGCTCTGTTCCTTGGCCTGCCACCAGTAGTCGCGCGAGAGCTGACCCACGCGGGTGAAGTCGGCCGTGCAGTTAACCTGCGCCGGATCAAGGTCGAGGTTGGTGCCGGTGGCCTCGTGCTCCTCGTCGGTGACCTCCACCTGGAAGTCGCCGTGCAGGATGGTGCTGAATTCGCCAAGCGAGATGGTGCCGTTGTCGAACGTGATGGTGCCCCAGGCGCCCGGCAGGCCGCCGGTGGGACGCAGCTCGGCGTTGTTCTGGGCAATGATGAGGTAGGTGCGCGGCCCCTCGGAACCGAGCATGCGCGGCAAGTTCTCGAAAAGCGAGCGCAGCTGCGTGGCGTTAACGCCGGAGTCGGTTATGGGCTTAGTGAGCTTGTTCATGATCTGCCTGAGCTGCGGGATATTGGCCTCGGGCAGGGAGTTGATGGTATTTAGCGAGCTCTCGATGGAGGGGAAGGCGTCAAGGCAGTCGTTGCACAGACGGGTGACAAGCTCGACGTTGACCGTGCCATCGGTGACGAGCGATGAGAGCGAGGTACCGGCAAGGTCGTTGGCAATGGGCACAAGCGCGTCGTCGGCGAGCTCGGTGGCGGCATCGGCGAGCTGCTGGGCGCTCTTTACGTCTTGGCCAAGCACCGGCACGAAGGTGGCTGCGCCCCACAGCGGAGAGGAAAGCTCGTTGTCGATGGCGTGGATAGAGCTCGAGATGGAGCTCACGGCGGAGGTGAGGCCGTCGGCGTCTCCGTTGGCGATGCTGCTCTTGATGACCTTGGCCTGGGCGAGCGCGCTGGCGGCACTAGCCTTCACCGAACTGGCCGAGCGGTAGAGGGCAAACGCCCAGACGCCCGCAAGCACGAGCAGGACGGCCAGCACAATAAGGATGACGTTACGAACCTTGTGGACGGATGCGGCCTCATCTTCCTGCGGCTCGAGCGGGTCGACCTTGGGCATCTCGATGCCGGGCACGTCTTCGTCTGGGTCGATGAACGCGGAGATGGGAAGCTCGCCGCTGTCGGCCGGCTCGAGCGCGTCGACCGTGGGGGCGACGGTGACGGCGGCTGCGGCCGACTCGTCGGAGGCGGGAGCGTCGCCAGGTGCGGCGGGGTCGGCCGCGCCGATCACGGAGCCAGCAGCGGGGGCGTCGGCGGCGGGGCCGGGGACGGGGCCGGCGGGAGCGCCGGCGGCGGGGCCAGCCGCATCAGAACCGGTCTCGGGCTCAGCGGCGCCGGCCTCGGCAGCTGCGGCGGCGTCACCCTCGGCGGAGGTATCGGTGGCTGCGACATTGTCACCCTCGACGACGACCTCGTCCGCAGCGGCGTCGTCACCAGCGTGCGCGGCCTCGTCAGCCACGGCGCTACCTCCCTGCGAAGCGGCGCCAGCCGTGGGGGCCTCGAGCTCGTCCTCGTTGAGCTCGGGGTTGTAATCGTTAGAGGATTGGTGCGCCAAAGGAGTACCTCGCTTCGTAACTGTGGCAATTCGCCTTAGATTACCTCAGCAAGCCAGCACATGCTCAACGCAGCACAAACGGCACGCAAACATCACGGCGCTGTAAGGGGAGGCAGCAGATCCGCCACGCACCCCACGCGGCGGAGCCGACACACGAACGTCACGAGGCCGCGAGAGGCGCGCTCGCGCCTAACGACACCCCAGCCCTGCAGAACCAGCGCACAAGCATTACGGCGTTGCGGCAACTTTCAAGCAGCTCGGCAGCACCGTCTCAACCACCGACGTTGCGGCAGGACTGACCTCGTGGCAGAGTAGAGGCGTCGCCCCCCCCTAGTCCCTGATCATGCTAATGAGGGTCGTCTTGCCCGTTGCGCTCCTGCCCCTGATGAACGAGATGTTGCGCCTGAAGGTTTGGGTGTACTTGACCTTGGCACGCTCGACGATGATGACATGGGTGCCCCTCATTGGTCATCACGGTCCAGGAAGTCGTTGGTGGCCTCCACGAACTCGAGCATAAATGCACGCTCAGCATCGCGTTGCCCGCATCAATCGGGGCGCGATTATGGGCGATGGCCCGCCAGCTGACAGTAGGGCGAGGACTGGTCGAGGTTTGGGCTGAAGTACGGGTCGCCAGCGGCGCGCAGGGCGGGCCACTTTGCATCGAAGAGGACAACCTCAGAGCTTGGATAGTCCGGGGCGTTCTCGGCACAGACGAAGAAGTGCTCGGGGCAAGGATCATCGGAGCGAAGCTTCACCGTGCAGAGGTTAGCAACGCGCAAGCCGCATTCAAGCACGCGATGGCAGAGGTCGACGGCGCCGAGTTCGCCCGCAAAGTGCTCGTCAAAGCCACCAAGCTCCTCAAACAGCGAACGAGCCACACAAAGGCCCTCAAGGCCGCAAGCGCTCGAGTTCTGGAACGAGCGGATGTTGCACTGGTAGCCAGGGAAATCGTCCTCGTAGCCGCGATAGAGCGGCATCACGCGCTCGGACGTCACGGCAACGCCATAGGTCTTGTTGCGACCGTTGCGGTAGAGCACCTTGGGCGCAGTCACGCCCACGCCATCCAGCATGCAGGCACCGACCAGCTGCTCCAGTGGTTCAGCCGTGTCGAAGAAGCAACCAGCATTGGCGAAGACGAGGTAGCATCCTGTGGCCACAGCGGCGCCGGCATTGAGGCGTGCGAGGAGCCCGGCAGCGCCCGCAGCCTCAACCTCCCTAAAGCCCTCAGGAAGCGGCTCATGCGAGCCACCGGCGTTGACGAGAATGACGTCAACGCCTGCAAGCGTGTTGTTCTGGCAGAAGAACTCAACAAAGCGGTCAATCGTGTTGAAGGGACAAGCGCCCTCGGCAGGCGGTTCCTCCGCCCAAGGAGCGCAGTCCACGACCACGCTTACAGAGGGCGAGGGCTCATTCTTAAACCAGACATTGTGCACGTTCACGATGCCCGAGGAAACGATGCGTCCCGCTCCCCCACGACGCGCAAGCTCGCCGTTTGCTGCCAGCCTATACGACTTTTGGCTATACGGCTTGGCATCGGGGTTCGCCGCTGTCGATTCGGCGCTGATGCGCCAGTGGTACAGCACCTTCTGCACGCAATGGGTCACGCGCGCATGGCCCGAAGCCCACAGGATCATGTTGTAGTCCTGAGCGCCATCGAAAGTGCACACAGGACGCGGCATGCGGTCGAGCAGCTCGCGACGCACCGTCATGAGATGGACGACGCTGTTCTTGCAAAGCAACAGTTCGGGCGTAATCTGTGGCTTAAAAAGCGGGTGGAGATGCTTGAACTCGCCGTCCTCGCCTTCCTCGACAAGGTCCTCATCGCAGTAGAGCACGTCGATTTCTGGCTTTTCGTTGATAGCCTTCACGTACTCAAACAGCAGGTCAGGCTCGAGGAAGTCGTCGTGGTCGAGGAAACAGCAAAATTCTCCCGTCGCCCCAGCCAAGCCGGCATTGGTGTTCTCGGTAATACCGAGGTTCTCCGCAACTTCCACAACCTTCACGCGAGCGTCGAGCTTCGTCAGCCCCTCAATGGCTACCCTAAGGCCGGCCATCTCAGGCGAAGCATTAACGAGCACAAGCTCAAGGTTGTCGTAGGACTGGTTGCGCACGGAGGTAGCCATCACAGTCAGGTAGTCCAACGGCGTCTTATACAACGGGACGATGAAGCTAAACTTGGGATGCAGCGAGAAGTCGTTTGAAGCATTGCGCTGGCGCTCTAGCTCGTCCTCGGTAACCTTGTGGGCCACAAACCAGTCCTGGTAGGCAGGGTCAGTCCACGCGTCGATCGGGAACGGGTTAGGGTCGACGGGCTCCTTAACGCCAGCAACCTTCTTGGCAAAGTGATAAGCCTTACGGGCGGAATTGATCACGGCACCCATCTGTTTCCCCAAACGCCTAGACAACGGAAGGCGCCCCGCCAACGAATGAACGGGGC
>CAVHWW010000108.1:0-8515 GCA_963639715.1 Acutalibacteraceae bacterium
TTTTGCCCACAGAACAGATTTCTATCGAGCGACGGTAATCGCAGCCAAACCACACCACGCCGTTGCCCGTCAGGCCCCTAGCGAAGCGCTAGCGGCCTTTCGTGCAATACACCTTTAGCCTGCGGAACCGTCGCCCTCAAAGAGGGGGCGTTTGGACATGACGAGCAGGCACAACAATCCTGCCATCTATGCCGGCCTGGCCGGAGCTGCCGCGTGGGCTATGCCTACGTGCGCCAATGCGCTCACGGTTTTTGGCCATGATGTCACCCTTACCGAGCCCGGCGTATCTTTTGCGCTCGGGTGCGTCGTGGGCGCTGCCGTGGCGTGCGGTACGTCTGCCGTGGTGACGCACTCCATCGAGGCCCGTCGCGAGCGTGAGCGTGCCGAGCAGGCCATCGCCGAACACGCCGCCCATGCCAAGCAGGCTCGTTTCGCCCAGAACCAGGCTCGTCAGGCTGAGTCGCGCGCCTACCAAGCTGCTCGCACTGCCAACGAGAAGCTTGCGTACGCCGAGGCGATGGAGGCCAAGCAGGCCGCTGCCGAGGCTGCCGCACGTCAGGCCCGTGCAGCTTGCGCCAAGGCCTCCCAGAACAAGGTGGGCCCGCAGACCACGGCCCAGTTCGTTGCTGCGGCCAAGCAGTCGAACGCTGCCCGTGCCGCTGCAAGGCCTGCCACTACGGGCACTTGGGAGCAGACCGGAAACGTGCGCGTGCAGGAGGTTCCTGCCACCTGCCAGTCTCGCCTGGCCGGTCTCTCTACCACAGCCGAGTTCATCGCCGGCATTCGTCCCAATCCTGTTGCTTCGTCTGAGGTGGCCCCGAAGGTCGCTGCCTCTCAGGCTGGTGCCGCTTCTCAGCGCCGAGACTCTCAGGGCCGCTCTGCAGCCCCATCGCAGGGCAAGGCCTCCCGCTACACCGTGCCTTCGCACTACGGCTCTCCTGCCGCTGATTTGGGCAACTCGGGCGCTTGGGCTGCCTGGCAGTCCGGTGCCAACGCTAATGCCGATTACCTTGACGTGGCCGAGGCCTACGTCAATCGCGTCAAGCTTGCCGATCGCATGGCCCAGCGCGCCAAGGGCGTCGCGGGTGTTCTGTCCGAGCGCCTTGGTGCCTCCAAGATGGATGGCCTGCCCGTTATCGCTCGCGCTGACGGTTCGGTGGGCGACGTGGGGGAGAACTGGTGGAACGACGCCTTCGGCAAGGAGGTCCGTCCCGTTGGTGAGCCGGTCAGTGGCCTTCGTGGCGTGAACGAGGCCATGGCTGAGAACAGTGCCGTGCTCTTCACTGCGCAGACCTATCAGCAAGCTCAGGCTGCCAAGCAGACTCAGCAGGTTCGCGCCGCCCAGCAGGCTCCTCAGCAGGCTTATAGGCCTTCTAGCAGGCCTGTAAGCCCTCAGGCTAAGGCTCAAGCTCAGGCTCAGCCTGAGGGTCAGGTTAAGGCTTCTGGCGCGCCGCAGGCCGCCCAGGCTGGCGCTCAGGGGACCCCTCAGCCCGCTCGCGTTCCCCAGGTTCAGAACCGCCCCGTCCGCGCTCCGCAGGTTGGCATGAATCCCGCCGCTACGCGTGCTCCGCAGGCATCCGTGAAGCCTGTCGCTGCCCAGCAGGCTGCTCCGTCTCAGCAGGCGGGCCAGCCCATGGTTGCCCGCACCGATCGCGCGAGCATCGCCGAGCGCCTTGGCGACCCCAAGGTTGCCTTCCCTGACAAGAAGGCGACTCGCTGGAGCGACCAGCAGCAGGACCTGTGGCAGGTCGCGCTTGCTGCTCTCGACGAGCGCACCAATGAGGAAGTGGCCATGCGAGCCGCCGCTCAGCCCGTACCGGTGACCTTTACTCCCGGCTTTGACGAGCTTGACGAGCCCGACCACATCGAGCCGGTCACGCAGTTCATGGCTTTCAAGCCCCAGGCCGGCAAGCCCGATGTGGTGGATGCCGAAAGCTACGTCGACATGCTCGTTGACCAGGAGCTCTCCAAGAGCGAAAGCCCGGCCGTGCGCAAGCTCGCGCGCCACGGCATCCGTGACTTCTTCAAGGTCGTGGATGGCGGTACGCACGGCTTTAGGCCCACGTCTCCCACCCAGCCGGGCCACCTGGCGATGCAGGCCTAGAGCGCTGCATTGGCTAGTACCACGCATAGAAGCGACTCGAGCCACCGCGTCCCCATGTGGGTGCGGTGGCTCCTTGTAGCCGCCTGGGCGCTGTTCATCTGGAGCAGGTCGATGTTTGCCGGGCCCGAGTCCACGGCGCAAAGCGACTTCGTGGTGGCCATCGTGGCCCCGGTATTTGATCTTCTCGGCGTCACGGACGCCTCACTGAGGTCATTCGTTGTGCGGAAGCTCGGCCACTTTACGGAGTACTTCATCCTGGGCGTGCTCAGCGCCACAACGGGCGCTGGCGTGCCGCAGCTTCTCGTGGGACTTGGCGTGCCGAGCGCAGATGAGACAATCCAGCTCTTTGTGCCTGGCAGGTCTGGCCAGCTCCGTGATGTCTGCATTGACGTTAGCGGCTATGCCTGCGGTTTTGTCCTCATGCGCCTGCTGCGAAGGGCAAAGGCCCGTCTTGCTCGCCGCGCATAGGCTGTGCTGTTGCGGCGCCTAATTCTGCACTCCACATCCACAGCCTGGCCATTCGTCTTCTAAACGTCTCAGTGCGAATCGCATCTTGAGCACAGGCAGCCATTCGCTTGCCTCACGCCCCGCCTTCCTCACCTTTCCACGCATAAGAAAAGGCGCGAGCCGAAGCCCGCGCCTTGGGTATCACATGAAGCCTTGCACCGGCTCTCTGAAGCCCTACAGATACTCGATCTGCGCTCCGTCGGTGTCGCAGGTGAGGATGTGGGTCTCGCACTCGCTGAACTGCTCGCGCAGACGAACCTGCAAGAACTTGGCGACGATGGTGTCGTCGGTCACGGCCATGAGGGTCGAGCCCGAGCCAGAGATCCACAGCGTCGACGCGCCGCCCTCGAGGCAGGTCTTGCGGATGGCCTCGTAGTCGGGAATGAGCGAGCGGCGGTAGGGCTCCTGCAGGCGGTCGTCGTTGGCGGCGGCGATGAGCTTGGTGTCGCCGGTCTCGAGGCCGCGGGTGAGGCCTGCGATGCGGCCCATCTGCCACACGGCGTCGGCGAGCGGCACCTCGGTGGGTACCACCTTGCGCGCCTCGCTCGTGTGCACCTCGTAGGGCGGGATGATGGTGACGAAGCGCAGCTTCTTGCTCACGTCATAACGCAGGCAGCACGGCAGCTCGCCTTCGGGCGTGAAGGAGCACACGGCCGCACCAAGGATGGCGGGCGCCACGTTGTCGGGGTGGCCCTCGACCTTGGTGGCCATCGCCACGAGCTCCTCGCGCGTGACGGTGTGGCCCGTGAGGGCGGCCGCCGCCATGATGCCGGCGACCACGCAGGTGGAGCTAGAGCCCAGGCCGCGTGCCACGGGCACCTCGGTCTGAATGTCGATGGCCACGCCAAAGGGCTCCTCGCCCCAGGTGGCAAGGGCATTCACGAGCGAGACGTAGACGAGGTTGTTCTCGTTTTGGAATTCCTCGGGGCATCCCGTGATGGTGAGTTCCTCGGCACGCTCGAAGGTGAAGTGCGAGTACAGCGAGACGGCCATACCCAGGGTGTCGTAGCCGATGCCGAGGTTGGCGCTGGTTGCAGGGACGGAGATCTTGATCATGCGAGGATCCTCACGGCGTTGTTCTCGACGTAGGAGTTCATCTCGTCCACGCCCACGACGTCAGCGAAGCGCTCGGCGGCGTTGCGCAGGTTCCACAGGCCGGCAGGCGCCTTGGTGTCCGTGAGCTCGGCGAGCTTGTCCATGCAGGCAAAGCCGTCGAGGCCCTCAATGTCCTCGCCAAGCGCTGCCAGCACGTCGGCGCTGAACTTGTAGGGGCTGGCCGTGGAGAGAACCACGCGAGCCACGCCGTCGGCCTCAAAGCCGTCGAGCGCGTGCTTGGCCACGGCGGTGTGCGGGTCGAGAAGGACGTGGTGCTTCTCCCAGGTTTCACGAATGGTCGCGCGCGTGGCCTCGTCGTCGGCGCGGCCGCAGGCGAAGGTCTCGTGGAGCTTCTCGAGCAGGGGAGCGGGCACAGTATAGGAGCCCTTCTCGGCGAGGTCGGCCATGAGGGAGGCCACGAGCTCGCAGTCGCCGTCGGACAGATAGAACAGCAGGCGCTCGAGGTTAGACGAGACCAGGATGTCCATGGAAGGCGAGATGGTCTTGTGGAAGGGGCGCTGGCGATCGTAGGTGCCGGTGGTGATGAAGTCGGTGAGGACGTCGTTGGCATTGGAGGCCACGATCAGCTTGCGGACGGGCAGGCCCATGAGCTTGGCGTAGTAGCCGGCCAGAACGTCGCCGAAGTTGCCGGTGGGCACGCAGAAGTCGATCTGGTCGCCGAGCTTGATGGCGCCGGCCTCAACGAGCTGGGCGTAGGCGTCGAAGTAGTAGGTGACCTGCGGCACGAGACGGCCGACGTTGATGGAGTTGGCGCTCGAGAGCACGACGTTCTTCTCGGCAAGGCGCTCGCGCAGGGCCTCGTCGGCGAAGATGTGCTTCACCTCGGTCTGGGCGTCGTCGAAGTTGCCCTCAATGGCGCAGACGGCGACGTTGTCACCGCTTTGGGTGGCCATCTGCAGGCGCTGGATGTCAGAGACCTTGCCGTGCGGATAGAACACGGTGACGCCGGTGCCCTCCACGTCGGCAAAGCCGGCCAGCGCCGCCTTGCCGGTGTCGCCGCTCGTGGCGGTGACGATCATGACGCCGCGGCCGTCGCCCTCGCGCGAGACGCGCATGAGCTGCGGCAGCATTTGCAGAGCCACGTCCTTGAAGGCGCTCGTGGGGCCGTGCCACAGCTCGAGAACCCAGTCGTTGCCACAAGGCGTCACGGGCGTGACGGCGGCCGAGTCGAAGTTCTCGCCATAGGCGGCCTTCACGCAGCCGTCAATCTCCTCGGCGGAGAAGTCGTCGAGCAGGTGTCCCAGCACGGCGCGGGCACGATCTTGGTAGGTGCCCGACATGAGGGAGGCAAGCGAAGGCGCGCCCTCAGCGACGTCGTCGCGGACGAACAGGCCGCCGTCAGAGGCGATTCCTTCGAGAATGGCCTGCTTGCTTGTTAAGGATTCGTTTCGCGAGCGAGTGCTGTGGTAGAACGTTGTCACTGCTTTCTCCTTGTGTCGAAGCGTCTCTTCACGCGCGCCTGTTTCAAAAGGCGCTCAAGGCGTTTTCGGCATAATAACGCGGCAGCAGGCGGCCTAGCGCCACAAGGACCATGCGAGACAATCTGGTAACGAAGCCTCTCGCGCGTAGCGACCCCGATGGGAGCCACATGATCAAGATCACCAAGTTCGGAGGTTCGAGCGTCGCCGACGCCGGCCAGTTCAAGAAGGTCAAGGGAATCATCGAGGCCGACGAAGGTCGCCGCTTCGTGGTTGTCTCGGCCGCCGGCAAGCGCAACTCCGACGACAACAAGATCACCGACCTGCTCTACCTTGTGGACGCGCACCGCACCTACCACGTCGACTGCACCCCGCTGCTCGAGGACATCAAGCAGCGCTTCGTGGGCATCGCCAACGAGCTCGGTCTTTCGTACCCCATGGCCGAGAAGTTCGACGAGTTCGCGGCCAACATCAAGAGCTACTCCACCGAGTACATCGTGAGCCGCGGCGAGTACTTCACCGGCCAGCTCATGAGCGAGTACCTCGGCCTTCCCTTCGCCGACGCCGCCGAGTACGTCCGCTTCCACCACGACGGCACGCTCGACATGGAGCGTACCTGCGACCGCATCCACGACCTGGTGGTTCGCGAGGGCTGCTTCGTGCTGCCGGGCTTCTACGGTGCCACGAGCGAAGGCGACATCCGCCTGTTCAGCCGTGGCGGCGGCGACATCACCGGCGCCATTGCCGCGCGCGCCCTCAACGCCGACCTGTACGAGAACTGGACTGACGTCTCGGGCTTCCTCACGGCCGACCCGCGCATCGTCAAGCGTCCGCGTGCCATCCGCCGCATCACCTTCGACGAGATGCACGAGCTGTCCTACATGGGCGCCTCGGTTCTGCACGAGGAGGCCATCTTCCCGGTGCGCGAGGCCAACATCCCTATCGCCATCCTCAACACCAACCACCCCGACGAGCGCGGCACCATCATCCAGGAGCGCGTGGAGCCGGCCGCCGACGACCCGGTGATCACCGGCATCGCTGGCAAGAAGGACTTCCTCACCGTTCACATCGCCAAGGCCAAGATGGGCAACTCGGTGGGCCTGCTCGCCCGCACGCTTGCGATCTTTGAGCGCTATGACATCTCGGTTGAGCACGTGCCCACGGGCATCGACTCGTTCGGCGTGGTGGTCAACAGCGCCGACGTCCGCGACAAGATCTACTCGATCATCGCCGACATCCAGCGCGAGCTGAAGCCCGACGAGGTCAAGGTCATCGACGAGCTCGCCCTCATCAGCGTGGTGGGCCGCAACATGTCCAACCGCCCCGGCACCTCGGGCCGCCTGTTCAACGAGCTTGGTTCCAAGGGCATCAACATCCGCCTCATCACCCAGAGCTCGCAAGAGATCAACATCATCTTCGGCGTGAACAACGCTGACTTCGAGAAGACCATCCGCGCCGTCTACGACGCCTTCCTGGACGAGGAGTAGAACATGGCAGAGACGAAGAACGTCGCAATCCTTGGTGCCACCGGCGCCGTTGGCACCCAGATGCTCGAGTGCCTGGCGGAGCGCAACTTCCCGGTGGGGGAGCTACGTCTGCTCGCGAGCGCCCGTTCCGCCGGCAAGAAGGTCGCCTGGAACGGCCGTGAGGTGGAGGTCGTGGAGGCCACTCCCGAGGCCTTTGAGGGCATGGACATCGTGCTCGGTGCCGCCGGCGACGCCACGGCCAAGGAGCTTCTGCCCGAGGCGGTGCGCCGTGGAGCCACCGTGGTGGACAACTCCCACGCCTTCCGTCTCGACGCCGACGTGCCGCTCGTGGTGCCTGAGATTAACCCCGAGGACGTGGCCTGGAACAAGGGCCTCATCGCCAACCCCAACTGCGCCACGATCATCGGTCTCGTGCCCACCTGGCCGCTGCACAAGCTGGGCCACGTGACGCGCATGGTCGTCTCCACCTACCAGGCGGCCTCTGGTGCCGGCGTGCCCGGCATGGCCGAGCTGCAGAGCGAGCTTGAGGCCCTTGGCCGCGGCGAGCAGATGCCTGAGCCCACGGCCTTTGCCGACCAGCTGGCGAGCAACCTCATCCCGCAGATTGGCGGCGAGAAGTTCGAAGGCTTCACCTCCGAGGAGATGAAGATGCAAAACGAGGGCCGCAAGATCATGCACCTGCCCGAGCTGCGCGTGAACTGCACCTGCGTGCGCGTGCCCGTGCTGCGCTCCCACTCCGAGAGCGTGACGCTCGAGTTCGAGAACCCCGTCTCGCTCGAGGCCGCCCGTGAGGCTCTTGCCAGCGCCCCCGGCGTGAAGCTCGTGGACGACCTGGGCGCCGAGAACGCCGCTGACCGCTTCCCGATGCCGCTCTACACGAGCGATCAGGACCTCGTGTGGGTCGGTCGCATCCGCAAGGACATCTCCAACCCCAACGAGGGTTGCGGCATCACCTTCTGGTGCTGTGGCGACCAGATCCGCAAGGGTGCCGCCACCAACGCCGTCCAGATTGCCGAGCTGCTTCTCTAGAGAGGCCCCCACAGGTGGCGTTATAGCTTGACGTTCTAGAGCGGTCCAGCCCTGTATGGGGCGGGCCGCTCTTTCTGGCCGTCTGAGGGGCCTAGGGCGCAGCTGAGGCCCGATGGATGCCTTTGGGGTGGGCGAGTATCTGGGAGCAAGGGCCTCGGAACGTTTGCGGTGAGCGGGTTGGATAGCGCCGCCTCAGGCTAGCGGTGCCTGGCTGCGAGAAGCTGCGTCTGGCCTTCAGTGACGCGGTCGTGTCGCTTTGCTAGAATGGCGTTTACACTTGCGCCCTTAGCTCAGCTGGATAGAGCACCGGACTTCTAATCCGACGGTCGAGCGTTCGAATCGCTCAGGGCGCACCATGAGGGCTAGGGGCCAGGTTCCCAATCGGGGATCTGGCCTTTTTGTTCTTGCTACCTGCGG
Source organism: Acutalibacteraceae bacterium (assembly GCA_963639715.1). Lineage (GTDB taxonomy): Bacteria > Actinomycetota > Coriobacteriia > Coriobacteriales > Atopobiaceae > Parolsenella. The sequence goes on from CAVHWW010000108.1 coordinate 8,079, forward strand.
AAACGAGATGAATTCGAAAAATCTCAAATTTCTGCTTGCCCCGCGGCCGGATGGTGTGCATAATAGACGAGCTGCTTAAAGACGTGGCGCGATGGTGGGTGTAGCTCAGTTGGCAGAGCGACGGACCGTGGCTCCGTAGGTCGAGGGTTCGAACCCCTTCACCCACCCCATCTTTTAGCTTGCATGGATCGTTAGCTCAGCTGGTAGAGCAGGGGACTCTTAATCCCAAGGTCCAGGGTTCGAGTCCCTGACGATCCACCATTTGCATTTCCCAGCCGCTTCGGCGGCATACATATACGGATCGTTAGCTCAGCTGGTAGAGCAGGGGACTCTTAATCCCAAGGTCCAGGGTTCGAACCCCTGACGATCCACCATTCAATTTGGATCGTTAGCTCAGCTGGTAGAGCAGGGGACTCTTAATCCCAAGGTCCAGGGTT